>NZ_JBQSWW010000016.1:0-79518 GCF_052377515.1 Arthrobacter sp. AOP36-C1-22 | reverse complement strand
GTATCGGATTGGAAGTCGAAGCTGACCACATGCATCGGGTACTCGGCCCTGAGCCTCTTCTGCTCCCCTGCACCGGGCCCGCTACGACGTTTCTTGCGTACCTTGGGCTTGCAGGTGAGCCCCTCAAGGCGCCAGAGCCGGCAGACTCGCTTCTTATTCAGCGCTATCCCGTCCCGCTGCGGCTGCTGGAGCAGATGCCAGCGTACTTTACGCCAGCCCCATACCGGATACTTCACCGCGACCACTCGTAGATCCGCGCGCAGCCGAGCCTCTCAGAATCTGACCGCTGGACGGCCTCTGCGTAGGGCTGAGCGACTCTGGCTGAGCATCTTGCAGGCAACTTTTTCGGAAGCCCCGAACTTTTCCTGCCCCATACGCACGGCACGGCGGCGTGGTTCGGGGCTTAGAATTTTCCCCGCGCCACCTCGTTGAGAATATCGATGGCCAGTTCTTGCTCCGCCACCAGCTTCTTGAGCCTGGCGTTCTCCTTTTCGAGGTTTTTACCGCCCTGGTATGGCTGGCGTTCTTCTCGGATCCGTACTGCTGAAGCCACCGATACCACGTCGCTTCAGTGACCTGTAGTTCCTTGATGACCTCGATCATCGGCTGTCCGCCGTTAAGCATCTTCTGACCCTGACGTACTTTCGCGATGACCTGATCAGGGTTATGTCTACGTGCCATATCTGTGAATCTCCTCCCGAGTCCATTATCGGATGCGAAACTCACATAGTCACCGGGCTTCTACCAAGGGGCCCAACCAAGACGCTTACGACACAGCCATCCGCGAAGCCGACACAGCCAACAAAACACTTCAAGACAATCACACGATGGTGTGTGCTACCCGAGACAAGATCGTCCAGCTGGAGTCTGAAAAGCATGATCCTGGGCCGCCAGCCGAGTGGCTGAATCAGAGACTACACATCCTGCTCGGCCGGTCCGATATTCGGATTGTCCCCGTGGAAGAGGGACGCTACGCAATTTACAGGGATGGCTCGCCAGCGCTCCACCTTAGCGAGGGAGAATGTACCGCACTGGCTTTGCTGTACTTCGTTAAGAGCCTCAGCACTCAAGGCCGGAATCGCAGTGAGCAGATCGTCGTCATAGACGATCCCGTTTCAAGTTTGGACGACAACTTCGCAATCGGCGCCTCCAGTCTCTTATGGGCGGAGCTGGTGCAGCCGTCCGCATGTGGCTGCGGCCAGCCCGTTGCCTGCTTATGCAACCAGAAGCCTGTCCGAGACTGCGGTCAGGTGTTCCTGATGACCCACAATTTCGAACTCTTCAAAATCTGGGCAAACCAACTGGATCGCCTACCCAACAGCGCCCCCAAGGAGAAACGAGACTTCAAAATTCTCGAGCTACAAGCCCAGGCTCAGAAAGTCGACGTCGGGGTAGTCCGTCGCGTTCCCACGTGGCGCGACTGGGGATCGGACAAAAAGGACAAGGCCTTACGAACCCGTCTTCGTTCGGAATATCACTACCTCTTCTGGCGATCAGCAAGAACGCTGATTGACTGTGGCGATCGACCAACAATCGAGCAGGAAATGGATGCGGCTGTCATCCTTCCGAATGTATGTCGCCGTCTTCTCGAGGGCTTTCTCAGTTTTCGATTCCCCGAACAGATGGGCGATTTCAGGGTTCAGATGCAGACTGCACTCGACGGGATGGACGATGGCCTCACCCGCCAGAGACTAGTCACATACTTACATCATTATTCCCACAATGAACGCGTGGAGACAGGCCGGGGAATCAGCAGGCCAGAAGCAGTACACATCCTCCACGCCGTCTTTGAACTTATCCGCAAGGAAGATAAGGAACACTTCGTGGCCATGTGCCGTGCCTTAAAATTGGAGCCTCAGCTTCTGGCAGAAGGCACATCTCGCGCACCCGAAGAACCGGAAGAAGACGAGAAACAGGACCGAGCATGAACCGCCGCTCAACACTCCCGCGCGTATTCGATGAAGCCGGTACACCCGTCTGAGCGGTTCCTCCGTATGGCTCGTCGTGGAACGATCTGGGGTATAGGGATATTTGTTTAGCCACCTGATGTGCAAGGCTTCCCTGCCCTACGAGGCCCCGAACGCCGGGCACTTTGAGGACCTGCGCTGGGCGCACAGCGGATGCTTCCGACCTTCCGTTCCCCTGTGGAAGGATGACGATGACGGTCTAAATGGTTTGCCTGTTCGCACGCGACGAGTCGCCAATCGCCGCGAGATTCCTAGTACGCCGCCCCGGCCAGACGGTCCCGGTCGTCCTGCAGTTGATCTGGCTGGGTTTCCGACAACGGGCATGGAACCGTGATCAGAATTGGTAATCGCGGTAGGTGCTACGAACGTTGAATCTCCGGCCTTGCTTCCTGCGCTCCACGAATCCTACGATCGTTTCGATGTCCTTTGGCCGCATCTTCAGTTCACGACACTTGTCTCTGACTTGTTCGACCGTGACAGAGGTCCAACGCTCGGGGCTGTTCATCATGTCGGCCTTGAGCTTGTCCTCTTCATTCCATTTGAGTCCGGAGTCGTATCCGGCCGCCCACTTCGAAAGGATCTTCAGTATCCGGATCACGTCTTCAGGTAGCGGATCGCCGGTGACTGCCAGGGCGGCTTCTTGTCCGGACACAAGCTGGGAAGTCTGCCCCGGAAGAAGTCTTACCGGAATAGCGTCCTCCAGCCAAGCGGTTGTTTCGGCAGTTCCCCACTCGACGACGACAATGGCGTCAGCTTGTGAGCCCCACAGATCGTTTAGGTGTTGCCGATCGGGCCACGCGTCGATGACACGCCGGCGGGTAAGGGACCCGGCAGAGAAGCCTTGCCAGGTGAGGTGAGCCGTATCAGCTCTCCCTAGCAACCGCTTGAGAGTTTCGCTTTCGAATCTTCGCTGAGGGGTTACGACCGTAATTGGGCCACCAAGTTGTTGTGAGAGCCAGGCGACCGCGCGGGCAACCTGCGTTTCACGGGGCTCACTAGTGCCGAGTTGGGACACGGCAACTGGAAACGGGTATCCATCCGACGACATCGACGTTCTCCCTGTCTGGTTTAGACGGACCTTAGCAGTCTCCTACGACACCAGTCTCAACAGGACGACGGGCACCCAAGACCTTTGCACAGCATAGGCCATGAATATAGTGGTGCCATGAGCGGCAGTAGATCGAAGAAAAAGCTTCAATCGAAACGTGAACATCCTGAATACCTGGCAAGTGCCAAGTACACCCTTCGCACGGCAAACGCCGTCCTCACGGTCGACTTCGGTGAGGTACCTGTAACCAGAGTCAGTCAGTTTGCTGTCGGTTGGCTACGTGCGGCCTTCGCACAGAGCCGGATAATTGCGACCCTCACCGCCTCTGGATGAGGTGTGTCAAGGTTTCTCGCCTGTTCGACGAAATCGAGGACTGGATTCACTCCGAACTGTCTGAAGCCACGGAGGGGATCGCGTCGGGACTCGATATCCGCTTCGATCCTGAATTTCGGGCACTGGTTGAAGAAGCTCCGGAAAGGGGAGAATTCGACGAACTCTCGAGCTACTTCGAGCAGTGTCAGACCATGGTCGACAACATGGACTACGAGCTCCGTTTTGCAGCAATTTGAGAACGCTCCTATTCTCATGAACCGATCGATTAGCAGGGAATTCTCTTTTGGTATTTTGGGTCGCATCTGGACAGAGGCAGCGACCTATCCTGAGTACATCTATTTGCCATGACAGGTGAGTCTTGTTAAGACGGCACTTCGGATAGCGCCTGTGTATCGAAGCGGTAGCAGGTGCGCGGGCATCGGGTAGCGGTGTCGCGGAGGTTTGCGCCAGCCACGGGTCCAACTGGGGGTCACCGCGGCCGTGGGTGAATGTCGCAAGACCCCGCTCATGACCAACTTCCGCCAAGTGCTTGCCTTGCTTTCGTGAACGCGCCCCCAATCCGCAGAACGAAAGGAGGGCCGCTTGTTCGCGCCGCGATCGCCAAGGCCTGGCGCGCGCTCGTCGACAAGCAGCAGTGCAGGCGGGAGGAGAGCAAATCGCTCACCGTCAAAGACCTCGACTGCCTATTTGCCGATGGTGAGAAAGTGCTATCCGATAGCCGTGCCCGCGCTACGGGATGTCTACACAAGAGCTATCGGAAGCTCCGTCTTAACAAGTCTCGTCCTCCTCCGACTATTTGCAACCGGACTTCTTTCGCAGCTGCAACCGAAACACCTCAACGCACGTCCAGAAGTTCTCATTTTGCATGGATTAAAAATTCTCATACTGGTAGGAACTTCTGCAAAATCGATACAAAAATTCTCAAATTGTACCGGACCCTACAAGTGCTACCGCCGGCTCAGGAGCCACCCCCCGCGCCCGGCTCCGAGGCAGTGGCGCCGAACTGCGGCAAATGGCCCAACTGATCCACCTGTTCGGCCAGGGCGTCGATCACGGAGCGCAACTGGACCTGGGCCACCCGGGTGTAGGTGCGGACATACTCGATCTCCGGGACCGGCTCCCCGTATCCGGGGACGGCCGGGGCGGCGGCGGAACCGGCGCTACCCGCATTGTCTTCGGCCTTCTGCAGGATTTCCGAATATTGCTTTCGGGCCCCGTCGATGAGGCCATGGGCATATTGCTCGGCCTCGCTGACGTGCTTATCGGCGATGACCTGCGCCCGACTGAGCAGGTTCACGGTTTCGGCACTGACATCAAGGCCGGAGCCCCGATCCTCTTCAGCGCGTCGTCGCAGCGTCCGGATCTCCTCGCGGTCCGAAGCCATCTGGACGGAGGCATCGGCCAGGAACAGATTGATGGCCACGGGGTCGAGCCCGCCGACCTCCACGGCCGGGAACATGGCGTCACGGACGGCCTCCGGTGTCAGGGCGCGGGCTGATCGGGTGTCATTGGCATAGGGCATTATCGTGATCCTTCTTCGTCACTCTGGCCGATGGCCGAGGAACTCTCATCTAGGGTTGCGAACGTCTCGAAGCGGAGATCATCCGGAGCAAGTCCGGCGGTCCCCAGTTGGGCCACGGCATGCCCGACCATGGGCGGGGACCCGCAGACCAGGGCCGTCCGGCCGGCCCACGAGCCTTCGGCGGCCGCCGCGGAACCCACCAGTCCACGCAGCCCGTGGAAGGTCGGATCGTCCGAGACGACCGGTCGGTAGGTGAACCAGGGCTGTTCCGCCAGGCGGGTGAGCTTCTCGTGGTCGTAGAGGTTCCACGGCAGGCGGGCCCCATGGAACAGGTCAACCCGCGGCCCGGTTCCTTCGGTCGTCCACTGGGTGCCGACCTGGTCCAGGACCGCCGCCAGAGGCGCCAGCCCCGTGCCGCCGGCCACCAGGAGAAGGTCCTTCCCGTTCCGGGGACGGGTGAGCTGGTCGCCCATCGGGGCTCCGAGCCGGGCCGTGTCCCCGGGACGGATCTTGCGTACCGCGGTGCTACTGAACTGCCCGCCGGGCACCAACTGGATATGCAGTTCCACCAGGCCGTCCGGCTGCGGCTGGTTGGCGGGGGTCACGTAACGCCATAATCGGGGCAGCCGCCCCAGTTCCATGGCCATGGATTGGCCCGGCAGGTAGTCCATGGCCGGGGTGGTCCGCAGCTGGATCACCGTCACGTCGATGCTGCGCCGGTCAACGGAGACCACCTCGGCATCCCACCATGGGGGTGAATCCTCGGCGGCGTCCTCGGCGGCCACGACCATGATCTTCGCGATCTGGCCGTAGGCCGCGGACCAGTCCGCCGCGACGCTTTCGGTCCATTGGCTGCCCAGGAACTGCTTGAGGGTCGCCAGCAGCGAGGAACCAACGGCGGAGTAGTGTTCGGGTTCCACCGCGAATCGCCGGTGATCGCGGCCCAGTTCCTCGACGAATCCGGTATCGGAATCCAGTTTCTCCACATTGCTCACGATGTGCCCCAGCGCGCCGAACAGCTTATCGCGTTGGCTGGCCATGGAGACCGGGAACATCTCGCGCAGTTCCGGATGGGTGATGAACAGATGGGAATAGAAGTACAAGGGGGCTTCGTCGCCCGCCTGGGACATATCGGCCCAGGTGCTCTTGAGCATTTCAACATTCATGGCAGCCCCCGAAGTCCTGGAACACGGACGCTTTCGGCGTCGTCTCCCGACTCGATGCGGCGGCCCTCTGACCTATTCGGTCCATGTATTGCTATCAACTCTCATTGTGGGGGCGATCACTAACGGTCGATAACTATGCCACATAAGTCAAGGACGGAAGAGTGCAATTCGAGAGGAATCGTCTTCCCTGCCGGCCCGACCGGCGGCTGGAGGCCCGGGTCGACGGCCTCGGGGCACATGCCGGGGCGGCGGGATCCGCGGGCCCGGCAGGCTGCTTGGTTCGCCGGACCCGGAACCGTTCAGGCGGCCGGGCCCATCGGCAGGCGCGACCCCGAGGGCACGATGACCTTGCCCAGGGGCACCAGGGAGACGGGGATCAGTTTGAGGTTGGCGATGCCCAGCGGAATGCCGATGATGCTGACGAACATCGGGATGGCGGTGACCACATGCCCGATGGCGATCCAGATCCCCGCCACGAGGATCCACACGACATTGCCCACGGTGGAGAAGAATCCGGTCCGCCCGCCCCGGTCCACGATGGTGCGGCCGAAGGGCCACAGCGCATAGTTGGCGATCCTGAACGAGGCCAGCCCGAAGGGGATGGTCACGATCAGCACGCAACACACGACCCCGGCGGCCAGGTAGCCCAGGGCCAGCCAGAATCCGCCGAAGACGAGCCAGATGATGTTCAGGATCAGGTTCAGGGGTCCGTTCATGTCTCCAGTGTGCCCGTCCGCGGCCGGCGCCGCCATCCGGGAAGACCCTGACATGACGTCCATCGCGGCGACGACTAACGTGGACCCAATGAATGATCCCGCAGCCCCCAAGCCCCCTGTCAACGGCCGCGCCGCCGACGATTTGCGCTTCTACCGGACCGATCCGGTGTCCTTCGTCCGTCGCGGGTCCCGTTTGCACGGCAAGCGCAAGGACTCCTGGGACCGGCTCTCCGGGGACTACGTCATCCAGGTTCCGCGCCACCACGCAGACACCTCGGTCCACGAGGATTTCCGCTTCGACGCCGAGGAGGCCTTCGGCCGTCGGGCCCCGCTGACCGTGGAGATCGGCACCGGGCTGGGCGAAGCCATCGCCGAAGCCGCCGAGGCCCATCCCGAACGGGATTTCCTCGCCGTGGAGGTCTATCTGCCCGGCCTGGCGCAGCTGATGGCCCGGATCGACGCGAAGGGACTGACCAATGTGCGGGCCGTGCAGGCCAACGCCCCCGAGGTCCTCGATGTGATGCTGGAGCCCGGTTCGGTGGATGAACTCTGGATCTTCTTCTCCGACCCCTGGCATAAGACCCGGCACCACAAGCGTCGGCTCATCAAGGAATCGTTCCTGCCCAAGGCCGCCCGTGTGCTGGCCCCCGGCGGCATCTGGCGCCTGGCCACCGATTGGTCGCAGTATGCCGAACAGATGCGTTCGATCCTCGACGCCTCGAAGGATTTCACCTCCCTGCACCCCGGCGAATGCGCCGGGGAGGACTCCCCCCTGAGCCGGGTCCGCCGCGACGGTCTGGAGGGCCACGACCCGGAGCCGGGTTTCACAGACGATCTCGGGGGGTGGGCCCCACGCTACGCGGGGCGGGTGCGCACGAGCTTCGAGGCCAAGGCCGTGGCCGCGGGCCGTCTGGTCTTCGATCTGGCCTATCGCCGGGAACCGGAGGCGGACGGGGACCGCCGGGGGCCGGTCAGCTGAACGGAGGGGTCCCCCCGATGAGGATCCGGGCCAGGTTGTGCAGCGAGAGCGTGCCGGGGTCCCGGTACCCGTATTCGGGGTCATCGGATCCGGGCACGAAGCGGGAGGTGTTGTGCCCGGTGACGGCATGCAGCCCCGATTCCGGGTGTCCTTCCACGGCGAACGGCAGCCCGGCGACCGTGGTCCGCCCACTGAGGAGCCGGCCGCATCGGGCCAGCAGGTCCCGGCTCGCCACGGCCTCGTATCGGCGGCTTGGTGGGATGCCCAAGTCAGACGGGTCCCGCAACAAGCGGTCCGGAATTCCCGCCGAACCAATGGTGGCCAGTGTGTCGATCAAGGGGCCCGCCTGGCCGGCCGGGGGTGGTTCGGCATCCAACCGGGCGAGCGCGTACGCGGCCAACGTCGCCCCGTAGGAATGTGCTTCGATCGCCATCCTGGCCGTACGGGGAAGGAGCTCCCCGACCCGACGGATGTCGAAGGCCAGCCGCGCGGCACAGGTCCGGGCGGTACGGTCCGAGAGGGCCCTGAACATCCCCGGTGCGGGATACCCGAGCCAGGCGATGACGGCCGGGGCTCCGGCACCGGCGGCCCGCTGTTCGAGCAGGAGTTCGCCGGCTTCACGGGCCGTGCCCCACATGGCGGTTCCGGGACGGATGCCTGCCCCGGAGACCTGCCAGGTCAGGTGGGTGGCATGGTCGGGGTCCCCGAGCACCACGGCCGCCAACGGATGCGGTCCTTCCAGGTCCAGGAAGAGCAGCCGTCTGGCGGGAAGCCGCCGGTGCATGGACGTGGGCCTCAGCGCATGGGCGACCCCGTCCACTGCCGCCTTGCGGTCCTGATCGAATCCGTCACGCCGGCCCTTGGTGATCTCGAAGCCGCGCTCCGCCCGCTCGATCAGCTCGGCAACGGTCGCCAGCGTCCCGGGGACCATGAGGTGTCCGCCTAGTCCTGGGCTCGCCAGATGACGACGGCCTGGCTGCGGGCCCTGGGGCGTTCCCCCCGGGCCAGGGTGACGACGTCACCGCCGCCGGCTCCGGCGGCAAAGACCCGTTCCATCTCCGAGGACCTGCGGTCGGCTTCGGCCAGTTCCTGACTCAGTTCCGCCACACGGGAACGCAGCGCCGCAACCTGGTTCTCGAGTTCCAGGACCCGCCGGATCCCTTCCAGCGAGACCCCCGCCTTCGAGAGGCTCTGGACCTCCCGCAGCAATTCGACATCATGCTTGGAATAGCGCCGCTGCTTGCCGCGCTGCCGCGAGGGCGAGACCAATCCCATGCGGTCGTACTGGCGCAGTGTCTGCGGGTGCATATCGGCCAGTTCGGCCGCGACGGAGATCACGAATACCGGGATGAAACGATCGTTGATGGCCAGTGCCTTGCCTACCGCCATGTGCTTGCCTCCTCCTGGTGTGTTCGGTTCCGCCGTGCTTCCCGCGCCCCGGGCCCGCCGCTAGAGTACCGCCTTGGTGGCGATCCCGGCGCGGGGATCCGCGTCGGCGGTTGCTTCGGCGAAGGCCTTGACGGCTTCCTGCGCCTCGGCATTGAGCTTCTGCGGTACGACGACCTCGACGGTGACCAGCAGATCGCCGACGGCCTTGGACGTCTTCACCCCGCGCCCCTTCAGCCGCAGGGTCCGCCCCGATGAGGTCCCGGCGGGGATCTTCATCTTCACGGTCTCCCCGGTCAGCGTGGGGACCTCCAACGTGGCTCCCAGGGCGGCCTCGGAGAAGCCCACCGGCAGGTGGATCCGGATGTTGTTGCCCTCGCGGGCGAAGAAGGCATGCGGTTTGACCGAAACCTTCACCAACAGGTCCCCGTTTCCTGCCGGGCTGCGCTGGCCCTTGCCCCGGACCCTGACACTCTGGCCGTCACGGATGCCCGCGGGGATGCGCACGTCGATGACGTCGCCATCGGGTTCGCGCAGTCCGATGCTGGTGCCGCGGATGGACCCGGCGAAGGAAATCGTGGTCGAAGCGGTCCGATCGGCGCCCTTCTGCGGGGCCTGCTGGAAGCCGCCGAATCCGCCACCACCAAAGAGGTCCGCGAATTCGGGGGGAACCTGGCCGCCTCCGGGGAACCCGCCACCGCGGCGTCCCCCGCCCCCCTGGTTGAACAGGTTGCCGAAGACGTCGTCGAATCCCGCGCCGCCACCGGAGGGCCCCCCGGCGCCTCCGGAGGTGAACCGGGCGCCGGATCCCATCGCCCGGATGGCGTCGTACTGTTCGCGTTCCTCGGGGTCGGACAGCACCGAATTGGCCTCGGTGATGTCCTTGAACTTCTTTTCCGCGGCCTCATCGCCGGGATTGGTGTCGGGGTGGTATTTGCGCGCCATCTTGCGGTAGGACTTCTTGATATCGGCGTCGCTGGCGTCCTTGGAGACGCCGAGGGTGGCGTAGAAATCCTTGTTGACCCAATCCTGACTGGCCATCGGGCGCCTCCTGTTTCCTGGTTGTTTCTCAAGCTAATGGGGTCCCGGCCGCCCCACCGGTGGTGGGGCGGCCGGGGGTGGTTCATTCTCCCGTGGAGACAACCACCTGGGCGGCACGGATGACGCGCTCGCCCTTCTGGTAGCCGATCCGCAGGACCTGGGCCACGTGGTCCTCGGGGACCTCGGAGCTGGGTTGCTGCATCAGGGCCTCGTGGAAGTTCGGGTCGAAGACGACCCCCACTTCCTCGATCCGGGTCAGTCCGTGGCCCGCGAGGATGGCGTCGATCTTGTTCGCCACCGCCGCGAACGGCCCTTCCTCGAGATCGCCGTGCTTGCGGGCGGCGTCGAGATCGTCGAGTACGGGCAGCAGGCTGACGAGCACCGACTGGACGGCGAGGTCGCGCACGGATTCCCGATCGCGCTCGACGCGCTTGCGGTAGTTCACGTACTCGGCCTGCAGACGCAGCAGGTCGTTACGCAGTTCCGCTTCGACGTCGGACGCCGCCGCGGGCTGCTCCTGCTGGTCGCCTGCCTCGTTGAGGATCTGCTCGGCCTGGGCCAGCGCATCCTCCGACTCGGCACCTTCCGCTGCAGCGGTCGCTTCCTCATGCCCTTCGGCGCCGCGCACTTCGCCCGTCTCGGGATCGACCTTGCGCTTATCGGTGAAGCGCACCGGCTCGTCGCCGTCGTGCTCTTCTTCGTTGCCGTGTTCTGGCATCAGATTCGAACCGCCTTACTTCTTCTCTTCGTCTTCTTCGTCGACAACCTCGGCGTCGACGATGTCCTCGTCGGGCGCCTCGGTGCCTTCGGACTCCCCGGCTTCACCGGCGGCGCCTTCGGACTCGGCCTGGGCGTAGATGGCTTCGCCGAGCTTGGTCTGCGACTCCTGGAGCTTCTCGTACGCGGCCTTGACCTCGTCGTCGTTGTCCTGGCCCTCAAGGGCAGCCTTGACGGCGTCGACGTCGGCCTGGACCTCGGTCTTGACCTCCTCGGGCAGCTTGTCCTCGTTGTCCTTGATGAGCTTGTCCACGGAGTAGGCGGACTGCTCGGCGGAGTTGCGGGTGTCGGCGGCCTCGCGGCGCACCTTGTCCTCGGCGGCGTGCTCCTCGGCTTCCTGGACCATGCGGTCGATGTCTTCCTTCGCCAGCGAGGTACCGCCGGTGATGGTCATCGACTGCTCGGTGCCGGTGCCCTTGTCCTTGGCGGAGACGTGCACGATGCCGTTGGCGTCGATGTCGAAGGTGACCTCGACCTGCGGCACGCCACGCTGGGCCGGCGCGATGCCGGTCAGTTCGAACGTGCCCAGCGGCTTGTTGTCCCGGGTGAACTCGCGTTCGCCCTGGAAGACCTGGATCGACACGGACGGCTGGTTGTCGTCGGCCGTGGTGAAGGTTTCCGAACGCTTGGTCGGGATGGCCGTGTTGCGCTCGATGAGCTTGGTCATCACCCCGCCCTTGGTCTCGATGCCCAGCGATAGCGGGGTCACGTCGATCAGCAGGACGTCCTTGCGCTCGCCCTTCAGGACACCGGCCTGCAGCGCGGCGCCCACGGCGACGACCTCATCCGGGTTGACGCCCTTGTTGGCTTCCTTGCCGGCCAGTTCCTGGACCAGCTCGGCAACGGCCGGCATGCGGGTGGAGCCGCCGACGAGGATGACGTGCGCGATATCGGAGACCTTGACGCCGGCTTCCTTGATCACGTCGTTGAACGGCTTGCGGGCCCGCTCCAGCAGATCCTTGGTGAGGTCCTGGAACTTGGCGCGGGAGAGGTGCTCGTCCAGGTGGACCGGGCCATCGGCGGTGACCGAAAGGTACTGCAGCGAGATGTTGGTGCTGGAGGCGCTGGAGAGTTCCTTCTTGGCCTGCTCGGCCGCTTCCTTCAGACGCTGCAGGGCGATCTTGTCCTTGGACAGGTCGGCACCCTTGGCCTTGGCCTGGGACAGCAGCCAGTCGACGACGCGCTGATCCCAGTCGTCGCCACCGAGGCGGTTGTCGCCGGAGGTCGAGCGCACCTGGATGGTGGAGAAGTCGTCTTCGTCCTTGCCGACTTCGAGCAGCGAGACGTCGAAGGTGCCGCCGCCGAGGTCGAACACGAGGATCAGCTCGTCTTCCTTGCCCTTGTCCAGGCCGTAGGCCAGTGCGGCAGCCGTGGGCTCGTTGACGATGCGCAGCACGTTCAGGCCCGAGATCTCGCCGGCTTCCTTGGTGGCCTGGCGCTCGGCGTCGTTGAAGTAGGCCGGGACGGTGATGACCGCGTCGGTGACCTTTTCGCCCAGGTAGGACTCGGCGTCGTGCTTAAGCTTCATGAGGGTACGGGCGGAGATTTCCTGCGCCGTGTACTTCTTGTCATCGATGGTGGTGCTCCAGTCGGTGCCCATGCTGCGCTTGACCGAGGAGATCGTGCGATCGATGTTGTTGACTGCCTGGCGCTTGGCGATTTCGCCGACCAGGACTTCGCCGGCCTTGGAGAAGGCCACCACGGACGGAGTGGTGCGTGCGCCTTCGGCGTTGGCGATGACAGTGGGCTCGCCGCCTTCCAGGACGGAGACGACCGAGTTGGTGGTTCCGAGGTCGATACCTACGGCACGAGACATAATGCATCCTTCTTTCCGGTGGGAAATGCTGGTTCCTCCGCCCAACCGGGGAGGTTGAGCGTTCTGCACTCAAGTCTACTCGGGCTCATTTCATTGTCAATTCGAACTTGAGCGCAGTTGGCTCAAGTTTGGATTCCGGCCCCGATCCGGGCACGCAAAAGGCGCCTTTGCCCCGTCAAATGACGGGGCAACGGCGCCTGGGACGGTGAACGGGGTGATCCGATTCACCTCATGCGTGGAGGTCTAGCCCTTGGAATTGGACTGCGGTGCTCCGGCTCGACGGCTACCGCGACCGCGCCCCGGGCGTCCGGCGCCAAGGGCTTCCTGGGTCTTCTGCCCGATGGCGTCACCGATGGTGCTGCCCTGGCGGGCCCCCGATGAGGTGGGACGCGGGGACGAGGACGGGCGGCTGGTGTTGGCATCGCGCCCCTCGGGACGCCCCGACCCCTGGCGCTGTCCGGAACGGCTGCGGCCGCCCCCGGAACGCTGGCTTCCGGCACGCTGGCCGCCATTGCGCCCTCCGGCACGCTCACCGTTGCGTTCCCCGCGCACGGGGCCCGGACGGCCGCCGCGCTCGCCACGGGGCCGGTCATCACGTGACCGCTCGCCTCCGTCGCGTCCGCCACGGCTGTCGACACCGGCTGCGGAGCCTTCGCCACGAGCCGCCGGACGCCCCGGACGTGAGTTCCCGCGCCCGCCCCGGCGGCGTCCACGGCCTCCGGCGGCATCGGAATCGGCCAGGGTCTTGGCGCGCGGGTTCGATTGCGGGCGCGGCGCCACATAGGTGACCGGCTCGGCCTTGTCGCCGCGGACGGCGGCCACGGCCGCGGACTGCGGGCTGACCTTTTCGAAGGGGACCTTGATCCCGGCGGCCCGCATCAGGGACTTCACGTCCCCCTGCTGGTCGGGGGTCGCGATGGTTGCCACCGCGCCGGCGGATCCGGCGCGGGCGGTCCGGCCGGAACGGTGCAGGTATGCCTTGTGCTCGGCGGGCGGATCGATATGGACGACCAGCTCGACGCCATCGACGTGCACACCACGGGCGGCGACGTCGGTGGCCACCAGCACGCGGGCATCCCCACCGGAGAATGCCGCCAGGTTGCGGTCCCGGGCGTTCTGGCTCAGGTTCCCATGCAGGTCCACCGCGGGGACCCCCGCTTTGGATAGCCAGACGGCCATCTTCTTGGCGTGGTGCTTGGTGCGCATGAACATGATGCGTCGTCCGGTCCCCGACGCCAGTTCGAGCACCAGCTCCTTCTTGGAGTCGGCGTCGACGACGAACACGTGGTGGTCCATGGTGTCCACGGCGGCCTGCGAGGAATCCACCGAGTGGACGACGGGCTGGTCGAGGTAGCGCTGGACGAGTTTGTCGACGCCGTTGTCCAGGGTCGCCGAGAAGAGCATGTGCTGGATGCCGCGCGGGGTCTGGTCCAGGATCCGCTTGACCACGGGCAGGAAACCGAGGTCGGCCATGTGGTCGGCTTCGTCCAGGACGGAGACCTCGACGCGGGAGAGGTCCACGACCTTCTGGCGCAACAGGTCCTCGAGGCGGCCGGGGCAGGCGATGACGATGTCGACGCCGGAGTTCAGCTCCTTCTCCTGGCGGACCTGGGAGACGCCACCGAAGATGACCGTGGTGCGCAGATCCGCGCCTTCGGCCAGCGGGATGACGACCCGGCTGATCTGGGTGGCCAGTTCACGGGTGGGAGCCATGATCAGCGCCCGGGGGAAACGCGCCTTGCGCGGTTTAGGGTTCGCTGCCAGCCGGGCCACCAGCGGCAGCGAGAAGGCCAGCGTCTTGCCGGAGCCGGTCCGGCCCCGACCCAGGACGTCCTTGCCTTCCAGTGTGGAGGGAAGCGTGGCTTCCTGGATGGGGAAGGCGGTGTCGATGCCCTGGCCGGACAGGATGGTCGCCAGGCGTGCGGGCACGCCGAGGGAAGTAAAGGAAACGCTCACGGGGCTGCTTTCGGTCGTTGCTGTGCGCAACCGGGTTCGGCGCGCTATCTCGCCGAAGAAAAGGAATGCCTGGGCCCGGTGGTTCTGGGCTCCGCCGGACCTCCACGGGGGTGGCCGGCCTTCCGCCGCAACGTAGTGCCCCGCTCAAGGCGGGACGACGGCGGGAAAAGGATCAAATCTGTCGACGCATGGCTGGTCCACCGCACATCCTGCCGGTGGGACGAGCCACAAGGGCCCACCCTACCAGCAGGCCGACCGGCCGACCTCCGCTAGTTCCCGACCTTGGACAGTTTCGAGGGCCACCAGATGGCCTTTCCGAGGTCGTGGGCCAGTGCCGGCACCAATAAGGAGCGCACCACCAGGGTGTCCAACAGCACACCGAAAGAGACGATGAAGGCCAGCTGGGCCAGGAACATGATGGGGATGACACCCAAGGCGGCGAAGGTCGCAGCCAGGACGACGCCGGCCGAGGTGATCACCCCGCCGGTGACCGCCAACCCACGCAAAACCCCCTCCCGGGTGCCGTGCTTGAGCGATTCCTCCCTGACCCTGGTCATCAAGAAGATGTTGTAGTCCACCCCGAGCGCCACGAGGAAGACGAACCCGAACAGGGGAACCGAGGGGTCGGCCCCGGGGAAGTCGAAGATCCCGTTGAACACCCAGGCCGAGACGCCCATGGCCGTTCCGTAGGACAGCACCGTGGTGATGACCAGCAGCACCGGGGCCAGGATCGAACGCAGCAGCAGCATGAGGATCACCAGGATGGCCAACAGGATCAGCGGGATGATCTTCACCAGGTCCTCCTCGGCAGTGACGTTGGTGTCCAGGGAGATCGCGGTGGGACCGCCGATGAGTGCGTCCGGATCCACCTGCCGCGCTTCTCGGCGCAGCGACACCACCGACTGTTCCGCTGCAGCGGAATCGGCCGCCGCGTCGAGGGTGATGGAGATCAGGTTCCGTCCGTCCACCTCCTGGGCGGGGCGCTCCCGCCCCGGGGCTCCGCCCCCTGCCGGCCCGCCGCCCTCCGCCTGCAGGTAGGCCGAGGCCACGCCGTCGTCCTTCTTCACCGTCTCGAGCATTGTCCCGGCGCTGCCGCTGGCGGTGATCAGCACCGCCGGGCTGCCGGCTCCGGCGTCGAAGTGCCGGGCCAGGACGTCCTGGCCGGTCGCCGATTCGGTCTCGCCCAACACCAGCTCGCTTTGGGGCACCCCGGTGGCCTTGAGCTGGGTGATGCCCAGGGACCCGACGATGAGCACCAGCGCCGTGGCGATCCAGATCCGGCGTGGATGCCGGCCAACCAGCCGGGCCACCGAGCCCCAGAGGCCGATCGCGGCCACGGGAGAGGGATCGAGATGATCGGCATGGTGCGGAACGAACGGCCAGTAGGCGGTCCTGCCCAACAGGGTCAGTGCCGCCGGCAGGAACGTCAGGACGGCAATCACCGAACAGATGATCCCCGAGGCCCCGATCGGCCCGAGCGCCTTATTGGAGTTCAAGTCCGAGAACGTCAGGCACAACAACCCGACGGTGACCGTCCCGGCCGAGGCGACGATGGGTTCGGCGGCCCCCTTCAGCGCCCGGGCGGCGGCATCGAATCCGCGGTGGCCGGCTGCGATGGTCTCCCGATGGCGGGCCACCAGCAGGAGCGAATAGTCGGTGGCGGCGCCGATCACCAGGATCGAGAGGATCCCCTGGCTCTGTCCATCGAGTTTGATCCAGTCCCATTTGGCCATCCAGAACACCGCAAGGATCGCCAGGCACAGGGCGGCGACGGCGGTGAACAGCACCGTGAACGGCAACAGCAGGGAACGGTAGACCAACAGCAGGATCACCAGGACGGCGCTCAGGGCCACGAGCAGCAGGATCCCGTCGATCCCGGCGAAGGCCTCCACCAGGTCGGCGGTGAATCCCGCCGGGCCCGTGACATAGGCGTCCACCCCGTCGGGGACCTGCTGGGCCAGGACGTCGCGCAGCTCGGCCACGGCGGCGTCGGCTTCCATGTCCTCGGTCAGCGGGACCACCAGTTCCAACGCCGTGCCGTCCTCGGACGGGAAGGGCCCGGCGATGTCCCCGGAGACCAGGTGCTCCGCCTCGATCTTCTTCTTCAGTGCGTCGGCGTCGAAGGAGTCGACATCGGCCGCGGTTCTTCCTTCGAGCACCACGACGGCGGGGACTGCTTCGCTCTCGCTGAAGCCGGCCTGGGCGTCCAGGGCCTGTGTGGCCTCGGCCGTGGCCGGGAGGAACCCCGCCTGGTCGTTGGTCTGCACCTGGTCCAGCTTCCCGAAGGTCGGACCTCCGACCCCGGCCACCCCGAGCCAGACCGCGACCACGAGCACCGCCAACAGGGCCCGAAGCACCGGCCCCCGGTTCCGGCGGCTCCCGGCCGGTGTCAAGGGCGAACCGGTCTGGGGGTCCTGGCTCTGCTGGGTCATCTCTACTCCTCGGCCCGGGCGGCACGGCCGTCCCCGATGTTCGTTTCCCTCAGATCCTACTTTAGTTCCACCATGAAATAATATGATTTTCTGATAAAATTATCGGCCTCCACGTCTGCCCGGCATAAACTGTCTGCATGGAAAGCCCGCCGGATCGTCGCCTCATCGAACTGCTCCAACGGTTCGTCATGGCCACGGACCGCTACGTGGAGACCGCCGGCGCGGGGCACGGAATGCACCGGACCGATCTCAATGCACTGTCCTTCGTCATGCGCACCGAACAGGAAGGCCAGGCCCCGACGGCCAGCAACCTCTCCGCCGTGCTGAACCTGAGCTCACCGGCGACCACCGCCCTACTCAACCGCCTCGCCGCCTCCGGACACATCACCCGCGAGCGCAACGACGACGATCGCCGGGTGGTCAGGATCCGCAGCACCGCCAGTGCCGCGCAGGACGGGCGGGCCATGTTCACCGCCCTGGCCACCGAGCTCGGCGAGGTCATTGCCCGCTTCGACCCCGCCGAGCGCCTGGTCCTGACCCGATTCATGGCCGACGCCTCGGCGGCCGTGGACCGGGCGACCGGGTCGCACCGCCCCGAAACCACGTAGCCGGCTCCGGACCCCTAGAATCCTTGGGTGACCCTCTCCCTCTGGCTTTCGCTGCTGGGTGCCTGCATCCTGATCAGCTTCACCCCCGGCGCCGGGGCGATCAACACCATGAACAACGCCCTCAATGCGGGGTTCCGGCGCTCGTTCTGGGGCATCCTGGGACAACAGGCCGCCTTGCTGGTGCACGTGATGATCGTCGCCGCCGGCATCGGGGTGCTGGTGGCCAACTCACCGGTGGCCTTCGCCGCCATCCGCTATCTGGGCGCCGCCTATCTGGTGTATCTGGGCGTGGGCCTGCTGCGGGCCAAACCGGACCCCGATACGGCGGCGGTTGACGTCAGGGCCCATGAGTCCGGCGTGTCCATGTTCCGGCGCGGGCTCTGGGTGAACCTCCTGAACCCGAAGGCGATCGTCTTCTTCCTGGCGTTCACCCCGCAGTTCATCCGGCCCGCCGCTCCCCTGCTGCCCCAATACCTGATCCTCATCGGGACCATCGTTGCGGTGGACATCCTGGTCATGTGGTTCTTCTTCGCCGCCACGGCCAAGGGATTCCGCCGTTTCACCCGCAATGCCCGCGGCCAACGCATCCTGAACCTCTGCTTCGGGACCTTGTTCATCTTCGTGGCCGCCCTGCTGGTGCTGATGCACCAGTAGCCCCGCCGGGGCGTGAGGCTGTCACCGGAACCACGGCGCACCTAGACTGGCAGCATGTACAGGATCACGACAGTGTGCACCGGCAACATCTGCCGGTCCCCGATGGCCGAACACCTGCTCCGCGCCGCCCTGCAGGAGGCCGGCGTCGAGGGCGTGGACGTCGATTCGGCGGGAACGAGCGACTGGGAGATCGGGCGTCCCATGGATCCGCGGGCCGCCGAGCTGCTCAGGCGCCAGGGCCTCGACCCGTCCGGGCATGCCGCCCGCCAGTTCGCCGCCGAGGACTTCGCCGACACTGATCTGGTCCTGGCCCTGGACACCGACCACTTCGGGGCCCTGCGCCGGCTGGCCGGAAACGAATCCGATCGTTCAAAGGTCCACATGCTGCGGTCCTTCGACCCCGAGGTGGCCCAGAAGGCCCCCGCCCAGCAAGGCATCTACGACCCCTGGTACGGCGACGAGGCGGACTTCGCGATCACCGAACAACTCATCACCGCCGCCGTGCCGGGGCTGGTACGCCACATCAGGACCCGGACCGCGGATCCGCGTGGCGCGTAGATCACCGGTCATCATTGCGGTCGATGGCCGCTCCGGGGCCGGCAAGTCCACCCTGGCCCTGGAACTGGCCACCAGTCTGAGGGTCCACCGCAGCGTCTCCCTGTTCCACCTCGAGGACATCTACACCGGCTGGGACGGGCTCGCCCGCGGCCGCGAACGCTATGTCACCGAGGTGCTGGACTCCCTGTATTGGGGTGAGGACGCCCGCTGGACCTCCTGGGATTGGGAGCACGGCACCGACGGCGAGCGCCGCACCACGGTGGCCGCCGACGTCGTCATCGTCGAGGGGGTCGGGGCCTCCTGCCGTCAAGCACGCGCCTATCTGGATGCCAGCATCTGGGTCGAGGTGGAGGACGACGTCCGACGGCGGCGTGCCCTGGCCCGGGATGGCGACACCTTCGCCCCGCATTGGGAGCGCTGGGCGGCACAGGAGCAGGGGTGGCTGGACCAGGACCCGGTGATCGAACGCGCCGATGTCATCGTGGCGAACCATGCCGACGGCAGTGCCCCGCCCGATGCACTCCGGGCCCTGACCCAGCTGCCGGTGCTGCAGGAACCCCTGCGGCCCGAACTCCAGGCGGCAGCGAACGGGTCGCTGCTCGCCCGCCGTCTGCCGCTGCCTGACATCCCACAGGTCGCGACCAGCCTCTTTGAACGGTTCTTCCCCGGCGAACATGCCGTCCTGCTGGAATCCTCGAACGCCTCCTGCCCCGGGGCCACCCGCAACCGCTTCAGCATCCTGGCGGACGATGCCGGCGAGGCCGCCGCCCGGGCCGAACACCATGACGGCCTGACCGAGGTGGTCATCGGTTGTGCCCGGGTGCGGGTGGCCGGCCCGTTCTTCGCCTGGCTGGACCGCAACTGGGGCACCGCCCGGCTCCAGGGGCCGGCGGGACTGGACTGCGGCTTCGCCCTGGGGTGGCTCGGCTGGCTGGGCTACGAGCTCGGCCGCGAATCCGGGGCGGTCCCCAACGCCTCCAGCCCGACCCCCGATGCCGCTCTCCTGCACCCGGGACGGGCCCTCGTGATCGACCATGAACGCGCCGAAGCCTGGCTGCTGGCCCTGGAGTCCCCGGATGCCCGCAACTGGCTGGATTCCACGGCCGACGCACTCCGGCGGCTCCCCGGCCCCCGGGCCCATCCGGCCATGGGCGAACCGCCCCTCCCCCCGGAGCCCGCCGCCGCGACGAACCCACCCCCGCGTTTCACCGCACGGGACACCCGGGAGGGATACCTGGCCAAGATCCTTGCCGCCCAAGCCCAGATCACCGAGGGCAACAGCTATGAGATCTGTCTGACCACCGCGGTGGAGGCCACCGTCGCCCCGGAGGCCTTCGACCCGTGGCGGACGTATCTGGCCCTGCGTCGGACGAGCCCCGCCCCGTTCGCCCACTACATCCGGTGGGGTGGCACCGTGGTGGCCAGCTCCTCCCCCGAACGTTTCCTGTCCCTGGACGCGGCCGGCCTGTTGCGGGCCGAACCGATCAAGGGCACCCGCCCGCGCTCGCAGGACCCGACCCTGGACGGCAGGCTGGCCCACGATCTGGCGACCTCGCCGAAGGACCGGGCGGAGAACATCATGATCGTGGATCTGCTGCGCAACGATCTCTCCCGCTTTGCTGTTCCCTCGACCCTGCGTGTTCCGCGCCTGTGCGCGGTGGAGAGCTACGCAACCGTCCACCAGCTGGTGTCCACGATCGAGGCCCGGCTGCTCCCCGACGCCCCGCGGGCCGAGGCCGTGGCCGCCGCCTTCCCGCCGGGGTCCATGACCGGGGCCCCGAAGATCTCGACGATGGCCATCCTGGACCGGCTCGAGGAGGGCCGGCCCCGCGGGGTGTATTCGGGGGCCGTCGGATACTTCTCCCACACCTCGGCCGCCGATCTGGCCGTGGTCATCCGCACGCTGGTCGCCCGACAGGATCCGGGGACCACCTCGGGGCCCGACGTCGCGCAGGCAGCCCCCGGCCCGTGGCGACTCGGCCTGGGACTGGGCGGGGCCATCACCGCCGATTCGGATCCGGCCGGGGAATGGGATGAGGTCACGACCAAATCCCGGGGCGTGCTCTCGGCCCTGGGCACCGGGTTCGACGCCGGGGACTGACCGCCTTGCCCTACTGCAGGGTTGCGGTCAGCCGGGCCACGTTGTCCAGGTAGCGCATGGTGCGTGGACGGTCCAGCCAGTCCTCCAGGGTGAGCAGGGTGCACTTTTCCTTATACGCGTCCTGGACCTTCTTGATCTCCCCCACGGCCCGGGATCCCAGCAGCATCAGGGACACTTCCAGATTCAGCGAGAAGGACCGCATATCCATGTTGGAGGACCCGAAGACCGCCACCTCGTCGTCGACGGTGAAGCACTTGGTGTGCAGAACCATCGGCTGCTGATACCGGTAGATCTTCACCCCGGCCTTCAACAACTGCAGGTAGTAGGACTGTTGGGAGTGATGGACCAACGCCTGGTCGCCGCGTTCGGAGACCAGCAGCTCGACCTCGACCCCGCGCTGGGCCGCGGTGGTGACCGCGTAGAGCATCGAATCATCCGGGACGAAGTACGGGCTGGTGATCGTCAGTTTCTCCGTGGCCGAATACATCAGCGTGTTGAACAGGCGCAGGTTGTTCTCCGACTCGAATCCCGGTCCGGAGGGAACGATCTGTCCGGTGGTCGTCCCGCAAGGCAGGGGGACACCGCCCTCGTTGAGGTCCTCCAGCAGGTACTCGTCCGTCTCCTGCGACCAGTCCGTGGCGAAGACGACGTCGAGGCCGGTGACCATCGGTCCTCCGACGCGGGCCATCAAATCGATCCATTCGCGGCCGAGCTTATGCGAGGACTTGCGCTTATAGCCGGGCTCGATGAGGTTCTGGCTCCCGGTGAAGGCGGTTTCCCCGTCGATGACCAGGATCTTCCGGTGGTTGCGCAGATCCGGGCGCCGCCACTTCCAGCGCAGCGGTGAGATGGGAAGCATCCGCCGCCATTCGATGCCGCTGCCGCGCAGACGCCGTAACAACTCGCGGTATCCCTCGGTGCGCATGGTGCCCAGATGGTCGAAGAGGAACCTGACGCGCACCCCGCGGTCGGCGGCATCCTCCAGCGCCGTCAGGAAGGGGCCGGTGAGCTCGGGATCGTCGCCCACGATGTAGAACTGGGCGTTGACGTAGTCCTTCGCCTGGTTGATCGCCTCGGTCATCCGGCGGATCGATTCGCTCGAATCGGTGATGAAATCGAACTGGTTTCCTTCCTGCAGGGGGAAGGCCCCGAGGTTGCGGTTCAGTTCGATCGCCGACCGGACCCACTCCGGGGCGTCCGGGGGGCCGTTGTCCACGTCCAGGGTCGCGGTGGCATCGATCACCCGTTGGTTGACGTCGGTTTGCCGGTCGATCCGGCGTTGCGAGAGCTTGAAGTTCCCGAACAGCAGGAACAGACCCAGGCCGACGACGGGGAAGAAGAAGATGGACAGCAGCCAGGCCATCGCGGTGGTCGGCCGCCGGTTCCCGGGGACGACACCGAGCATGACGATCCGGATCCCGAGGTCGACCACCCAGAGGAGCGACACCATCCATCCGGGAAGGTTCTGCCAAAGGAACAGCGATTCGGTCAAGGACGCACCTCTCAACGATGTCGGGACGGTCCAAGCCTAGTGGCAGGAACAAACCGCAAGGGTATTCTTGGCCCATGACAGTCTTGGTGTTCTTGGACCCCTCCAGGCCGGCCGGCCGCCTCGCCGATGCCTCCGCCGCGCAGTTGCTCGTCACCGATCAGGGGGTCATCCGCGGCGACGGGGTCTTCGAGTCCATGTTGTATACCGCCGGCGCCGTACGGAAACTGGACGCCCACCTCTCCCGGCTCAGGGGCTCGGCGGCCAGCTGCGACCTGGACCTGCCCGGGGAGCAGTCCTGGCGGGCGGCCATCGCCACCGCGGTGGCCCGGTATGACCAGGAGCGTACCGCGGACCCGGAGGACCCCGATGAGGCCGTGGTGAAACTGGTCGCCACCCGGGGCCCGGAGGACCAGCCCCACGGCACCGCCTGGGTCACCGTCTCCCCCGCCCCGGAGTCCGGACGCCGCCAACGCACCGAGGGTGTCGCCGTCGTGCTCCTGGACCGCGGTTACGACTCCTCGTTGGCCGAACGGGCCCCGTGGCTGCTCCAGGGCGCCAAGACGCTTTCCTACGCGGTGAACATGGCCGCCCTGCGTCATGCCCACACACTGGGGGCGGAGGACGTCATCTTCACCTCCAGCGACGGACGCGTGCTCGAGGGGCCGACCTCCACGGTGCTGCTGGCCACCCGAGTGAACGGGGTCAAGCAGCTGGTGACCCCGATGGTGGAGACCGGAATCCTTCCCGGAACCACCCAGGGCGCGATCTTCGCGGCCGCCGAAGCCGCCGGCTGGACGTTGGGCTACGGCCCGTTGGAACCGGCGGACCTGTTCGATGCCGACGCCGTATGGCTGGTCTCCAGCCTCCGGCTGCTGGCCCCGGTCACCTCGATCGATGGCACCCCGATCTCCCGGGATCGGGCCCTGGGCACCGAACTGGCGGCCCTGCTCGAAGCCGTCGGCTAGGACCGGCTAGCCCCAGACGAGGTTCCAGGCGCCGGTGAGCAGGGCGGCGGCCGTGGCCACCGCCCCCAGGGACAGGCCTCCGGCCACCAGGGCCCCGTCCCGCCAGGAGAAGGTGGCGGTCCGCGCCCAGGTGCGGCGGGTCCCGCCGAAGCCCTTGGCCTCCATCGTGACCGCCAGCCGCGAGGCGCGGCGGATGGCCTGGACCATCAGCCCCAGGCTCTGCCCCGCATTGGCCCGCAGACGCTGCACGAATCCTCCTTGGGCGCCCACGCCCCGGGCCCGGCGGGCCATGCCCAACGTCACCCATTCCTCGGCCAGCAGCCCGATCAGGCGCATCCCGGCCAAGGCACCCAACACGAAACGGTGCGGAAGCCTGGCTTGTTGGGCCAGGGCATTGGCCAGATCGGTGGGGTCGGTGCTCGAGAGGACGATGACCGCGGGAACCGCTACCGCGAAGATCCGCAGTCCGGTGGCCACCCCGGAGACCAGGGACCCCTCGCTGATCGTGGCCACCCCCAGGTCCAGCAGGACCGCGCCGGCATCGTTGCCGACCAGCGCGGTGCCCCAGGCGGCAAACAGCGCCGCCACCAGTAAAGGCCACGCCCGCAGGAGGAAGCGTCCCGGGGCGATCCCCCCGAGCCGGAGCAGCAGCAGGCTGGCCAGGACGACGATGCTGGAGGTCACCAGGTCCAGAGAGGCGATCAACGGCACCGTGGCCAGCACCACCGCAGCAAGCTTGGCCAACGGGTTGCACCGCCCGAAGAAGCTCGCCCGGGCCCCGGCATCGGGTTCCAGCCCCGGCATCCCCCCGGAGGCCCGGGCGGTGGTGGGGTCCGGGCCCTGCGGTGTGGTCCTGCCCGGTTCCCGGCAGGGGCGTCGATCGGCGACGACCTCGACCGTGGAGGCCCCCAAGGCGGCGGCGAAGCCCGCATCGTGCGTGACCGCGACGACGGCGACGCCGTCCTGGAGTTGTTCGCGCAGCAACAGCGCCAGTTCCCTCCAGGTATTGGCATCCTGGCCGAAGGTCGGTTCGTCGAGGATCAGTAGTCGGGGGCGGGCGGCGAGCACGGTGGCCACCGACAGCCGGCGCTTTTCGCCTCCCGAGAGGGTGAACGGGTTCGCCTCGGCCAGATGCCTCAGCCCCAACCGGTCCAACAGCTCATCGACCCGTCCGGTGATTTCCTCGTCGGTGTACAGCCGGGTCTTCGACCCCGGTCTGCGGGCCCGTCGTGGGCCGAAGGCCAGTTCCTCGCGCACGGTGGCGGTGACGAATTGGTGCTCGGGCTCCTGGAAGACGGTGCCGATCCGGGCGACCAGTTCCCCGGCCCGCCACCGGTAGGGCCGGTCGGCGTCCCCGGGGTCGGAGGCCCCCGCGGCGCCCTGGTCGCCGCTGAGGCCCGGCAGGGCGGCGACGCTGCCGGCCCGTTCGGGCAGCAGCCCGGCCAGGGTCAACGCCAGTGTTGATTTGCCCGCCCCGTTGGCCCCGGTGATGCACAGCGCCTGCCCGGCGTCGATCCGCAGGTCAAGACCCGATACGGCGGCAGGACCCTGGGCCGTTCTGGACACGGCCAACCCCCGTCCCCTCAACAGGCCGGCGGCCGGTGCTGCCGGCTTCAGCCGGGCCGGCAGCACGGGAGTGTGGCCGGGAACCCAGACCCCGGCGTCGATGAGCCGGTCCCGGATGGGTCCGGGGGCGAAGAGCCGGGCCGGTGTGCCCTGGTAGGCGATGCCGCCGCCGGGCTCCAGGACGATCACGCGGTCCACGGCGTCGGCCCAGGCCGCCAGCCGGTGTTCGACGATGATCATCGTCGCCCCGCTGGCGCCCACGGCGTCGATCACTGCGTCACGGACCTCCAGCACCCCCTCGGGGTCGAGGTTCGCGGTGGGTTCGTCCAGCAGGACCAGTCCCGGGCGCATGGCCAGGATCCCGGCCAGGGCCAGTCGTTGCTTCTGTCCCCCCGACAGGGAGGAGGTGGGGTGGTCCAGGGGCAGGCTGAGCCCGACGGCGTGCAGGGATTCGATGACGCGGGGCCAGATCAGTTCCGGATCCACCGAAAGGTTTTCCGCCCCGAAGGCGACGTCGTCCCCCACCCGGGCCTGGACGATCTGGGTCTCGGGGTCCTGCTGCATCAGCCCGGTCCGGCCGTGGGCGGCCGCGGCGGGTCGGCCATCGATGAGCAGTTCCCCTGCGGAGGCGTTGTCCTCATCGTCCTGCAACACCCCGGCCAGGGCATGCATGAGGGTCGATTTACCGGCCCCAGACGGGCCGACGAGCAACACCTTCTCCCCGGCGTCGATGTCCAGGTCCAGCCCCAGCACGGCGGGCTCCTCGCGTCCGGCATGCTGCCATCCCCAACCGCTGGCCCTGACCGCCGCCGCGCGGACGTCGCCGACCCCGGTGGCCGGTGAAGGGCCCCGGGCCCCGGTCGGTGCATCATGTGTCATCGGTTCAACCCAGGACCCGTTCCTGGGCGGCCTTCCGCGACGCCATCGAGGACAAGGCCCCGGTTCGCGACAGGGCCCGGGTCAGTGCCCAGGATCCCAATCCGGCGATGACCAGGCCCGAAATGGCCATGAACACCACATAGGCCAGTTTCATGCTCTCGGTGTAGTCGGGGAACCAGGAGAAGACGAAGGCGTCGTTCACTCCACCGAAGATCCCGGTCAGCAGCCCGGCGAACAGCGCCACCGGCAGCGACCAGCGGCGGTAGAGCAGCACGGCGAAGACGATTTCGGCGCCGAGGCCCTGGATGATCCCCGAGGCCCAGACCGTCCAGCCGTATTCGGAGCCCAGGAGCGAGGAAACGACCGCGGCTACCATCTCGCAGAACAGTGCGGCCCCTGGTTTGCGGATGATCAGTGCCCCCAGGACGGCGGGGAAGAGCCACATTCCGGCCAGCAGGGCGGATGAGGGCGGGAAGGCCACGAAGATGAAGTCGAAGGCGTGGTGGGTGGTGTTCCAGGCCCAGAAGATCACCCCGGAGGCCACGGCGATGACGGAGGCGACGACGATGTCCACGACGCGCCAGGTGTAACGGGCGGTCGGTGCCGCCGAGAGGGTGCTGCTCATGTGGTGTTCCTCCTTGGGTCCAAGGAGGGGAGGACCCCGCGGCGGTTCCGCGGGTCCTGAGATTCTCGACTCCCTTCGCCGGTACGAGCCGGAGCAGGTTCGAGGGTCTGCGGTGTTCCGCACTCTCAGCGTCGAAGATTCCGGCCGTGGCCGGTCGGCGACGCTCCCCTGTCGTAGGTGATTCAGTAGGGCCGAGTCTACAGCGCGTTATGCTGGGCAGGTAATCACCTACCGACGGGAGAATCGTTCGTGAACGCATTATTGAAGATCGTCGGCGCGGTCGTGTCGATCGGCGTCGGCTTCGTCGGCGGCAAGCTCGTGGACACCATCTGGTACAAGGTCACCGGAGAGAACCCCCCGAAGCCGAACGACAAGGAAGCCCAGGCCGAGGCATCGATGCGTCATGCGCTCGGGTTCGCTGTGGTCTCCGCCGTGGTGTCCGCAGTGATCCAGGTCCTGACCAACCGTGGCACGCAGCGGGCCATTGCCCGCTTCAACCACACGGCCGACGAGGTCTGATCCTCGTCAGCGGCCTTCGTCCAGGCGGCGCTGGGCCTCGGAGACCACTTCATTGAGGTCGTCGAGGACCAGCGTCTCCTGTTTGAGGTGCCGGGTCCGGTAGCCGGCACGACCGACCATATGGGCGGTCACCGGGGCGGTGAGCAGCTGGAAGAACCAGGCCAGCACCAGTATCGGCACCGCGGACCAGGCCCTGATCTGCAGGGCGACGGAGAGCAGCATCAGGAACAATCCCAGGACCTGCGGTTTCGTGGCCGCGTGCATGCGGGAGAAGAGGTCCGGGAAACGCAGCAGGCCGATGCCTGCGGCCACGGACAGCAGAGCCCCGGAGACCATGCTGATCACCACGATCCAGTCCAGGACCTGGTCCAGCGTCCCGCCCTCGGTCAGTCCAAGCACGATCATTGCCCCCTCCGATCGGTGACGTAGCGGGCGATGGTGACCGAACCGATGAAGGCCACCAGCGACCCGACGACGATGAACACGATGTGGTTCAGATGCCGGTTCACGACCATGTCCACGCAGAGTCCGCACAGGATGATGATCAACAGGACGTCCAGGGCCAGAGTCCGGTCCAGGATCGACGGGCCCCTGGCCAACCGGATCAGTGCCATGACGGCGCCAAGCGCCAGGGCGACCCCGGCGATCCAGGCAGCGACGATGATCATGGGTGCTCCTTCATCGATCGGTTCGCTCGTGCTGCGGGGTCGGGGCCTGCGGGGCCCTCGGCGTCCAGGGCCGCCAGTTCCTCCCGGCTGCCCATCATCCGGATGATCCTCGCTTCGATGGACCTGACCTGCCGCCGGAAGTCCTCGGCCTCCTGGACGGTGTTGATGTCCAGCACGTGCAGGTAAAGCGTGGAGGTCGTCCGGTCGATCTCCACGACGAAGGACCCCGGGATGAGGGTCAGCACATGCCCCAGGACCGTGGCCATGAGGTCTTCCTGGCTGCGCATGCGGATGCCGATGACCGCGTTGCGCACCTTCGGCCCGCGCCGGAGGACCACGAGCACCACCTGGATGCTCGCCCGCACGATTTCACGCAGGAACAACACCGTGAACACCAGCCCCTGCCAGGGGTTGAACCGGCCGGAGAGCTCCACGGGAGGCAGTTTGAAGGTCGTCACCACCCCCAGGGCGATGACGAACCCGAAAATCAGGTTCCCGGGGCTGAAGTCCCGCCAGAGGGCGCCCCACACCAGGACCAGCCACAACATCAGGGGAAGTTCGATCAGGAAGCGGGCACGACGCCGTCGTGCCCTGGCCCGGGCGCTGCGGGCCCCGGTGAGCAGTTCCGAGGGCCGTGCCGGACGCGGATGCCGGTGCGGGCTCATCGTCCGCCTCCCGTCTCGGAGGCGCCCAGGACGGCCTCGATGTAGGGCGTGCGTTCGAGCATCTGCTGCGAGGCCTGGTCGGCCAGGTCGAAGAGCGGCCCGGCGAAGATGGTCAGGGCCACCCCCAGGGCCACCAGCACCCCGGTGGCGAAGACCATGGTCGGGGGCAGCACGGCCGCATCCCCCCGTCCGCTCAGGCGATGTGGCTGGGTTTTGACGCCGGTCGTCCCGGTGGCGGGACGGCGGGCCTCCTCCGCGGCGATCAGCAGGATCGGGTCGGCGTCCTCGGCGTCCTCGGCGCGACGCCAGAACGCCCGGTTCCAGACCCGGGCGACGGCCAACAGGGTCAGCAGGGAGGTCACCAGGGCCCCGGCCAGCAGGACCCAGGCCAGCGGGGTCCCCAGGTCCACGCCGCCGCGCAGCAACCCGACCTTGCCCAGGAACCCGGAGAACGGCGGGATGCCGGCCAGGTTCATCGCCGGGATGAAGAACAGTACCGCCAGCACCGGTGACAGCTTGGCCAACGACCCGAGCCGGTCCACGTTCGAGGTCCCGCCCCGGCGTTCCATCAGCCCGGCGACCAGGAACAGCGAGGTCTGCACGATGATGTGGTGGGCCACGTAGTAGACGGTGGCCGCCAGGGCGACGGCGCTGCCGGTGGCGACCCCGAACATCATGTAGCCGATGTGGCTGGTCAACGTGAAGGAGAGCATGCGTTTGAAGTCGGCCTGGGCGAGGGCGCCGAGGATCCCCACGAGCATGGTCAGCAGGGCGACCACCAGCAGCGCCGTGTTCAGCCGGCCCCCTGGGAAGAGCAGGGTTTCGGTCCGGATGATCGCATAGACACCCACCTTGGTCAGCAGGCCGGCGAACACGGCCGTCACCGGCGCAGGAGCCGTCGGGTAGGAGTCGGGGAGCCAGAAGGACAGCGGGAACACCGCGGCCTTGACGCCGAAGGCGACCAGCAGCATCACATGCAGGATCTGTTGGGTTCCGGGGTCGATCTCGGCGAGCTTGCCGGCCAGATCGGCCATGTTCACGGTCCCGGTCGCGGCGTAGACC
Organism: Arthrobacter sp. AOP36-C1-22; assembly: GCF_052377515.1. NCBI lineage: Bacteria > Bacillati > Actinomycetota > Actinomycetes > Micrococcales > Micrococcaceae > Arthrobacter > Arthrobacter sp. AOP36-C1-22. Next base: position 50,017 of record NZ_JBQSWW010000016.1, on the reverse strand, counting down.
AGCCCGATCGCCAGCAGGAACAGGATCGAGGAGACCACCGAGACCACCACATAGGTGACCCCCGCACGGATCCGGGCCGTGGTCCCGCCCAGGGTCAGCAGCACGTAGGAGGCGGTCAGCAGGATTTCGAAACCGACGTAGAGGTTGAACAGGTCGCCGGCCAGAAAGGCGTTGGACACCCCGGCGACCAGGATCAGGTAGGCGGGGTGGAACACCGAGATGGGCCCGTCCTCGTCCCCGTCGGCCATGCCTTGGCCGGTGGCGTAGAGCAGCACGGTCAGGCTGACCGCCGTGGAGACCACGAGCATCAGTGCGGAGAACTCGTCGACCACCATGGAGATCCCGAACGGTGGGGCCCATCCGCCGATGACGACCGCTTGCGCCCCATGTCTCCAGGCCGATACCAGGAGCCAGGATTCCAGGGCGAGGGTCAGGCACAGGGTCCCGATCGTCGCGGTGCGCTGGGCCAGCGGGTGCCGTCGCAGCACGAAGGCCAGGGCGGCGCCCAGGATGGGCAGCAGCACCGCCAGGGGGGCGACGTCGATCGCGGCCAGGTCGTCCATCATCGGGCCTTCCTGTTGCGTCGTTTGTTGTTGGTTCCCGCACTCTCCTCGGAGGAGGCCTGCCGCAGTTCGCTGGCCAGCCGTTCCCCGGCGACCCGGGCGGCCGCCGCCCTCCGCGATTCCTCGGTGTGGCCCCCCTCCCCCTCGTCATCGATATCGGCCGGGAACTCCGAGGTCTCCAGCTCGACTTCGGAGTCCTCCTCGAAGTCGAAGGTGTCCTTGGAGGCTACCCGGCGGTCCTCGGCGTCGTCGGTGAGTTCGTCCCGGCGGGCGATGACCCAGGACCGGTAGATCATGGCCAGCAGGAACGCGGTGACCGCGAAGGTGATGACGATGGCGGTGAGGATCAGCGCCTGCGGAAGCGGGTCGGCATAGTCCTCCGCCGGGGTCCCCGCCTCGTAGAGGGGGGCGAGCCCGCTGCGCCCGCCGGCGGCCAGGATCAGCAGGTTCACCCCGTTGCCGACCAGGATGATGCCCAGCAGCACCCGGGTCAGACTGCGTTCGAGCAACAGGTAGATCCCCGCCGCGAAGAGCACGCCCATCACGATCAGCAGGGTCATGTTCACACTCATTGCCGGTCCCCCGCCCGTTGGACGACGGGCCGGCGAGGCCGGCGCACCCCGCCGGAGAGCAGTCCGCGCTTCTCGGTCTTCTCATCGATCTCCGAGCCGAGGCTGCGCAGCACGTCCACGACCAGCCCCACCACCACCAGGTACACCCCGATGTCGAAGAACGTGGAGGTGACGAATTTCTGCTCCCCGAAGACGGGCAGGGCGAATTCAAGGACCGCGGTCTGGAACAGTTGGCCGCCCAGCAGCAGGGGGACGACGCCGGAGAGGGCCGAGGTGGCCAGACCGAGGCCCAGCAACGTGCCAGGGCTGATGGGGGTGGCTTCGGCGAGTTCGAACCGCCCGCCGGCCAGATAACGGATGGTCAGGGCCAGTCCGGCCAACAGCCCGCCGGCGAATCCGCCGCCGGGGGAATTATGTCCGGCCAGCAGGAGGTAGATGGAGAAGATGATGATCGTGTGGAAGACCAGCCGGGCAACCACTTCGAAGATGATGGACCGGCGTTCGGGGGCCAGCGTCTTGCCGGCCACCAGCCAGGCGTCCTTCGCCGACTGGGCGAAATGCCGGGCGGTCGCCAGGGCCGCCGCGGCGCGGGTGCCGCCGGGCTGTGGTCTGGCCCGCCCCACGGATCCGGGTTCCGCCTCGACCACCCGGTGCCTGATGTCGCCCCGGCCGCGGACGAAGATCAGCGAGGCCACCCCGGTGGCGGCCACGGCCAACACGGTGATCTCCCCGAAGGTGTCCCAGACACGGATGTCCACGAGGGTGACGTTGACGATGTTCTTGCCGGCCCCGCCGAAATAGGCCAGTTCCGGGAAGGACAGCGACACCGGGTCCGCGGTACGTGAGGCCATGGCGGCTGCGGCGATGCCGATCATCGCCACCCCGAACCCGATCCCCAGCAGGGCCCGCGCCATGCGGTGCCCCGTGGGGTTCAGCGTCCAGAGCGGTGGGGGAAGCACCCGCAGCGCCAGCACCATCGCCACCAGGACGATCGTTTCCACCAGCAATTGGGTCAGCGCCAGGTCCGGGGCACCCTGCAGGGCGAAGATGAAGGCCATGCCGTACCCGGTGACGGAGACCATCAACACGGCCAGGAAGCGCCGGTTGGCCCGGATGGCCGCCAGGGCCCCGACGATCATGCAGAGTCCGGCGATCAGTTGGGCGGGGGTGTCGAACCAGACGATGTTCTCCGGCAGGGGTGTCTGGTTGGTCAGCCCCGCGACCGCCGGGACCACCAGGGCAACCAGGAGGATGACGCCCAGGTAGAACGGCAGCGAACCACGCTGGGTCCGCCCGGTGGTCCAGACGGAGACCTCGTCGACCGCGTTCAGCGACCACTTGTACACCTGCTCGGCTTCGAGCAGTGCCGGGACGCGGGACTGCAGGGCGCCGAATCCGGCCCGCCACCGATGCACCAGCAGCCCGGCGGCGATGACGAGCACCGAGAAGCCCAGCACCGGGGTCGGACCGTGCCATAGGGCCAGCTGGACCGGGTGCTCGGAGGCCGGGAACAACGAGGCGAATCCGGCCGCAGCCTTCCCCAGCGGCGTCGGGAGGAACCCGAACACCACTGTTGCCGCGGTCAGGACCGCCGGCGCCGCCAGGAAGGACCACGGGACGGCCTTGAACGCCGTGGCCGGCATGCCCGGTTTGGAAGCGAAGCCGCCCCAGATGAATCGTGCGCTGTAGGCGACGGTGAAGACGGAGCCGAGCAGCACCCCCAGGAACACGATGATCCCCGCGATGTCATGAGCACCGGCCAATAGGACCTCGAGCACCGATTCCTTGGCGACGAAGCCATACAGCGATGGGATGCCGGCCATCGAAGCCGCCGAGATCACCGCGACGACGAACAGTTTCGGAGCGGTCCGCCACAGTCCCGACAGCAGTCTCACGTCGCGGGTTCCCGCCTGATGGTCGATGATCCCCACGACCAGGAACAATGCCGCCTTGAAGAAACCGTGGGCCAGCATCAGGGCCAGCCCGGCGAGGGCGGCATCCGCGGTGCCCTGCCCCACCACCAACATGATGAAACCCAGCTGGGAGACGGTCCCGTAGGCCAGCACCAGTTTGATGTCGGTCTGTCGCAGGGCCCTCCAGCCACCGACGAGCATGGTCGCCAGCCCCAGCCCGATGATCATCCCGTCCCAGTAGGTGGTCCCGGAGAATCCGGGGGCCAGGCGGGCCACCAGGTAGACCCCTGCTTTCACCATGGCGGCGGCATGGAGGTAGGCGGATACCGGGGTTGGTGCGGCCATGGCACCGGGGAGCCAGAAATGGAAGGGTACCAGTGCCGATTTACTCACGGCCCCGAGAAGCACCAGGGCGATGGCGATATCGATGACGGTTCCGCGCGAGGCCAGTTCCGGGGCCATCGCCATGATTTCGGAGAGCCGGTAGGTGCCGGCGGTCTGGCCGATCATCACCAGGCCCAGCAGCATGGCCAATCCGCCGAAGGTGGTCACCAGCAGCGCCTGCAGGGCGGAGCGGCGGGCGAAGATGCGGGTCCGGGCGAAGCCGACCAGCAGATAGGACAGGATCGTCGTGATTTCCCAGAAGATGAACAGCAGGATCAGGTCATCGGCGATCACCAGCCCGAACATGGCCCCGGCGAAGGCCAGCAGCTGGGCGCCGAAGGGCCCGATGTTGGCGTCCTCGTTCTTGAAATAGCGCGCGCAGTAGAACAACACCAGCGCACCGACGCCCAGGATCAGCAAGCTCAGGACCGCGGCCAACGCATCCATCCGGAAAGCCAGGTCCAGTTGCAGGACGGGGATCCAATGGAGCAGTAATCCAGGTGGCGCATTCGGTTCCCCGGCGGCCGCCGATTGGTCGGCGGAGATGAAGGAATCAAAGTTGACCAGCAGCCACACGAATGCGGCGGCGGGGACGGCACCGAGGAGATAGAACGAAGCCCGGCCGAAGCGGCGGAACAAAAGCGGCGCCACGGCGCTCACCGCAAAGAGCGCGATGAGGACCACGGCCACGATGTTCTCCTGAGGGGTTCTGGGCCACGCATGGTTCGATACTGCAGCACTCGGTCAGGTAATTAATTTAGTTTAACAGTTCATCAATCCGATTCCGTAGAAAGCACCTTAATAGGCCGGTAATTTCGCGCAGGGCGTTACGCTTCAGGAATGAGCCCGAACGCCACGCCCAAGGCGCTGCCCGAGCGCGGAGCACGAACGATCTCGAAACAAGTCATTGCCTGGGCCTCCTGGGACTGGGGCGCCTCGGCGATCAACGCGGTGATGACGACCTTCGTGTTCACCGTCTACCTGACCAGTTCCGCGTTCGGGGATACCGATTCCAACACCTCCGCGCTGTCGCTGGCGCTGACCGTCGCCGGTTTCACGATCGCCCTGTTGGCCCCGGTGACCGGCCAGCGGTCGGATGCGGGCGGCCGCCGCCGCTTCTGGCTGGGCGTGAACACGGCCCTGGTGGCCCTGGCCACCGCCGCCGCCTTCTTCGTCTTCCCCGATCCGCGCTTCCTGGTGCTGGGGGTCGGTCTCATCGCCGCAGCCAGCGTCTTTTCCGAATTCGCCGGCGTCAACTACAACGCCATGCTCCCGCAGATCTCCACCCCGAAGACCATCGGCAAGATCTCGGGCTTCGGATGGGGCATGGGCTACGTCGGTGGCATCCTGGCCTTGTCCCTGGTCTTGTTCCTCTTCGTCCAGCCCGTGGTCGACTGGCCGGGTTCCAACACCGACAACGCCTTGAACATCCGGCTGGTCGCGGTCTTCTCCGCCCTCTGGTTCTTCGGTTTCGGGCTGCCGGTGCTCTTCGCCGTCCCCGAGGTCTCCCGGCGGCAGAAGATGGCCAAGGTCAGCATCCTGGAGTCCTACAGACAGCTGGGCCGCAACGTCGCCTCGCTCTGGCGCACCGAGCGGAACACGGTCTTCTTCCTCATCGCTTCGGCCGTGTTCCGCGATGGGCTGGCCGCCGTCTTCGCCTTCGGCGGGGTGATCGCCGCCGGAACCTTCGGCTTCGAACTCTCCGAAGTGATCGTCTTTGCCATCGTCGGGAACCTCGTGGCTGCCGCGGGCGCCCTGGTCGGTGGGGTGCTGGATGACAAGATCGGCCCCAAGGCGGTCATCATCGGCTCCCTCGTGGGCCTGCTCGTCGCCGCTGGGGGGGTGTTCCTTTCCCCCGACGCCACCGGCTTCTGGATCTTCGGCCTGATGCTGACCCTGTTCGTCGGGCCCGCACAGGCCTCGTCCCGCGCGTTTCTGGCCCGGCTGGCCGCCGAAGGCCGCGAAGGCGAGCTCTTCGGCCTGTATGCCACGACCGGCCGCGCGGTCTCCTTCCTGGCCCCGGGCTTCTTCACCCTGGCCATCGTCCTGGCCACGAGCCACGTGGCTGAAGGCGGCGCCCAGCGCTACGGCATCCTCGGGATCATGCTGGTCCTGCTGTTCGGATTGCTCCTGCTGCTGCCGGTGCGCAAACCCACCCCCTCAACCGATCAGGAGAACGCATGACCATCCCCCCGAACACCCCGGAATCAACCGTCCGTGTCGCCGTCGTCACCGGTGCCGGCTCGGGGATCGGCCGGGCCGTGGCCCATGAGCTACTGGATCACGGCTGGTACGTCGCGCTGGCAGGACGACGGTCCGGGGCCCTGGAACAGACGGCACGGGCCAACGACCGGGCCCTGGTCGTCCCCACGGACATCACCGACCCCCAGCAGGTCGAGGCCCTGTTCTCGACGGTGACCGGAACCTGGAACCGGGTGGACGTCCTGTTCAACAACGCCGGCGCCTTCGGCCCCCGCGCCTCGGTCGACGAGATCCCGCTTTCGGATTGGAACGACGTGGTGGCCGTGAATCTGACCGGCAGCGTGCTCTGCGCCGCAGCGGCCGTCAGGGCGATGAAGTCCCAGGATCCGCAGGGCGGCAGGATCATCAACAACGGGTCGATCTCCGCCCACGCACCGCGACCGCAATCGGTGGCCTACACGACGACGAAACATGCCATCACCGGGCTGACGAAGTCCATCGCCCTCGATGGGCGCACCTCACGGGTCACCGCCTCACAAATCGACATCGGCAACACCGCCACCGAATTGACGGCGGGATTCACCACCGGGACCCTCCAGGCCGACGGCAGCACGAAGAACGAGCCGGTCTTCGACGTCCATCATGCGGCCCGGGCGGTGAGGCAGCTGGCCGAACTCCCCTTGGAGGTCACCGTCGACTCATTGGTCATCACGGCCACCGGCATGCCGTTCACCGGTCGCGGCTGAGCCGGTTCAGGCCTGCAGGTCGGTGCGGTGGAAGTTCAGGTGGCTCCGCGACGCCGTCGGACCGCGTTGGCCCTGGTAGCGGTTCCCGTAGGGTCCGGAACCATAGGGGTGCTCCGTCGGCGAGGTGAGCTTGAAGAAGCAAAGCTGGCCGATCTTCGATCCCGGCCACAGTTTGATCGGCAGGGTCGCCATGTTCGACAGTTCCAATGTCACATGCCCCGAGAAGCCTGGATCGATGAAGCCCGCGGTGGAGTGCGTGAGCAGTCCCAGCCGGCCCAGCGATGACTTCCCTTCGAGCCGGGCCGCGACGTCGTCGGGCAGCGTGACCCGTTCGTAGGTCGAGCCGAGCACGAATTCCCCCGGGTGGAGGACGAACGCCTCGGTGGGGTCGACTTCCACCAGGCGGGTCAGCTCCGGTTGGTCCTGCGAGGGGTCGATATGGGCGTATTTGTGGTTGTCGAAAAGCCTGAAATAGCGGTCCAGGCGGACGTCGACGCTGGCGGGCTGGATCATCCCGGGCTCATACGGGTCCAACCCGATGCGCCCGCTGTCCAGTTCGGTCCGGATGTCGCGGTCAGATATCAGCACGGTTCCCAAAATAGCCTATGCCGGGCCCCCGGCGTTATCCTGTAGCTCGGTGGGTCGAACGGCCCTGCGAGGTCCGCAGGCTGCTCCACGCACCACACACACCATGATGACTACACCCGACACGCTCCGCCGTCTTCCCGCAGTGGCGACCAGCATCGCGCTCGCGGCTGCCTTCCTGCTGCCTGCCGCCACGGCCCAGGCCTCCCCCGTCGGTGACCTGCAAAGCACCCAGGCCACGCCCTCCAGCGCGGCCACCGCAGAGGCGACGCCCGGGAAGAATTCGAAGTCCTCCACCTCCGATCACCAGTACGCCGCCTACAGCACCGACCCCGCCTCCCCGTTGGTGCTGGTCAACAAGGATCATCCGTTGCAGCCGCGCGACTACGCGCCCAAGGATCTGGTCTCGGTCTCCGGAAACGGCACCGAGATGGTTCCCCGCGCCGCCAAGGCCATGAAGAAGCTCATCGCCGGCGGCGCCCGGGATGGGCAACGACTCACGGTCATCAGCGCCTACCGCTCCTATGACCACCAGCTCGCCCTCTTCCAGCGGTACACGAGGAAGTACGGCAAGGACTATGCCGCACGCATCTCGGCCAAGCCGGGAACCAGCGAACATCAGCTCGGGCTTTCCGCCGACGTCGGAGCCGCCAGTGGCCAATGCGCCCTGAAGGCCTGCCTGGCCGATCTGCCCTCCGGCAAATGGATCGCCGCCCATGCCGCCGACTACGGTTTCATCGTCAGGTACCCCCAGGACGAGCACGAAACCACCGGCTACAACTTCGAGCCGTGGCATCTGCGCTATGTCGGCACCAAGGCGGCACAACGGATGGACCAGCAGGACATGGCCACCTTCGAAGAGTATTCCGATCATTTGGTGGCCGACCGGAAGAAGCAGAAGTCCAAGACCGCGAAGAAGGAAGCCGCGGCAGAACGGCAGGCCGCCCGGGAAAAGGCGGCCCGCGACGCCGAATGGGAGCGTCAGGAGCGCCGCGCCGAGGAAACCCGCTGGTGGCCCGACTGGGCCCGCAGCGCCTTCACCGAGTAGCCTTCCGGCCCCGGTCCGGGGCGCCTAGCCCGCCCGGACCGGGATCGCGGTGAAGGTCGGGGTCAGGGTCTCGGCGAAGAAGTCATTGCCCTGGTCGTCGACCACGATGAAGGCCGGGAAGTCCTCCACCTCGATGCGCCAGATGGCTTCCATCCCCAGCTCCTCGTACTCGAGGACCTCGACCCGGCGAATGCAATCCTGCGCCAACCGGGCCGCGGGGCCGCCGATCGAGCCCAGATAGAAGCCGCCATGCTTCTGGCAGGCATCGGTGACCTGCCGGGACCGGTTGCCCTTGGCCAGCATGACCATCGAACCGCCGGCCGCCTGGAACCGGTCGACATAGGAATCCATCCTCCCCGCCGTGGTCGGGCCGAAGGACCCGGAGGCCATGCCCTCGGGGGTCTTCGCCGGGCCGGCGTAGTAGACGGGGTGGTCCTTCAGGTACTGCGGCATCTCCTCCCCGGCATCCAGTCGTTCGCGGATCTTCGCGTGGGCGATGTCGCGGGCCACCACCAGCGGACCGGTCAACGACAGGCGGGTCTTCACCGGGTGTCTGGATAGTTCGGCGAGGATCTCCGGCATCGGACGGTTCAGGTCGATCCTGACCACCGAGGAGCCACCGGTCCCGCTGACACCGTCGGTGTCGCCGTCGTGCGCGGCGACCGCCGGGTGATCCGTTTCGGGCATGAAGCGGGCCGGGTCGGTTTCAAGCTGTTCGACGAAGACGCCTTCGGCAGTGATCTTCGCCAACATCTGGCGGTCGGCCGAGCAGGAGACGGCGATCGCCACGGGAAGCGAGGCACCATGGCGGGGCAACCTGACGATGCGGACGTCGTGGCAGAAGTATTTGCCCCCGAACTGGGCTCCGATACCGAAGTGGCGGGTCAGCTCCAGGACCTTCTCCTCCAGGTCGATGTCGCGGAATCCCCTTCCGGTCATCGCCCCGGTGGTCGGCAGGTGGTCCAGGTATTTGGCCGAACCGTATTTGGCGGTCTTCAACGCGAATTCGGCGCTGGTTCCCCCGATGACGATCGAGAGGTGGTACGGCGGGCACGCAGCGGTGCCCAGCGAGCGCAGCTTCTCGTCGAGGAAGGCCAGCATGGCATTCTCGTTCAGGATCGCCTTGGTCTCCTGGTAGAGGAAGGACTTGTTCGCTGATCCCCCGCCCTTGGCCATGAACAGGAACTTGTACTGTTCCTCGTGGCCGGGCTCGGTGTCGGCATAGAGCTCGATCTGGGCCGGCAGGTTGTTCCCGGTGGAGGTTTCCTGCCAGGTCGTCAGCGGGGCGAGCTGCGAATAACGCAGGTTCAACTGGGTGTAGGCATCGTAGATGCCCTGCGAAAGGGCCTTCTCGTCCGGGCCTTCGCTGAGCACCTGCTGGCCCCGCTTGCCCATCACGATCGCCGTGCCGGTGTCCTGGCACATCGGCAGGACCCCGCCGGCGGCGATGTTCGCGTTCTTCAGCAGGTCAAGCGCCACGAACTGATCGTTCGCGCTGGCTTCCTCGTCGTCGAGGATGTTGCGCAACTGCTGCAGATGGGCAGGACGCAGGTAATGGGAGATGTCATGCAGGGCGGTGCGGGCCAGATGCGCCAGGGCCTCGGGGGCGACCTGGAGGAAGCTCCGTCCCCCGGGGCCCTCGAGGCGGCGGACCCCCTCGGTTCCGATGAGGCGGTAGGGGGTGTCGTCCTGGCCGATCGGCAGCAGTTCCTCGTACTGGAACTCGGTCATGGGGCATCCTTGGCATCCGGTGGGTTGGTTGCCGCCCAGTCTAATTCGGCCCGCGTCCGAACCCCGAACCGCCAGCTACTTGATCCGGGGCACGGCTTGCACATCCTCTACGGGCGTGATCGGCTGGAAGGCATGAGCGACGAGCCAACGCAGAACCCATCCGAAAATCCGGACCCCGACGAACCGCAAACGCACCTGGAGACCGTGCTACAGCAGGGCCAGGCCGATGAGGCCATGGCCGGTCAGGTCATTGCGACCTTCCTGTCCGAGGAAGTCTTCTTCCTCAGCCGCGAGGAAGTAACCGAGGAGACCGACAACGTCCAGCCGCTGCTGCTGCAGAACAAGGACGGCGAGCCCGTAATCGCTCTGTTCACGCAGGTGAACCGGATCCCCGAGGCCTACACCACCGAGGCCCCCTACGCCGTGCGCGTGGTCGGCGCAGCGGTCGTCGACAACCTCAACGGTGCCGGTGTGGTCCTGAACCCGGGCCACCAGCTCGGTTTCGAGATCCCTGCCGAAGGCGTCGACGCCATCCGCCGCGATTTCGCCCCCGATGGTTCCCCGGCACCGCAGGAGCCCACCGAGGGCACCGCCGACGGCGAAGCAACCCCGGAGGCCTGAGCCCCGACACCACCATCACCCAAGGGCCGTCGCCGGAACACCGGCGGCGGCCCTCTGTGTTCGGTGCCCCGGGGCTGCCAGGGACTGCCCCGGGGTCTACGCTGGTGTCATGAATCTGGAAGAAACGCCCCTTCCGGGCATCGGCACGCGCCGCGACGTCATGTTGGCCACGGGACGACGCGTCGGCGTCGTGATCAAACGCGAGGGCGGCATGGAGCTGATCATCTCCGAAAAGCAGGACCCCGATGCCTGCCAGGCGGCCATCCCGCTGACCTCGGAGGAAGCCGCGGCGATCGGCGGCCTGCTCGGTGCCCCGCAACTGGTCTCCGATCTTTCCGCGGAGCATCGCGAACTACCGGGGGTGAACACCCAGCAGTTCGTCATCAGCCAGGACAGCCCCTACGCCGACCACACACTGGGTGACACCCATCTGCGCACCCGCACCCACGCCTCCATCGTCGCTATTTCCCGTAGTGGCCAGGTATTCGCCTCCCCCTCGCCATCATTCGAACTCGAAGCCGGTGATGTCGTCATCGTGGTCGGCACGGCCGAGGGCCTCGACAAGGCCGCCCACCTGCTGAATCACGGATAGGGCCTGCCCGTGGACCCCACCACCATCGTCCTGATCGAACTCGGCGCCGTCTTCCTCGGCCTCGGGCTTCTCGGACGTCTGGCGGCCCGGGTCGGCATGTCACCGGTCCCGCTGTACCTGCTGGGCGGGTTGATCTTCGGCCATGGCGGCCTGGTCCCGCTGTCGGGGATCGAATCGTTCGGGGACGTCGCCAGCGAAATCGGCGTGGTCCTGCTGTTGCTGATGCTGGGGCTGGAATACACCGCCAAGGAGCTGGTCACCGGTCTGCGCCGGTCCTGGTTGGCAGGTCTGGTCGACCTGGTCCTGAACTTCGTCCCCGGTGCCGCCCTGGCCCTCATCCTGGGATGGGGGGTCATCGGCGGTCTGGTCCTCGGCGGGGTCACCTACATCTCCTCCTCGGGGATCGTGGCCAAGGTCCTGACTGATCTGGGGCGGTTGGGCAACCGCGAGACCCCGGTAGTGCTGTCCATCCTGGTGCTCGAGGACCTCGTGATGGCCGTCTACCTGCCCATCCTCACCGCGGCCTTGGCCGGGGTGAGTTTCTGGGGTGGGTTCCGGGCCGTGGGCGTCGCCCTGCTGGCCGTGACCCTGGTGCTGCTGCTGGCCCTGCGGTATGGACCCCAGATTTCCCGGCTCGTCCACTCCCCCGATCAGGAGAACTTCCTGCTCAAACTCATCGGCGCCGCGCTGCTCGTGGCGGGCCTCGCCGCGGCCTTGCAGGTCTCGGCGGCCGTGGGCGCCTTCCTGCTGGGCATTGCGATCTCCGGTTCCACGGCACATTCCGCAGCCAAGGTCCTGGCCCCCCTCAGGGATCTGTTCGCCGCCATGTTCTTCGTCCTGTTCGGCATCAACACGGACCCGGCGACGATCCCCCCGGTCCTGGTCCTGGCCCTGGCTTTGGCCCTGGTGACCTCGGTGACCAAGGTCCTCACCGGGGTCTGGGCCGCCCGTCGGGCCGGGATCGGCGTACCGGGCCGGATCCGCGCCGGCACGGCACTGATCGCCCGGGGCGAGTTCTCGATCGTGATCGCCGGACTGGCCGTCGCCGGTGGAGGTGCCTCCCCGGAACTGGCCGCCCTGGCCACCGCCTATGTCATGTTGTTGGCCGTTCTGGGCCCGATTGCCACCAAGCTGGCCGAACCGGTGGCGCGGGCCCTGACGGGCCGCCCGGGCCGGTCCCCCCAACGGGCGGGGCATGATTAGCACGCTGGGTGGGTGGAGTTCCAATATGCATGTGAACGCCCATTGGGCTATGCTGAGATGCACCCGCGGGTACGAACGGACCGGCGGGTGTTTTGCGGGCGTAGCTCAATGGTAGAGCGCCAGCTTCCCAAGCTGGACACGCGGGTTCGATTCCCGTCGCCCGCTCTCTTCATGCCAGGGCCGGGAGTCCAACCACCGCACGGCGCGTAGACTAGGAGTGCCATGAAACGCACAATGTTCAAGTCGAAGATCCACCGCGCCACTGTGACCCATGCCGATCTGCACTATGTCGGTTCGGTGACCGTCGACCTCGATCTCCTCGAAGCCTCCGACATCCTTCCCGGGGAACTGGTCAGCATCGTCGATGTCACCAACGGCGCCCGGCTCGAGACCTACACCATCGCCGGGGACCGCGGAAGCGGGGTCCTGGGGATCAACGGTGCCGCCGCACATCTGGTGCATCCGGGCGATACGGTCATCCTCATCAGCTTCGCCGAGATGGAGAATGCCGAAGCACGCAGCTATGTGCCGCGCATCGTCCATGTCGACGCCAACAACACGATGATCGCCCTGGGGAGCGACCCCTCCGAGTCGCTGTCCACCAATGCCGTGCGCCCACCGCACGCCATCGCCGGCTCCGCCGCGGACTCCTAGGACCGTGCTCGGGGTCCTCTCGGGATTCTCGATCGTCTGGGCCGTCATCATCGTCGGCTACCTCGTCGGACGCACGGGGGTCCTCGGACCCGAGGCCCGCTATGTCCTGAATCGACTGACGTTCTTCGTCGCCAGCCCGGCCCTGCTCTTCGTCACCGTCGCCGACGCCGATCCCCGCGCCGTCCTGGGGCCCAGCCTGGCCGTGGCGGCCATCAGCGCCACGGGTGTTGCCCTGCTTTATTTCGGTGTCACCGGCTGGTGGTTGCCCCGCGGGCGCCCCGAACGACTGGTCGGGGCCATGAGTGCCTCGACGGTGAACTCGGCGAACCTCGGGCTGCCGATCGCCGCCTATGTCCTGGGCAGCACGGCGCATGCGGCCCCGGTGATCCTCTTCCAGCTGGCCCTCTGGAGTCCCGTCTTCCTGTCCCTGCTGGATTCAAGCACCTCGGGCCGACGTACCACCCCGACCGCCCTGGTGCTCAGCACCCTGCGCAACCCGATGATCGTCGCCTCGTTGGCGGGACTGTTGTTCGCCGTCTTCGACTGGACGCTCCCGCAGCCGATCGCCGACCCCGTCGAGCTCATCGCCGGTGCATCCATTCCGGCGATGCTCCTGGCCTTCGGCATTTCCCTCGTGGGTTCCAAACCCCTGGAAAAAGCCACCCACCGACGCTCCGACGTCCTGATCGGCACCGGGTTGAAGCTGATCGCCCACCCGGTGCTGGCCTGGCTCGCCGGGGCCCTCCTGTTCCGGCTGCACGGGGCGGAACTGTTTGCCGTGGTCATCATGGCTGCATTGCCCTCGGCCCAGAACGTCTTCGTCACGGCTTCCCGGTATGAGCAGGGCCTGGTGGTCGCCAAGGACACCGTCCTGCTGACCACGATCGCCGCCGTCCCGGCGATGATGCTCGTTCCCTTGCTGCTGAACTCCTGAATCAGCCGGTAGGGGAAAGAGGGTGCGGCGGCTTCGGAAGGCCACCGGCACCCGGGATAATTGATGCGTGGCTAGGAAGCGTCTTGAAATCAGTTGGATCGGATCGGTCGGCTCCGCCTTGGGCGCCGTCACCTCCGCGGTGGTGTTGTCCACCTTGGGTGTGGGCGGAACCATCATCGGGGCCGCGCTGGGTAGCTTGGTGATCACCGTCGGCGGGTCGATCTACTCGCAATCCCTGCAGCGGACCAAGGACCACGTGGGCGAAAGGGTCAACGTCGGGCGCCCCAAGCCCCGGCCGTCCAACGGCGCGCAGCCACCACATGCGACAGCGCGGGACGCCGGCCCTGTTGGAACGAGCGTCGATGAGGTCGACAAACCATCGAAGGACGCCGGGCGCGGAATCCTGCAACGGTTGCCGTGGAAGCACATCATCGGCGTCACCGTCGCCCTGTTCGCCATCACCATGGCCCTGATCCTCGTCTTCGAGCTCTCTGCCGGGCGCAAGGTGTCCTCGTTCACCGGCGGTACCAGCGGAACCGGCGGCACCTCGATCCCGGGGATCAGCGGGACCACCCACCAGAGCGATGACTCCGGAACCATCAACCAGGACCCGGACGCCCCGGCAGGAGACGACGCGCCCGACCAGGAACAGCAGCAGGAACCGAACCAGGAGCCCGCACCGCAAAACCAGGAACCCGCCGCCCCCGACGCGCCGCAGGAACCCGCCCCGGCCCCGGCACCGGATCAGCCTGTGGAGCCGTAGGCCACCAGCTGCCAGCGGAATCTGGACGGGACGTCCAGTACCGGAAAGCCAGCAAACTCCGACGGGGCTCACAGTGCGGTCAAAGGACCGTTTCCTAGTATTGAAAGTGCCTCATCAAGGTGCGAGTGATGCATAAGGTCCCAGCCGTTCCCCCTCGGCTGGGACCTTTTTGCGTGTCACGGCGCCGCGAACCTGGCCCCTAGGGTGCCGGCGGCCGGTGCAGGTCCTGATCGTTAGCCCGGTGGCGCCCCTTGGCCGGTAGCTCGGCTGGGGCGGCAACGTCCTGCGCCTCGGACCGTCCGGGCTCCTCAACAGAGGGGGATTCCTGAGCCGGTTCCGCCCCTCCCACCTCGGTACGTAGTGCCTGTTTATGAATGAACACCACCAGGACAAGCCCGGCCAGCATGACCGGAACGCCGTAGAGGAACAGAGGCGGCAGTGCCTCGGCGAACCCCTGGGCGATGAGTTCCTGGACCGGGGCCGGGAGCTGGGCCAAGAGTTTCGGTGTTAGTGAGCTGACGGAGTCCGCGCTGAAGCCCCCCTTTCCGGCGCTTGCCGGAAGCGATGAGAAGGCATCGGTCAACCGGGAGACGAAGAGCGCCCCGAACACCGAGATGCCCAGCGAGGCCCCGATCTGACGGAAGTAGGACGCCGAACTGGTGGCTACTCCCACGATCCGGTGGGGGACGCTGTTCTGTACGACGACGACGAGGTTCTGCATCGAACACCCCACCCCGAGCCCGACGACGAACATGGCCAGGGCGGTGTACCAATACGGGACGCCCACCCCGATCTGCGCCAGCATGAACAACCCCGTGGCACCAATGGCGGGCCCGACCAGCAGCCACACCTTATAGCGCCCGGTGGAGGAGACCAGCCGCCCGGTGGTGATCGTGGCCAGGAGCATGCCGGTGGTCATCGGGATCAGCATGAGGCCGGATTCGGTGGCGTTGACCCCCTCGACCATCTGCAGGTAGGTCGGCAGATAGGCGATGGTGGCAAACATAGAGATGCCGATGGTCACCCCGGCCAGGGCCGGGAGGATGAAGTTGCGTTCGGTGAACAGGGTCAACGGGATGATCGGCTCGGCGGCCCGACGTTCGGCCAGCACGAACACCACCGCCGACACGACTGCCACGGCGCCCAGGACCAGCACCTGGACGCTGCCCCAGGCGTAGGTGGTTCCACCCCAGCTGGTGATGAAGACGGCCGCCGCGCTGAACACGGCCAGAGTCAGGGTGCCCAGGACGTCGATCCGTGGTGCTGCCCCGGAGGGCCGGGGCAGGTGCAGGGCGAAGATCACGGTCCCCAGCGCCGCCAGGCCCAGCGGGATGTTGATGTAGAAGATCCACCGCCAGCCCATGTTGTCGGTGAAGAAGCCGCCGATCAGCGGCCCCGCGACGGAGGCCAGACCGAATACGGCGCCCATGAAGCCCATGTATTTTCCGCGGTCACGGGGGGGGAGACGAGGTCGGCGATGATGGCCTGCGCTCCGATCATCAGGCCACCGCCGCCAATGCCTTGGATGGCGCGGAAGATGATCAGCTGGATCATGTTCGTCGCGGTCCCCGACAGGATCGAGCCGGCCAGGAAGACGACGATGGCGAACACGAAGACCGATTTGCGCCCGTAGAGGTCACCGGCTTTGCCGTAGATCGGTAGGCCTATTGTTGCCGCCAGCATGTAGGCGGTGATCACCCAGGAAATGTGCTCGAGCCCGTTGAGGTCGCCGACGATGCTGGGCAGGGCCGTCGCAACGATCGTCTGGTCCAGTGCTGCCAGGAGCATGGCCAGCAGCAAGCCGGTGAAGGCCCAGACGAACTCGCGTTTGGTGCGGACCGGTTGCCGGTCGTCACGAGCTGGGGATTCTTGTGCCGTGTCGTGTGCCATGTGGGTTCCTGCGGTTCTGGAGGGGAGGTACGGGTGGTGTTGCCGGCCTCCCGGACAGTGAAAGCGTCTAGCAGGAGGGAGACGGTGTCGAAGCAGCCGGGGCGCCCGGCCAGCCGTCGGCACTGAGCAGGACCTTGAGCAACAGTCGTCGAAGTTCGACGCGCTCGTCCTCGGCCAGTCCCGAGAGGAGGTTCAGCTCCGCCTCCGTGGAAGCCGCGGCAACGTCGCGAGCGATCTCAGTTCCGGCACTGGTAATGGCGACGATGATGCGTCGTCGATCCGTGGGGTCGGGGCGTCGTTCAATGAGACCGCTGCGTTGGAGGGATTCCACGTAGGTGCTCACATGGGATCGGTCGGTGTTCAGCCGGGTCGCCAACTCGTGGGGAGCCAACGGGCCGAGATCCACCAACGCCATCAATACCGCGTAGTGAGGGAAGCCCAAACCGCGGTCTTTGAGCGTGGCGACCATGCCTGCTTTACCCAGTCGGGCCAAGTTTCCGGCCAGATAGGTCGTCCGGGACATGAGCGATGGCGGTGGAAGACCGACCTGCTCTTCAACTTGAGGCATGGGACCATAATAGCGCGATGCCACTACCGACGAACAGGGTTCTGGACTGCTGGATTCAAGCCTCGCGGTTCGTCAGGCCCCGGGTCCCGACCTACCGGAACCAGCCGTGGCCGTCCCCGTTACCGAGCTCATCAGCCACGCCCGGGCTACCGGGCGCCCACCGGCACGCGTAACGAGGCGACGGTGGCCAGCGCCTGGTCCAGGTCCCCCCGCAGGTCACGGACGTCCTCCACCCCGACCGAGAGCCGCACCAGATCCGTGGGGGCGGCCAGCTCGGTGCCGCGCACCGAGGCGTGGGTCATTTCCGAGCTGTAGCAAACCAGGGATTCGACTCCGCCGAGGCTGACCGAGAGGCCGAAGAGACGCGTGGAAACGGCGAATTTCCGGGCGGCGGCCTCCCCTCCGGCCAATCGGATCGAGACGATGCCGCCGAAGCCGTCCATCTGCCGAGCGGCCAACTCGTGCCCGGGATCTTCGGGGAGTCCCGGATAGTGCACGGCGGCGATCTCCGGCTGAACCCGGAGCCATTCGGCGAGCGCGAGCGCATTGGCCCCGTGCCGGTCCATGCGCAATCCCAGGGTCTTCAGCCCGCGGGCGGCCAGATAGCAATCCTGCGGCCCGGCGACGGCCCCGGCGGCGAACTGCTGGAAGCCCACCAGTTCGGCCACCGGCTGCCCGCGGTGGAGGGCGTCGGAGACGACGACGGCTCCCCCGAGCACATCGGAGTGGCCGCCGATGTACTTCGTGGTCGAATGCACCACGACGTCGGCCCCCAGGTCCAGGGGGCGCTGCAAATAAGGCGAGGCAAAGGTGTTGTCCACGACCAGCAGCGCCCCGGCGTCGTGCGCTATCCGCGCCCATCCGGCGATATCGGCGACGGCCAGCAACGGGTTCGACGGCGTTTCCAGCCACAGCACCACGGTGCCGGAGGGGCGCACCGCTGCCCGGACCGCCGCCAGATCGGTGATGTCCACCGCGGTGTTCTCCACGCCCCAGCGGCCCAGGACCTGGGTGATGAGCCGGTGGGTTCCGCCGTACCCGTCGGCACCCAGGATCACGTGGTCTCCCGGGGAGAGGACGGCACGCAGCAGGGCATCCTCGGCGGCGATGCCCGAGGCGAAGGCGTAGGCCGAGGCGCCGTGTTCCAGGGCGGCGAGCTGGGTTTCGAAGCCGTTGCGGGTGGGGTTGGAACCACGTGAATACTCGTGTCCCCCGCGCAGGACGTTGATGCCGTCCTGGATGAACGTGCTGGTCTGGTAGATCGGTGGGATGACGGCCCCGGTCAGCGGGTCCGGTTCCTGCCCGGCATGGATGGCCGTGGTGTTGAAGCTCCGCGGCTGGTCGGTGGCACCATGGATGGTCATTTCAGGCCCTGCTTCCTGCGGTGGAGGGGGCGGAACGGCCCCGGTGGTCGGTGGGGACGGCTTCGCCGACGACGGCGTCCAGGCACCGACACAGATCGGCGATGAGGTCCTCGGGGTCCTCCAAACCAATGGACAGCCGGATGGTGGTCGCCCCGATGCCGGCCGCCGTGCGCTGGGCCGCACTGAGCCGGCAATGGGTCATGGCCGCCGGATGGGCCACCAACGACCGGGTGTCACCCAGGTTGGCGACCAGCTTGAACAGCGACAGGGCGTCGATGAAGGGCCCCACCGTCTCGGCGGTGGCCGCCAGGTCGAAGGAGAACACGGACACCTGCCGCCGCCGGTCGGGTCCCCCGGCGTCGTCCAGGCCGGGGTGGTGGACGCGGGCGACGGCGGGATGGGTGTCCAGGAACCGGGCCACCCGCAATGCGTTGGCCCCGTGCCGTTCCAGACGCAAGCCCAGGGTCTCCAGGCCGCGGCTGATCTCTGCGGCTGCCGGCGCGGACAGGCTGGGACCGAGGTCGTGCAGGTATTTGCTGCGGGCCAGGGCCAGATAGGCGGCCCGGCCGTGGCGTTCACTGAGAACCTGTCCCCCGTATCTGGCCTTCGGGGTGGCCAGTTGCGGCCATTTGCCCGGGTCGGCGGCGAAGTCAAAGCGTCCGGCCTCGACGATGACCCCGGCCAGCGCGGTGCCGTGGCCGCCCATGAACTTGGTGGCCGAATGCACCACGATGTCGGCCCCGTGGTCGATCGGCCGGTACAGGGCAGGGGTGGCCAGGGTGTTGTCCACGACCACCGGGACGCCTGCTGCGTGGGCGATCGTCGCGATCGTGGCGACGTCGGGCAGCGTGGACAACGGGTTGGTGATCGATTCGACCAGGACGGCCCGGGTGTCGGGCGTGATGGCCCGTTCCCAGGCGCCGGGATCGTCCTGGTCCACGAAGTCGACGCGGTAACCGAAGTCGGCGAAGGAGTCGGTCAGCAGGTCCACGGTTCCGCCGTAAAGCTGGGAGGAGGCCACGACATGGTGCCCTCCGGGCAGCCGGGCCCCGTCCTCATCGCGTCCCCCACCAAGCAGGGCGAGCAGAGCGATGGCGACCGCCGATTGTCCGGTGGCCGTCGCGATCGCCCCGATCCCGCCCTCCAGCGTGGCCACCCGTTCCTCGAAGTCGGCCACGGTGGGGTTTCCGGTCCGCGAGTATGTGAAGCCGGGGGTCCGCAACGCGAACATCTCCACGGCGGTGGCATGGTCGGGGAATTCGAAGGCCGCCGAATGCACGATGGGTGGGGCCACGGCAAAGTGCGGGGCGGCGGGGGTGTAGCCGGAGTGGATGGCCGCGGTGGCCGGGCCGATGGGTGCTGCGGGACGTTCCGGGGTGCTGGTGCTCATGGCGGGGCTCCTGGTCCAGAGGCTGGGTGGTGGAAGGTGGTCTCCGGTGCCGTGCCGGCCGGAACCGGCACGGCACCGGAAGGGGATCAGGCTCCGGCGACGACGGCCGGTTCCCCGGCGGTGAGCCCGCTGCGGGCGGATCTCGCCGCGGCCACCAGATGGCGCAGCGACTCCTCGGTTTCGGCGTAGCCGCGGGTCTTCAGCCCGCAGTCGGGGTTGATCCACAGCCGGGAGGCGTCCAGCCCCTGCAAGGCGGTGTCGATGAGCCCGGCGATCTCCTCCTCGGTCGGCACCCGCGGGGAGTGGATGTCGTAGACCCCGGGCCCGATGCCGCGGCGGTAGCCGAAGCCGGCCAGGTCGGCGACGACCTCCAGGCGGGAGCGGGCCGCCTCGAGGCTGGTGACATCGGCGTCGAGACCGTCGATGGCGCTGATGACCTCACCGAATTCCGAATAGCACAGGTGGGTGTGGATCTGGGTGGCATCCCCGACCCCGGAGGTGGCCAGCCGGAAGGCGGAGACGGCCCAGTCGAGGTAGGCGTCCTGGTCGGTGGCCCGCAGCGGCAGCAGTTCACGCAGGGCCGGCTCATCGACCTGGATGATGGCCGTTCCTGCCTCCTCGAGTTCGGCGATCTCCCCGCGCAGGGCCAGGGCCACCTGGTTCGCCGTTTCGGCCAGCGGCTGGTCGTCGCGGACGAAGGACCAGGCCAGGATCGTCACCGGTCCGGTGAGCATCCCCTTGACCGGGCGGGCCGTCAGCGACTGGGCGTAGCGGGTCCATTCCACGGTGATGGCCTCGGGCCGGATCACGTCCCCCCACAGGATGGAGGGCCGGGTGCAGCGGGACCCGTAGGACTGGACCCACCCGTGCTCGGTGGCGGCGAAACCATCCAGGTTCTCGGCGAAGTACTGGACCATGTCGTTGCGTTCGGCCTCGCCGTGCACCAGCACGTCGAGGCCGATGTCCTCCTGCAGTTCGATCACCCGAGCGATTTCACGGCGCAGGAACTGCTGGTAGTCGGCCTCGGACAGGGTTCCCTTCCGCGCCGCGGCGCGGGCGGTGCGGACCTCGGTGGTCTGCGGGAAGGAACCGATGGTGGTGGTCGGCAGCAACGGCAGCGACAGGCGTTCGCGCTGGTCTCCGGCCCGGGCTGCGGCGTCGCCGCGTTCGAAGTCCGCCGGGGCCAGCGCGGCGGTACGCGCCCTCACAGCCTCGAGGTGGACGCCGGCGCCGTGTTCACGGGCGGCCCGCGCCGCGGTGGCGGCGTCGAGCTGCGTCCGGATGGCCCCGGAGCCTTCGGCCAGGCCGCGGGCCAGGGTCAACACCTCGGTGGCCTTCTCGTCGGCGAAGGCCAGCCAGTCGGCCAGGTCAGCGGACAGGGAGGTTTCCACGTCGAGGCGGTGCGGGACGTGGAACAGCGAGGTGGTGGTGGCCACCGAGGGGGCCGTGGTGGTCTCCGCCAGGTTCTCCAGCGTGCCCAGCGAGGCGTCGAGGTCGTTGCGCCAGATGTTCCGTCCGTCGACGATCCCGGCGACGAAGCGGGTCCCGAAGGCCCCGATGCGCAGCAGCGTCTCCGCCTGGGGCAGGGCCCCGCGCCGCAGATCCGCGTGGACGGCGTCGACCCCGAGTTCGGCCAGCACCGCCAGGGTCTCCCCCGGGGTGTCCCGCGACCCGGCGGTCCCGTAGCCGGTGGTGACCAGCACGGCAGGACGGTGTCCGCCGTGGTAGGAGGTTCCGCCGTCGTCGGCGGCCAGCAACGAACGGTAGGCGCGTTCGACGGTTCCCGTATGGGCGGCCCCGCGGTCGGTGACCAGACCGGGTTCGTCGAGCTGGATCCATTCGGCTCCGGCATCGGCCAGGGCGGCGAGGATCCCGCGGTAGGCGGCGACGACGTCGTCCAAGCGGTCGAGCGGGTCGAAGCCTTCCGGTGCCCCGTCCTCGGCCTTGGCCAGCAGCAGGTAGGTGACCGGTCCGACCAGGACCGGGCGCAGCGTCCTGCCGGCCCGCCGGTGCCCGGCGATCAGGCTGGTCAGTGCGTGGGCCAACGGGGCGAAGGGGGTCTCCGGGCCGATTTCGGGCACGAGGTAGTGGTAGTTGGTGTCGAACCATTTGGTCATTTCCAGCGGCTGGCGCTCGGCATCACCGCGGGCGAGGGTGAAGTAGCCCTCCGTGTCGATCGATCCGTCGGGACCTGCCAGGTCCGCGAAGCGGGCCGGCAGGGCGCCCAGGGCGACCGTGGCGTCCAGGACCTGGTCGTAGAGGGAGAAGTCGGCCGGGATGGAGGAGTCGGTGGCGGAGAGGCCCAGTTCGGTCAGCCGGGAGATGGTGCCCTCCTGCAGCGCCTGGCTGGCGGCCTGCAGTCCGGCCGCGTCGAGCCGTCCGGCCCAGTGGGCGTCCAGTGCCTTCTTCAGTTCGCGGTTCGGTCCGATGCGCGGGTAGCCGAGGATGGTTGCTGCGGGGAAGTTCGCGGTGCTCATGGTGGTGCTCCTGTCGGTGGTGGTCATTGGGTGGGTGGTTCGGTGGGGCGGTGGTGACGCGGCTCAGGCGGGTACTGCCGTGAGCCGGCCGTACTGCGGGGCGGGATCGCCGAACCGGCCGGTGAGGCCGAGGCGGTCGACCACGTCCAGCGGGCCGCGGTGGTCGTTGAAGGTGTACAGATGCAGACCGGGGGCCCCGTCGGCCAGGGCGCTGCGCCCGAGCTCCACCGCGGTTTCGACTCCGATCCGGCGGCGTTCCTGCCCGTCGCGGGCGGCTTCCAGCCGGTGGGCCAGCACCGGGTCCGGGGCGATTCCGGCCAGTTCGCTGAGTCGGGTCAACCGCCGGACGGAGTCGAAGGCGATCAGCCCGGGCACGATGGGGATGCCCACCCCCGCCTCGCGGGCGCACTGCAGGAGGTGGGCGTAGTCCCCGGGACGGAAATACACCTGGCTGATGGCGAAGTCGGCGCCGGACCGTTCCTTGGCCAACAGCACTTCGACGTCGTGTTCGAAGGACGGTGATTCGGGATGGCGTTGCGGGTAGGCGGCGACGCCCACGGAGAGCCGTCCGCCGCAGAGGGCGGCGGAGTGGCTGCCCTCCACGTCGCGGATGAGTTCGATGAGGTCCCCGGCGAAGGGCAGGTCCCCCCGCGAGGTGCTTCGGTCCTCCGGCAGGTCCCCGCGCAGGGCCAGGACCCCGCGGACCCCCAGGCCGATGAGGCGTTCGACCAGGGACGTCAACGAGGCCCGGCTCTCCCCGACGCAGGTCAGGTGGGCCAGCGGGCGCAACCGGGTGTTGGCGGCCAGATGCCCGACCAGTTCCAGGGTGGCTTCGCGGCGCTGTGGTGCCCCGCTGTAGGTGACGGCGACGTAGTCGGGTCGGGCGGCCGCCAGTTCCCCGATGGTCTTCACGACCTTCGGGACCGCCGCGTTGTCCAGCGGCGGGTAGAGCTCGAAGGACAGGGCCGGTGGGGCCGTGCCGTTGCTGTCATGGGGCATGTGGTTCCTCGCAGTGTCGGTGCGAGGGAGCGCACCGGCCTGCGCCGGATCGAACGATCCCCCGGGGCCACGGGCGGCCGTGGTTCCGAGGGGTCCGCGGATGCGTCTCCATCGCTTCTGGCGGGAGCACCGGTCGCCTGGTCCCCGGTCCTTCCGGGGGGCGGTGGTTGCTGCGGCGTCATCGATCCAGATCTCTCGGCCGCTCTTGATGGGTTGGTCCAACCATCTAACGCAGCCCCGCAGCGCCACGGCAAGCGGCGTCGACCCGGCCGCGTCATGATCGGGAACATGACCCGATGTTGCGCGGATCCGGGCTCGTATGCCGTCATCCGGGGCCCTGGATGCGTCATATGACGGCTCCATGACGGGAGGCCTCGGCAGGCGGTGGCGGGCGGGCCCACAGCGCCCTATACTCTCGCGCGTCGCCGGTTCCTGCCTCGCCGTCGTCGGGGGTCCACCGCGGCGCCGGCATTCCCGGTAACGTGGAGCAGGTGAAAAACGCTTCCCCGCCCATCCGTGTCCTGGCCGCCTGGCTGGCCGCACTGATGGTCCTTGCCGTGGCCGCGGTCATCACCATCACCCTGGTGAACCAGAAGGTCTTCAGCCCCGAACAACAGGTGGGCCAGTACTTCTCCCTGCTCCAGGAGGGCGAGGGCGAGCAGGCGATGGGGCTGCTCGATCCGGAAACCCCGCAGGGCAACTCCGTGCTGCTCGACGGCGAGGCACTGCAGGCCTCCGTGGAACCGATCCAGGATTTCCAGGTCGAAGACGCCCGGGAGGTCACCGATGGCGCGGTGGAAGTCGCCACCAACTACACGGTGGACGGGCAGAAGCACCAGACCATGTTCCATCTGAAGCGCAGCGGCCGGGACTGGCTGTTCTTCGACCGCTGGCATTTCGCCGCGACCGACATGCCGCAGCTCTCGGTATCGGCCGATACCACCAACCAGGTGCGCGTCAACGGCGAGGATGCCCCGCTGACCAAGGGCACCGCCAAGCTTCCGGTCTTCCTGCCGGCCGTGGTCGACGCCAGCTACCGCGAGAAGTACTTCCAGGGGGCCAAGCGCCGGGTCGTCGTCGATTCCCCCTCCGCGGCGGGGACCGATGGGTTGGAACTGACGACGAAGCCGACCAAGGAACTGGTCCAGGAAATCGACGACCAGTTGCATGAATATCTCGATGATTGTGCCGCCCAGCAGGTCCTCAAGCCCGCAGGATGCCCGCTGAGCTACAACACCGAATCCCGGGTGGCCGGCGATTCGATCCATTGGAAGATCACCGATTACCCCGAGGTCAAGGTCGGCCCGTACGACGGCGGATGGGTCCTGCGCTCGCTGAAGGTCGGCACCTCGTTGAATCTGGTGGAGCAGAACCTGATGACCGGCGCCAAGAGCGGGAACACCGTCAGGCACGACTTCGGGTTCACCGCCAAGCTGGAGGTCTCCGGGGACTCGGTGACCGTCACCCCCGTCGTCGGGGACTGAACCGGACTACGCCGTCGGTTTCCCACTGCTGGTGGGGACCCCTCCCCCGCGGGTGTCCTGGGGGTCCTGGGGGTCCTCGACGGTGGCGAAGACCGGTTTGTTCAGCTTGCCCTTGCGCACATGCTGCAGCGCCCAGAGCCCTGCGGCCAGGGCGATGAGCCCTCCGGCCGCGATCGACCAGCGGGCTCCGAATTCGGTGCCGAGCCAGCCCACCAGCGGGGCACCGATCGGGGTTCCGCCCTGGATGACCATCACGTAGATGGCCAGCACCCGGCCGCGGAACCGCGGTTCGACGGAAAGCTGGATCGAGGTGTTGCAGCTGTTCAGGAACGTCAGGGAGGCCAGCCCGACCGGGACCAGGGCGATGGCATACAGCCAGAACGTCGGCATGACCGAAGCGGCCGTGGTGAAGACGCCGAAAAGGATCGCCCCACCGATCAGGTAGCGCAGCCGGAACCGTCCCCGGCGGGCCGCCAGGAGGGCCCCACCCAGGGTGCCGACGGCCATGACCGAACCCAGCAAACCGTATTCGCCCGGGCCCACCCCGTAGACCCCGGTGGCCATCATCGCGTTGGTGATCTGGAAGTTCAGTCCGAAGGTGCCGATCAGGCCGGCCAGGACCAGGATCATCACCAGATCGGGGCGGCTGCGCACATAGTGCAGCCCCTCGCGGATCTGTCGCTTCCCGCGGACCGCCGGTTTGGGGGTGTGGAGCAGTTCGGGCTTCATCTTCCAGATCGAGAACAGCACGGCGGCGAAGCTGGCGGCATTGATCAAAAAGGCCGGGGCGGTGCCCACCGCGGCGATCACCAGTCCGGCGACCCCGGGGCCCGCCAGCCGGGCCAGGTTGAAGGAGGCGCTGTTCAACGCCACCGCGTTGGGGACGTCGTCGGGGCCGACGATCTCCGAGACGAAGGCCTGCCGGGCAGGAGAGTCGAAGGCGCTGGCGAGGCCGAGCACGAAGGCCAGGGTGTAGACATGCCATAGTTCGGCGGTTTCGGTGAGTACGAGCAGCCCCATGACCAGGGCGCAGAGGCCCATGACGCTCTGCGTGACCAGCAGCAGCTTGCGTTTGTTGTACCGGTCGGCGACCAGTCCCGCATAGGGGCCCAGGAAGAGGATCGGGACGAACTGCAGACCGGTGGTGATGCCGGCGGCCGTCCCCGAGTTGTCGGTGAGGATGGTGAGCACCAGCCAGTCCTGGGCCACGCGCTGCATCCAGGTGCCGATGTTGGACACCAGGGCACCGGAGACCCACAGCCGGTAGTTCGGCGATCCCAGGGCCTTGAACATCTTGCTCACCAGGCGTTCATCTCCTTGAGGAGTTCGGCGGCGCGCCCCAGGACGGCCCGGTCGGCGGGGCCCAGCTCGGCGACGTGCCGTGAGAGCCAGGCGGTGCGCTGGCCCCGGACGTCCTCCACGATGGCCCGGCCTGCGTCGGTGATGGCGATGAGGACCTGCCGGCCGTCCTCGGGGCTGGTCCTGCGTTCGACGTAGCCTTGTTCTTCGAGCGCCTTGGCGATCCGGGTCATCGAGGGCGCCTGGACGCGCTCTCGCTCGGCCAGCTGGCCCAGGGTGCGCGGTTCCTTCCCGAGGCAGATCAGGACCGAATACTGTCCTGCGGTGACCGCCCCCGCCCCGACGTCGACCCGGAGCCGACGCGATACACGCATGATCGCCACCCGCAGGTGGACGGCGAGGTCGTCATCGACGACCGGTTCGGGGGCATTCGGGGACACTGGACTCCTGGTCACGATTCCGGGGCGGACGGGCGGCATCCACCACGGGGAATTAGTTGCTTAGCACTGCTAACCATACTCCGCTGGTTTCCCGTGCGCCATGGTTCCCGTCACGAACCCGGGAGCGCTCCGTCATGGAGCGCCCCCGCAATGACTCAGTCCAGTCCGCGCAGATCCAACGTCAACCCGTCATCGCCGTCCCGACGCAACACGACCGGGATGCCCCAGTCCTGCTGGTACAGGTGGCAGGCGGCATGATCGGGGATCGCTCCCCCGGCTTCGCCGTCGCAGGCCGCGGCGCGGGCCGTGATGTGCAGGACGCCCTCGGGGACCTCGGGGTTCAGCTCCAACTGCCGGTGCAGCCCGGTGGAGGTCCCCCCGCCGGAGAGGAGCAGTTCCTCGGGTGAAGAGGAGATCTTCAGCTGGGTGGGATCCCCCCACCGGTCGTCGAGCTTCTGCCCCGTCGGAGCGGAGAAGCGCACGCTGATCCGGTGCCCGCCCGGGGCGACCGGAGTCTGCGGGCGCTGGGTCTGCGAGGCTCCTTCGTCGACGCTGAGCGCCTCATGGGGCAGCGGCAGCCGGACCAGCCGGTGCTGGTTCGTCTCGACCACCAGCAGGACGGGGTCCCCGTCGAGCGAGGTGTCCAGCAGGACGTCCGAGGGCTCGGCGAGGTCACGGGCCAGGGTGGTGACCGACGACGTGCCCGGATCGTAGCGGCGGACCGCCCCGTTGTAGGTATCGGCCACCGCCACCGAACCATCCGGCAGCACGGCCACCCCCAAGGGGTGCTGCAGGCGTGCCTCGGCGGCCTGGCCGTCACGGAACCCGAAGTCGAAGAGCCCGGTCCCGATGGCCGTCTCGACCGTGTCGACGGATCCTGACTGGCCCACGCGCAGCACGCGCAGGGCCGAGGTCTCGGAGTCCGCCACCCAGATCTCCCCTGCGGGCCCTTCGGCCAGTCCGGAGCTCTGGGCGAACCAGGACCTGCCGGGGGCCCCGTCCTCCAGGCCTTCGAGCCCGGTGCCGGCGAAGACGTCCAGGGCCCCGGTCACCGGGTCGAAGGCGAATATCTGGTGGGTTCCGGCCATCGCGACGATGACGCAGGAGGCCTTCGCGGACCAGAGCACGTCCCAGGGCGAGGACAGCGAGGTGTTCAGCGGGTCGTCCCCGAGATCGCTGATCCAGGCATCCGGGTCGTTCGCCGCCTCACCGGCGGCGAGTGCCTGTTCGGCGTCGAGCAGGCGTTGGATGCCGTTGCCGGCGACCGTGGTGACGTTGCCCGTGGCCAGGTCCACCCCGCGCAGCCGGTGGTTGACCGTGTCGGCGACGACCAGGTCGTAGCCGGTCCGACCGGCGACCTCGGCGGGCAGCAGGGCCAGGCCCTGCGGTTCGTTGAAGGAAGCCGCCTGCGCCGTACCGTCGGCGTGACCGCGTTCCCCGGAACCGATGGTGCGCAGCACCGTCTTCAGATCCGAGTCCAGTTGCACGATCCGGTGGTGTCCGGTGTCCCCGACCAGGAACGTGCCATCGGGCAGGGTCAGGACCTTGCCCGGGAAGCGCAGGTCCCCTTCCCGCGGGGCGGGGGCGACGTACGGGCCGTCTCCGCGGTTCAGTGTTCCCTGGGCCTCGTGTTCGGCCACGAGCTCCTCGATGAGCGATTCCAGGCCCGGGGCATGGCCCTCCCCGGAGAGGTGGGCGGCCACGTAGCCCTCGGGGTCCAACACCACCAGGGTCGGCCAGGCCCGGGCCGAGTAGGCCTGCCAGGTCTCCAGTTCCGGGTCGTCCAGCACCGGGTGGGCGATTTCGTAGCGTTCCACGGCGGAGGCGAGTGCGACGGGGTCGGCTTCGTGTTCGAACTTCGGGGAGTGGACGCCGACGATGACCAGCAGGTCCCGGTACTTCTCCTCCAACGGGCGCAGTTCGTCGATCACATGCAGGCAATTGATGCAGCAGAAGGTCCAGAAATCGAGGATGACGATCTTGCCGCGGAGTTCCTTCAGCCCCAGTTCCTTGCCGCCGGTATTCAACCAGTTGCGGCCCACGAGCTCGGAGCCGCGCACCCGGTAGGCGGCACGGACTGAATCGGTGGTGGAATCTGCACTCATGTAACGGCTCCCGTTGGTAGTTGGCTGGCATGGGGTCCCAACCCCAGTATGGCTTCAGTTGTTCCCGGCAGCGGGATCGATGACGCCCCACGGCACCGAAACCCGCCGGCGCGCAGGCCGCGTGGGCCGGCTCAGCCCAGGTCGTTCAGCGTGGCGGTCAGGATCCCGTCGGCCATGGTGGCGAACTTCGGGTCGTCGATCCCGCGGGGCCCGATGAACGAAACCATCGCGACCTGACCCGCCCGTTCGCCGATGAGGACCAGTGCCTGCTGTTCCAGCTCGCTGCCCGTCGAGGCCCTGCTCCAGAGCAACGCCGATTCCGCTCCGGCCTCCGGGCTGGTTTCGGGGGCGCTGCTACGCAGGGGGACCTCGGATCCGGAGATCGACAGGGTCACTTCGGAGCAGTCCCCGAGCATCTGCTTCACGGTGGCATAATGCTTGCGCAGCTGGGCCCGGTCGGTGACCCGGGCGACTTCGATGGATCCGGTGGCTTCCACCCCCTCGGCGGCGAAGTCGGTGCGGGCCGGGTCCTGGCCTCCTTGGGCCGGGGACCAGTTCAGCTGCCGGACCGCGTCCAGGCAGGAGGCCGGCTTTACGGTCGCCCCTTCCAGGGTGTCCTGCGGATCCGCGGACAGGGACTCCAGTTCGGCATCGGAGGCCACCGCGGAGAGCGTGAAGTTATAGGAGGCCGCCCGTTCCACGCCGGCGGCCACGGCCTCGGCGGCAGCACCCGAGGGGGCGGGCCGCGAGGAGGCTGCTGCCGGCGGGGCCGTGGCACTGCCCGACCCCTCGGCGGCCTCCCCCGAGGCGGTGGACTCGCCCCCGGCGTCGGAGGAACAGCTGGTCACCGCGATCACGATGGCGACGATGAGGACCGCCAAGGCCAACCAGCGGGCCACGACCAGTGCCGTCTTCTGGGCCCGGACCCCCGGCGGGGGTGTCCTGCCGGCTGGTTTACCTGCCACTGGCGTCGTACCTCCGGTCCTGCTCCTTCAGTTGCGCGAACATCTGGTTGTAGGCAGCCAGATCGGCTTCGTTGTTACGATCGGCTTGTCGGTCCCGGCGCACGGCTTCGCGGGTGTCGGACCGGTTCCAGGTCACCACCACCCCCAGAGCCAGCATCAGCGTGGGTACCTCGCCGATCCCCCACATGGCCCCGGCCCCGAGCTTCTGGTCGGCCAGGGGGGTCGGGCCCCAATCCCGGCCCATGTTGCCGAACCAGCTGGCCTGCATCAGCGATTCGCTGCCCATGATGGAGACGCCGTAGAAGGCGTGGAAGCTCATCGTGGCCAGCAGGATGACCAGCCGCATCGGGTAGGGCGCCCGGCGGGGCAACGGATCGCCGTCGATCATGTTCAGGGCGAAGATGTAGCCGGTGAGCAGGAAGTGCAGGTTCATCAATTCGTGCCCGGTGTGTTCGGCCAGGGCGAAATGGAAGGCGTCGGTCGCGTAGAACAGCACGATCGATCCGGCGAAGTTCGCTGCCGCGAACAGCGGGTGGGTGACGAGTTTGGAGAACCGCGAGTGGATCCCTGCGAGCATCCATTCACGGGGCCCACGAGTCCCGTCGGCGCGTGCGGGGATGGCCTTCAACGCCAGGGTCATGGGCGTGCCCAGGACCAGGAAGAACGGGGCCACCATGGTCATCGCCATATGCCCGACCATGTGCATGGAGAACAGGACGACGCCGTAGACGGCCATCGCCCCGGAGGTGATGTAGAACAGGGCGATCAACCCCAGGAACCAGGACACCGTGCGCATCACCGGCCAGGAATCGCCGCGACGGCGCAGCGTACGGATCCCCTGGAGGTAGGCGATGGCCAGGAAGATGACCACGGCCAACCAGAGCCAGTCCATGCGCCAGACGGTCAGCCAACTGGATCCGGTCAGTTCCGGGGGCAGATCGTAGCCGGTGAGGATGCGCGCCGGAGTTGCTTCGGGGGGCAGTTCCTCGGGGACCGGAGGCGCGGTGCGCGACAGGGCCGTCGCCACCGCCATGGTCGCCGCCATGACGATCACTTCGCCGGCGACGATCCGCCAGGCGGTCGTGGTCGCCCGCAGTTTGCCGGCCATCAGCTTCGGGATGACCCAGCGCCGGTGTCCCAGCCCCATCAATCCCAGCACCAGGGTCAGTACCGCCTTGATCAGCACCAGACCGCCATAGCCGCTGAGCAGCTGCGACCAATGGTCCATGCGGACGGTGGCACTGACCACCCCGGAGGCGAAGACCACGAAGAAGGACATGGTCGCCAGGGCCGAAAAGCGGTGCAGGACGACGCCGGCGAGCACCGGCCGGGTGGAGGAGAACTTCCCGGGGGCCGGGGTCTGGAGCTGTGGGGCGACGCAGGCCAACACGACGATCCCGCCCACCCAGATGCACAGGCCCAGCAGATGCAGCAGGATCCCGTTGACCGCGCCCCAGTGGTCGTCGCCTCCGGCGGCGTGGCCGATCAAGGACAGCGGGATGATCCCGAAGAGCGAGAAGACGGCGCTCAGGCCCACCCCCACCGGGGAACGGACCACGAAGGCCAAGGAGCTGGCCACCGCGGCGATCACGATCATCCAGGCCCACGCCTGGCCCAGCGAGATGTTGAGGATGTAGTCCTTCATTGAGTCCGTGTAGGCGGCATCCGCTGAAAGCGGCAGGCCGGAGACGTCGGAGAAGGTCAGGATCAGCACGGCCACCGCGGCCAGGGTCCACACCATGGCCGCTCCGGCCGCGATGTTCATCGTCCGGGCGAAGGCCGGGTGCACCTCCCCACCGTCGGTCCCGTGCGAGCCCTTGCGGGCCCGATGCGGTTTGGTCGACCTCGGCAGGACGGTGGCCGCGAAGACCAGGGCCCCGATGGTGACGGCCATGGCGCTGTGGTGGATCAGGGTGGCAAAGGGCAACGCCCACCGGGTGAAGGCCCCCGGGTCCGAGAGTTCGGTGCCTTTCGCCGCCCCAGAGAACTGCAGGGCCAGCACGAGCACGAGGGCGCCGATCGGGATCGCCGGCAGCACCAGGTCGGGGCGCCACGTCGACGCGGGCCGACGTTCCGGGCCACGGGGGCCCGCGCCGGACACCTTCTCCGGTAGTACGCCCTGGCTCATCGTTGCATCCCTGTCCGCATGCCTTCCATTCTCTCACCTTCGACCCGGACCGCACTGCCGTCGTGGCCCGGCTCACCCCCGGGCCCGACGCCGCTCATCCGAACAACTCCTCCCCGATGAACCCGCCCTCGGGACACCCCGGAGGGATGGCGTAAACGGCCGATCCGATCGGGGTGGTCCATTCGTTGAGCATGTCCGATTCGTCCAGTCGACGCTGGATCGGCAGGAACTGGCGGTCCACATCGGCCTGGTAGGAGGCGAAGAGCAGCCCCGAACCTGGCAGCCCGTGGGAGTCCGCGGCCCCGTCGTCGTAATTATAGGCCCGGCGGACGATCTTCTCCCCGGGCTTCTGCGCCGTGGCCCGGGCGACATGGCTCTGCGGGGAAATGACCTTCAGACCCCCGTCGTCGGTGGCGCCCAGGTTCGGCACATCGTGTTCCTTGCTCCCGGTCAGCGGGGCGCCGGTGCTCTGGTGCCTGCCCAGTGCGAAGTCCCGGCCGGGCCGGTCGACCCGATCCCATTCGTCCAGGTCCATGGCGATCCGGCGCAGCACCAGCGAGGTGCCTCCCGGGGTCCAGGCCGGGATCCGGTCCCCGCCCCAGAGGGCCTGCTCGCGGGCCTCGCGCAACGGATTTCCGGTGCCGTCGAGCTGGCCGAAGAGGTTGCGCATGGTCGCCCCCTCCTCGGCCGAACCATAGGCGGTGCGGAATCCCGTCTGGATCCACCGCAACCGGGTGAAGGAGCGGGCGTCCTTGAGCAGCATCCGTTGGGCATGGGCCAGGGCCAGCGGGTCGTCCGAGCAGATCTGCAACAACAGGTCCGTCTGCCCGTACTCCTCGGTGAGTTCGTCGATCCCGAAGGCCGGCAACGGGCGCAGCCATTCGGGCTTCTGCGCCGGGACGACGGCATCCAGCAACCCGGGGCCGAACCCGAACGTGATGCTCAAATTCGACGGGGAGACCGCCAGCTCCGGTTCGCTGTCCGCCAGCGGCGGGCGCCCGGCACACAGCCGGGACGCGTCGTCGCTGAGCAGACGCAGGAGTCGGCGGACATCGTCGGCCGGTGGATGCTTCCGGCCCTTCGGGGCCAGCAGGTCCAGCCCCACGAACCCCGCATGCGCCTGGGCGGTGGTGTCGACCCCTGCCTGCCGGTTCCCGTGGAACCCGACGGTCGAGCCCGCGTTGGCCCCGTCCTCGTCGCGGCCCGCCGCCGGTTCCGGGGCTTCCTCCGAGGCCAGGGCCGCCGCCGTTCCACCGGCCCCCGCGGCGGCACCCACGGCGGCGCCGGCCGCCCCGAACAGGAAGCTGCGCCGTCGCGGATGGCGCGGGGAGACGGGGCATCCTTCCCCGGGTGTTCCGTTGTCGGGCACCATTACTCCTGCTCGCCGTATGATTCGTCGGCGCCGCTGTAGTCCTTCGTGGTGAACGGGACCGTTGCCGTGGAGCCGTCCGCGTACGTCAACGTGATGTCCACCGGGTCCCCGGCCTTCAGTTCGTCCTTGAGCTTCATCAACATGATGTGGTCTCCGCCCGGTGCCAGCTCGGCGCTCTGGCCGGGGGCGATGCTGAAGCCGCCGTCCTTCTCCTGCATCGACATCGACCCGGAGGTACCGGTCATTTCGTGCAGTTCGACCATGCCGGCCTCGGGGCTCTCGGCCTTGACCAGCACCGCCTCGGAGTCGGAGGTGTTGGTCAGGGTTCCGAAGGAGCCGCTCATATCGGTGTCGGTGGCCTTGGTCCAGGTGTCCTGGACCTCCACGGCGTGGGCCTGATCGGTCGCGGTGGACGCGGAGGGGGTGGAACCGGCCTCTGCGGCGTTCCCGGCACAACCGGCCAGGGCCACGGCGGCGGCGGCGACCAGGGCGGCGGTTGCGGTGGTGCGGGGGGTGGGAAGGGTGATGTTCATGGTCTGGATCCTTGGGGTCGTGGCGCAGGGGCGCCGGAAGCTGTGATGGGTCGGCCCGGCACGCCCCGCAGGGGGCGGCGGAGGGCAGGGCGTATCAGCGGATCCGCGACCCCGGGACGTGCCGGGGCGTGCCGGGGCGTGCAGAGCCTACTGAGGTCCCTCGGGTGGGGGCTGGGCTACTTGCCCGAGCCCGACTGACGGCGCACCTTGGCGAATACGACGCCGGCGGCGGCGATGACGGCGACGGCGAGGATCACCCAGATCAGGGCGGTCGGCAGACCCCCGTCGCTGGAGGCCTGCTCATCCGGGGCCTGGGTCGCCGAGGTGTCTTGCGCGGCGGGGGCCGACGAGGCCGTGTTCTGGGTCCCCTCGGCGGCGGAGGAGGAGCCGGTCGCCGGTGAGGAGGAGGGGGTCGAGGCTTCGGCCTCGCCACCCTCCACGGTGAAGGTCAGCGCCTCGTTGTTGTCGCTGGTCCCCTCGATCGGGTGTCCGTCGCTGGAGACCGCACGCCAGGTGAGCGTGTAGTCACCGGCCGGCAAGGCCTGCCCGAAATCCACGGTGAGCACATTGCGGCTGACCGAGGTGTCGGCGTCGTACTTCTTGCCCTCGGCGTCGGCGAGGCTGACCTCCGTGCCGATCGACTTGAGTTCACCGCTGAAGTTCAGGTCCACGGAGTCCAGCGGCTCGGTAACGGTCGCCCCGTTCTTGGGAGTGGAACCGATCAGCGAATCATGGGCCAGCGCGGCCGGTGCGGTGCTCAGCGCCAGCCCCATCAGCAGGGCGGCGGCGGCAGCAGCGAGGATCGCACGAAGCGTGCCGGGCCGCTGGCGGACCGCTGTTCGGGGGGCATGGGGGTGTTCGGTGTTCATCTTTGTCCTTTGGTATCCCCGTCTGGCGGGGCCTGCGTTCGACGTCTCTAGGATGCGAAGGCGGGAAGGACGGGCGGACCCCGGTCACGCAAGGCGCGCAGTGGCACACCCAGGTCGGGGAGACCGGGGACCTGGACCCAGACCAGGCGCGGCGGCCCGATGGAGGCGATCGGTGGACGGGGGCGCAGGATCCGGCGCGGTACGGCCAGGCCCAGGACCTGCATCAGGGCCAGGACCGCCAGCCCGCCCTTGCGCAGCACCAGGATGGTCAGGATGGCCGCGACCACGTGGGCGATCCACATGCCCAATGCCATGGCGTTCGCGTCCTGCGTGGCCGCCCCGGTCAGCAGGGCGTCCGGGTCGACGGAGATCAGGTGGCCGGCATGGGCGCCGGTGCCACCGGCAGACAGCAGATGGTGGTCGTGGCCACCGTGATGGCCCCCGAGCATGCCGAAGGCCGAGTGGTAGATCCCCTGGCTGATCAGCACGGCAGCAGCGGTGCGCCAGAAGGAAAGGGCCCGTCCGGCCAGGGCGGTGCAGGCGGCCCCGGAGAGGGCCAGGATCAACGCCAGCAGCGCCGGTTCGGGAAGCGCGCCTCCGGCCACCGTATGCGAGGCGGCCGCCAGGGCGGTTGCGGCCAGGGCACCGAGCCATCCACGCACCAGGCGCAGGCTTCGATACTCCACGACGGCTCCCCTTCATCGGGCCCGGCGGCCCTTCATGATCCATCAGGGATTCTACGCCATGTAGAAGCTTCTGCCGAAGCCGGTCCGCCCGGAGCCAGAACAGGGCCCGTTCCACCACCTGGTGGAACGGGCCCTGTCGACCGCTGGTGCGGGAACTACTTCTTGGAGACGGCAGCCTTCAGCTTCGAGCCGGCGGTCAGCTTCACGGAGTGGCCTGCCGGGATCTGGATGGTCTCGCCGGTCTGCGGGTTGCGGCCGGTGCGGGCGGCACGGTCGGTGCGCTCGACGGCGAGCCAGCCCGGGATGGACACCTTCTCGCCCTGGGAAACCTGCTCGACGAAGGTGTCGAACACCGAATCCAGCACGGCGTTCACGGCGACCTGCGAGTTGCCGGTCTTCTCGGCGACGACTGCAACGAGTTCACTACGGTTCAAAGCCAATGTATTTCCTCCTGGACTAATTCGTGCCCGCCCGTTTCCGGCCGGGTTGCCCTGCGGTTGCGGGGACTACTGTGAAGGAAACTATCAGGCCTCACTGACGGACACGCCCAGTTTTGGGGCGTTTGGCCGGAATTTTTTCGATATTCCCTGCAAATTGGCGGTTTTTGGGTCCCGACCGGGTATTTGGGGTCTTCATCCCACCCCGGCACCGACGGCACCGATCCACTGGCGGAAACCCTTGAGGGCCGGTGTCACGGGTCGCTACGCTGGAGCTCAGGAACCATCGGATCCAAGGCGGTGCCCACGATGAGCCCAGAACCTACCGCGTCCCATGACGCCGCCCGGTTGCAGGCCGCCCGTTACCGCGACGCGCAGGACGCAGTGTTGGAACCGGCTCCCGTGGACGAGTATGAACGCCGTTCCGGGGAACTCTTCAGGGCCAAGGCCGAACAGGCGGGGATCGAGGTCCAGGGTGCCCCGGAGGCACCGCCGGTGTTCCACTCCACGGACTCCGCCGGGCAGGTCGCCACCCCCAGCATCGACCGGGCCATTGCCCGGGGGGATTTCGACCACCTCGCCTATGCGGGCCTGCCGCTGCCCTCGCTGGATTCCACCGACCCCGACTGGTGGATGAAGTCGCTCATGCGGCGGGAGCGGATCAGTGGGGTCGGCCCGCCGGCCCTGCTGCTGCGAACCGAGGACGCCGCCCTGGACGACACGCTCGATGCCTTGCCCGGCGAGTTGGCCGTCCGCGAGACCGTCACCGATTTCAACGCCCGCATCCGGGAGGCCCGGCGCCAGCTGCTGGGTGGCCCACCGGTGATCACCGACCCCCGGGACCCCGACGAGGAGATCCGGCGCTGGCGGGAACGCCGGGCCGTTGACGGGCCGCCCCGCTCCCCCGCCGGCCCGACCGGGACACCCCGGCCCGCGGGGCGGTGGCGCCGCCTCTGGGTCTGGCTCTGGTCGCCGTCGACCTAGGGCAATCCGCAGGCCGCGGTGGGCCATGACCTGCTCCTGGGATTAAAAAAACCCGGGGCCCCTTCTGTTGCCAGAAGGGGCCCCGGGGAAAATCGCTGGTGTCTACCAGGACGACTTGGTGATGCCCGGAAGTTCGCCACGGTGGGCCATGTCGCGGAAGCGGACACGGGAGATTCCGAACTTCTG
This sequence comes from Arthrobacter sp. AOP36-C1-22, assembly GCF_052377515.1. Lineage (NCBI taxonomy): Bacteria > Bacillati > Actinomycetota > Actinomycetes > Micrococcales > Micrococcaceae > Arthrobacter > Arthrobacter sp. AOP36-C1-22. The sequence goes on along the minus strand of NZ_JBQSWW010000016.1, from coordinate 13,330 downwards.
GAACGTACCGCGCGGGCGGCCGTCGATGGAGTCGCGGTTACGCACGCGAACCGGCGACGCGTTGCGGGGCAGCTTCTGCAGGCCCAGGCGGGCCTCTTCGCGTGCCTCGTCGGTGGCGTTTTCGTTGATCAGGGTCTTCTTGAGCTCGGCACGCTTCGCGGCGTAACGCTCCACGATGACCTTGCGCTGCTCGTTGCGAGCAATCTTGGACTTCTTAGCCATGTGTTTAGCGCTCCTCTCGGAAATCGACGTGCTTGCGGACGACCGGGTCGTACTTCTTCATGACCAGACGGTCAGGGTTGTTACGACGGTTCTTGCGGGTCACGTAGGTGAACCCGGTACCGGCAGTCGACTTGAGCTTGATGATGGGGCGTACATCCTGGACTCTTGCCATGTTAGAGCTTCACACCTTTCGCCAGCAGGTCAGCGACAACGCGGTCGATGCCACGGGCATCGATGGTCCGAATGCCCTTGACCGACAAGGTCAGCGTGACATTACGGCGCAGGGACGGAACCCAGTAGCGCTTCTTCTGGATGTTCGGGTCGAACCGACGCTTGGTGCGGCGGTGCGAGTGGGAGATGCTGTGTCCGAAGCCCGGAACTGCACCTGTCACCTGGCATACAGCTGCCATGATCACTCCTCAGTAGTAGTAAATATTGGCGGTACTCGATAAAACAGATCACAGCGCGGTGTTGCTGCCTCTGAACCTGCGTTGAAGAGTCCCGCCACCAGTTGTGACACCGTGTATTACTGCGACGTGCGAAGGTAACCAGGCTGGGTGAGAACCAACCGAAGCGCCTTACTTGCGCGAAAGACGGTGAATACAGCGTCCAGGTTGAGCATTTTTCCCTACTCGGTCGGGACGCGTTATTCGGTTTACGGGCAACCACGCGATCCCCTTGACCCACTCCTCACGGAGCACGCCACGACGAACACGTGACTTAACGCCTTACCATCCTAGAACGGCGGGCCGCAGATGACAAACTGCAGGGTACGACGCCGGTACCCCTCTCCCGCGTCGACTCGCCGGTCCCTTCCGGGTCGCCGGCCGCCCCCACGGGAGTGCTCAGCGGAGGATCCAGTGCTGCGGGTCCATCCCGCCGACCAGTTTGCGTCCGATCCGGGTCAGATCCACGATGTCCTGCTCGTCCAACCCGTCGAAGACCAGCCGCCGCACCGACTCCACGTGTTCGGGCGCCAGGCCGCGCAGCATGTCCAGGCCCGGATCGCGCAGGTGGGCGACGCTGACCCGGGCGTCGTCGGTGCTCTGGGAGCGTTCGACCCAGCCGCGGCCCTCGAGCTTCTTCACCACATGGCTCAATCGCGACAGCGAGGCATTGGTTCGTCCAGCCAATTCACTCATCGGCAGCAACCGCCCCTCGGACTCCGAGAGCATCGCCAACACGTGGTAATCAAAGAGCGTGATGCGTCCTTGCCGGTGCAGTTCGGTATCGAGCAGGCTCGGCAATTGCATCGAAAGGGCCATCAGTGCCATCCAGCACTCACGTTCCTGGGCTGAAAGCCAGCGGGTCGCGGTCATGGAAACCATGATGACACATGAACATTCAGCTAAATCCACGCGGCCGCCACCGGGGAGGAACCCCTCTTGATCCGGCGGCGTAGCCTTGAGGGACAGCGTGTGGGCCACCGTCCCGCGGCAGGCCCCGGTGCTTTCCACCGCGCGGCCTGCGGCACGCCGAGGTCCGAGGGAGTGGTCATGGACGCCACCGTTTCCAGCAGCACGATCGATGAAAAAACCGCCCGCGCAGTGGCCGAAGCAGCCCGCGATGCCGGTGACGCCCGCCCGAGTTTCGCCCAGGGCCTGTATCTGGGCAAAACCGATTTCGGGCTCATCCACCCGCATCCACGCCCCACCGCCGAGCAGACCGAACGCGGCGAAGCCTTCCTGGCGAAGTTGCGGGAGGCCGTCGCCTCCTTCGACGGGCGCCTGATCGACCGTGAATCCCGCATCCCCGACGAATACATCACCGTCCTGAAGGACCTGGGGGTCTTCGGGATGAAGATCCCCACCAGGTATGGCGGGCTGGGCCTGACGCTGGCCTACTATGGCCGGGCCCTGATGCTGTTGGGTTCCATCAGTCCCAGCATCGGCGCCCTGGTCTCGGCGCACCAGTCCATCGGCGTCCCCGAACCGGTGAAGATGTTCGGAACCGCCGAGCAGAAGGACCGTTTCCTGCCCCGCTGTGCCGCCGGTGCCATCACGGCCTTCCTGCTGACCGAGAACGACGTCGGTTCGGATCCGGCGCGTCTGGGCACGACGGCGACCCTGGCCCAGGACGGGCAGTCCTACGTGCTCGAGGGGGCCAAGTTGTGGACGACGAACGGCTCGGTGGCCGATCTGGTCGTGGTCATGGCGCGGGTACTCCCCCACCCCGGCCCCGACGGCACCCGGGAACGCGGGGGCATCAGCGCCTTCGTCGTCGAAGCCGATAGCGAGGGCCTGGTGGTGGAGAACCGCAATGTGTTCATGGGCCTGCATGGCATCGAGAACGGGGTGACCCGCTTCCACGGCGTCCGTGTTCCGGCGGCCAACCTGCTCGGGCGTGAAGGCCAGGGATTGAAGATCGCGTTGAGCACGTTGAACACCGGCCGCCTGTCCATCCCGGCGCTATGCGCCGGGGCCGGGAAATGGAGTCTGAAGATCGCCCGCCAATGGTCCTCCGTCCGGGTCCAGTGGGGCCTGCCCGTGGGTGAGCACGAAGCGGTGTCGAAGAAGATCGCCTACATCGCGGCGACCTCGTTCGCCGTGGAATCCGTCTTCGAGCTCTCCGCCGCACTGGCGGACGCAGGCATGAAGGATGTGCGGATAGAGGCGGCCCTGGCGAAGCTGTTCTGCAGCGAGAAGACCTCGCAGATGGCCGACGAGCTGCTGCAGATCCGCGGCGGCCGGGGGTATGAGACGGCTGATTCCCTGGCGGCCCGCGGCGAACGCGCCGTGGCGGTGGAGCAGTTGGTGCGTGACCTGCGGATCAACAGGATCTTCGAGGGCTCCACCGAGATCATGCATCTGCTGATCGCCCGTGAGGCGGTGGACGCCCACCTGAAGGCGGCCGGGGATCTGGCCAGCCGGGATGCCACCACCCAGGAGAAGATCCGTGCCGCTGCCGGGGCCACCGGGTTCTACGCCAAATGGCTGCCGACCCTCGCCGCGGGTCCGGGCCTGTTGCCGACGTCCTATTCCGGGGCCGGAAAGCTGGCCCCGCATCTGCGGTACGTGGAACGGGCTTCGCGCCGGCTCGCCCGGCACACCTTCGCCGGAATGGCCCGTTGGCAGGCGGGACTGGAGACCAAGCAGGCCTTCCTGGGCCGGGTGGTGGACATCGGCACCGAACTCTTCGCCATGTCGGCGTGCGTCTCACGCGTGGAGTTGCTGCGCGAGACGGAGCCGGGGCGGGCCCACGGCGCCGCCCGGCTCGCAGACGCCTTCTGCCACCAATCCCGCCACAGGGTGGAGGCGCTGTTCGATGACCTATGGGAGAACTCCGATGCCACCGATGCCCAACTGGCCAAGGAAGTGTTGGCGGGGGACTACGAGTGGGCGGAGGAAGGGGTGATCGACCAGTCCGAAGGCACCGGTCCGTGGATCGCCGGCTGGTCCGATCCCGAAGAACACCGCCCGGATCTGCGCCACCCCTACGGAAGTGACTAGAGGCCGCCCGATCAGGCCTTGGACAGCGAGTGCAGCAGGTACCCGTAGTCCAGGGCGGTCCGGCCGGGATGTGCTGCGATATGGGCGTCGGCGACCTCGGCCGGGAACTCCAGCCGCAGGACGGCGTCCCGGTCGGTCGCGGTCTCGAACCTCCAGCTGCTCATCACCTCGCGGGTGGTCGCCCCGCGGGTGGCCCACCACTCACGAATGAAGTCCCCGCTGCCCTGGTAGGTCTGAGCAGGGTCGGAGGCGCGCAACAGTTCGGCGAATTCGCCGTGGGTCTGGTCGTTGTCGATCACCACCAGGGTCCCGCCCGGCTTCAGTACGCGCAGGGCCTCGCGTAGACCGGGGAGGCAGTCGTTGGTCGGGGTCGGGAAGAAGTAGGCGAACCGGGCATGGATGACGTCCACGCTGGCATCCTCCAAGGGAAGGTGTTCGGCCGACCCATGAAGGACCTGGACGTTGGCCAGCTCTTCGCGCCGGACCCGGTGTCGGGCCAATTCGAGCAAGCCCGGATCGGGTTCCACGCCGATGACCGCCCCTGCTGTCTCCGCGTAGTGGGTGAGCCAGAATCCGCTGCCGCAGCCCAGGTCCACGACGGTGCGCCCCGAGAGTTCGGCGGTTTCCCGGAGGGCTTGCCACAGGGTGCCTTCATGGTCGATGGCCTGGTTCTCGATTTCATACAACCCGGGGTCCCCTGCCTGATTCGGGGCAGGAGTGAAGTCCGGCAGCTGTGTTTTGTCCATCTGCCCAGCGTATGCGCGTCACACGCCCACCCCCACTCCTGGGTCAAGTCGACCGTTGCATCGACCAATGAAATCCGCCGCCCCCTCACCGGACAAGTCACCGGACGGGCCTTACGGAACGATGGCGGCTCAGTGCTCTGGGCAACTCATATTTTGAGCGGGTGTGTCCGGTGGGGGACCGGCATACGGGACCAGTCTGGCGGGGTCCTAAATTCTGTCGTTGGTAACATCGCGGCATGGCCAACGTTGTCCTTGTGCACGGAACGACACAGTCTGCGGCGGGCTTTCGCCGTCTGATCACCTCGCTCGAACATCGAGGTCATCGGACCGTCGCCGTGGATGTGCCCAGTGGGGCGGCTACTACCGCCGAAGAGTATGCCCGGCTACTCGCGGCACAGATTCCTGCCGGCTTCGACCATCCGCTTATCGCGGCGCACTCGGCGGCAGGACTCCTGATGCCAGCGTTGGCCCGCGAGCTGGATGCAAACCACCAAGTGTGGTTAGCGGCTGCGGTCGCCGACTATGTCGGAAGACGCAGCCTGCTCGCCGAAATCAAGCAAAGCCCACTGGATGTTTTCAACACCGAATGGGTGGGTATTGACCCGACCAGCGACCCAGTCTTGGCCGCGTACTTCCTGTTCCATGATGCGAACCTTGCCACCTTGAAGGAAGCCCTGCTGACCATCGCGCCTTGCGACTTATCTGCTGTCTATGCTGAGACCCCGCCCGAGGATCCGGCACGTATTTCCTCCACTTACGTGCTGCCCACCGGAGACCGCACGTTGTCCACAACGTGGATGCGGCGGGTCGCAAGGCAGCGATTGCGTTGCGAGCCCATCGAAATCGCTGCGGCGGCGCACAACTTTTACGCCGCCAGGTCCGAGGATGTAGCTGCCATCATCGATGAAGTGGCAAAGACACTTTGATCCAAAGGGCGCGGCATGAGGGTACCGTCCAACGTTACGATCCCGCCTTCACGGCGTTGACGTCCCGTTGAAGATTCCCTATCAGAAGCATCTCCTGAGAGGTCTTCACAGGACATGATTTCTACCGTTCGTACTCAAACCTCTTTACGAGCAGTTCTTCTGCAGGCTCAAATCCATGCCTGGCATAGAAGGTCTGTGATTCGTCTGAAGGTGACAGGACGATACGGGCCGCGTTGATGCCCTGTGAGAACTGGATCGCGGCTTCCATGAGACGGCCGCCAACTCCTCCGTTGCGGTAGTCCTCAGCAACAAAAGCATTTCCGAGATAAACCCAGCACGATGATTTCTTTCCGGGCTTCGGCATCCGTTCGAACACCATCAAATTCAGCATTCCGATCAGTTTCCCGTCTAGGTCTGCAACGAACATCGTGCGGGGGTTGTTCGCCTCCCAGCTGAGGTAGTCGCTCGCAAAATCCGGATCCTCGATCGGCTCGATTGTCTGCTCCGCTACCCATTCAGTACGCATCTTGATGAGATCTGACGTATCTGTCGGGAGTGACTGGCGGACGATGAGCATCCGTGCACTCTACACAATTACCGTCCGAATCGAGCCCGTTTATGAGGCAAGAAGTGTCCGGTAAAGGTTTCCCAAACGGGAGCCTACCTCCGTGCAGACCCCCGGAAACTCTGGGAAGGCGATCCTCACAAACCAAACAGTTACCCGCGAGCGTGAGGGACAATTGGCGCATGTCAGAAAGATTCGAGTGGGAGCCCGACCTCGCGCGGGGCGAGTGGCTTCGCACAATGGAAGCCGAGTCGTTCGGCAGCCTCCTGTCTGTGGTGCCCCGCGGTTTCGAGGCCTACGCGCGCGTTTTCCACCCCGTCGAACGTGACCGCCCGCGCGAGACGAAGACCTGGCTGGGACTCGATGAGAGTGCATTCTTCGAGGGTGTCCAGGATATTGGGGCGTCGCTCGAAACAGAGCGCGCCACGTGGGCGGACGCTGCAGCCTCGTTCAAGACCACCATGCACGCAGAGGCGCAATACGCGAGTCTTTTGCGGCGGGAATACGGCCATGCTGGTGGCGCCATCGCCGCAGACGGCTGGCGCTATGGTGACTCGTTCGAGGGATGCCTTGACGTCGACTCCCTCGCGGCAGCAGCCCAGGTGCTTGCACGCCACACATCGACTCCGGATTCCGGTATCGCCGCCATCTGGGAGGGATGGGGCGGCCTGGTGAGTTCGGCCGGAGTTGGCCACTATATGGTCGAGGAGCATGAAGGGATGCCCGTCCGCTACACCGACGAGGCTCCTGTCGCCCGTGACGAGCAGCCGCTTCGCGATCGACTGACGAAGGCCGCGCGGCGCTGGAGCGCGAGGATGAGGTCGTTGAGGGAAGCCCTTCCACGGCGCCAGCCAAAACCAGGATCCGGGCTACTTGCCCGTGAGATCGCCACCGGCAAGCCGTTCGAATTACATGGCGACACGGGACGGAGCTACATCCTGTTCGAGGCGGGCGCGGATGACTTCGCGGATGCTGCATGGCCCGCCCACGCACCGTGGGTGGATGAATACATGGGGGCGCAGTCGCCCAGTATCTTGTGGCCCGACGATCACTCGTGGGTCCTGGCCACCGAAATCGATTTCGATTCGACGCTCATCGCGGGAACGGCGGGGCTCATCCGCGAGCTCGAACGGACGCCAGGGCTCGAGGTGCTACCGATCCACGCCGGCGCCGGCCTGTCCTGTGAGGGCGATGCGATCAATCGTCCCCAGTGACGTCCCGAGCCGGGGACTCCGAGTCCAGTCTCACTAGGAACGGGCGGATAGGCCTACGAACAGGTAGATCCGCCGCTCCCGCATGCCCTCACGGATACAGCCGTCGGTCGACTCGATCGCGAGATGCAAACGATTCTCATTTAGTATAAGCTGTGAGGGTTTCCATCAGCTCCCCTGAAAGGTCGCCCATGCATTTGCGCTTTGCCGTCGCCCCCGTCCTCCTGATCGGACTAGGACTGTCAGCCTGCTCGGGCACGGCTACCGGCGATGATACTGAAACCTTGACAGTGGTCACTTCCACGAGCGCCTACGCAGACATCGTCAGCCAGGTCGCTGGCGATGCGGTGCAGGTCGATTCGATCATCAACAAGCCCTCCCAGGACCCGCACTCCTATGAGGCAACTCCTCAGGACAAGCTCACCCTCTCCCACGCGGACCTCGTCGTGGAAAACGGTGGCGGCTACGACGCCTTCATCGATCCGCTGACCAAGGATCTGGGAATCAAGGATGAGCAGATCGTCACCGCCGTCGACTATTCAGAGACGGCCCACGCAGCAGAACACGACACGGAAGCGGAGGCCGACCCAAAGGATCACGACGGGCATGACCACTCCAGCTTCAACGAACACGTCTGGTACGACCTCCCGACCGCCTCTGCCGTAGCCATGGAAGTCGCCGATCGGCTGGGCGAGCTGAAACCGGAAGAGGCAGAAACCTTCACCGCCAATGCCCAGGAGTTCGACACGAAGATCGACACCTTGGACCAACGTCTCGGGAAACTATCCACCGAGGCAAAAGGTCACCAGTACGCCATGACCGAACCGGTGCCCTTCTACCTGCTGGAGCAAGCCGGCCTCTCGGATGGGACTCCCGCAGGCTTCAGCGGCGCCATCGAGGAGGGCAACGACGTTTCCCCGCTGATCCTCAACGCCTTGGACAAGAAACTCTCTTCGGGAGACATCGCCCTGCTGGCCTACAACCCCCAGACCAGTAGCCCGCAAACCCAGAGCGTCCGCTCCCAGGCCGAGAAGGCGGGAGTGCCCGTGGTCGAGTTCAGCGAGACCCTACCCCAGGACACCGACTATCTCGGATGGATGAGCTCGAATATCGACGCCATCCAGAAGGCCCTGAAGAACTAGGCGTCGGGGACCGCAAAAAAGATCCGCAGCCGAAGCCCCAAGCTTCCACTGCGGATCTTTTTTCCGCTTCGGTTCAGGCTGCTTCGGCCTTGGGCCAGCGCAACAGGGCGGCGATACCTGCCCCGTTGGGAAGCACGCCGGCCGGGACATAGCGGATCGAGGCATCGGTCATGGCTACCGCACGCAGCAGGACCTCGGGCGCTGGCCATGAACCCAGCGCATCGGAACCTTCGATATCGGCCCCTTCGGAGGCGAGCCACGGCTCCGCTTCGAGCGCCAGCAGGGAATGGTCGTCTTGGAATTCGGCGACGACGACCGTGGCGGCTTGCCCCTGTTGCAAGGCCCAGACGACCTCTGCGAAACCGAGTACCGCCCCGGGCTGGGTGGCGTTGGCCTGGTTGGTGATGCGTTCGGAAAGTTCGCGAATATCCTCGGCCAACAGTGCGGCAACGTGGGCTTCGATATCCTTCTCCACGGCAGAGGAATCGGCGCCCCCGGTCCGGGTGTGCTGATCAAGTGTCACCGCCAGGGCCCGTGTCGGCTCGGCGAGTTGGGACAAGACCAGCTCCCTGGCCTTCGTATCCCCGGAGAGGACCACGAGCCGGGCCCGGGTGTCTCGGGCTATCTCGTCGATCAGCCGGGCGATCTCATCGGCGTTCCGACGCCAAATCTCCGCCGTCTGGTGTTGGTTCTTCGATTCTTCGTACCTGCCGGGGACCCGGCGGGCGTGATGGGCTTCGTCGCGATCCCCGGCAATCCGGTATTCCTCGGCGACACCGGCAACTGCCGAATGGCGCAGCCGCACTTCTCCCCCATCGCGGCCGACTTCGGCGACCAGATAGGGGAACTGTCCGCCGTGGGCGCGTGCCAGCGGGACGAGGTTGGGGAACTCGCTGCAGTCAACCTGCGGCGCTTCGGTCTTCACGCCTTGGACCAGCTCGTCGAGGACGACCTGTCCGTCGCAGACGGCAACGAAACGTGAGACCGGGGCAGGCCTGCCTTCGGCCGGGCGCAGTGCCGAACGCATCGCTTCTATGTCGGGGGCGCTGGCCTGTTGGCTTTTCAAAAGTTGGGCAACTGTATCGGGCAGGGCATCGGCAGCTTCATGGGCTGCCGTCGTGCCGAGCGAGGCGTCTACGAAGGCCGTGCACCACGGACCTTCTTGTCGAAATAACGTGGCATCAATTCCGCTGGAACCTGCCCTATTTGCCATGGGGAAACTCCTTCCCACGCGACGCCTTCGCCGCGTGACTACTGGGTCCGTGAGCCCACCGTAGCATCGCCGAGACGCGGCGAACAGAGCCCGTTTTTTCGCATGGACAGCCCTCAGCGCACCCCTAGATACCCAGCACTGCCTTCGCGATCAGGAAGTACAGGATAAGGCCGGCGGCGTCCACGAAAGTGGTAATGAAGGGGTTGGAGAACACCGCAGGGTCGGCCTTGATGGCCTTGCCCAGCAGGGGCATGATCCCCCCGACCGTTGCCGCCATCGTGCAGACCCCGCCTAGCGTCAAACCGATCACCCAACCAATATCGGGACTGTAGATCAACGCCGCGATGACGAAGCCCAGCGCCCCCAGCAGCAAACCGAGCATGGCACCCACCCGGATTTCCCGCACGAAAACGCGCAGGATGTCACGGGTACGAACATCCCCCAGAGCCAAAGCACGAGTCACCGTGGTGGCAGCCTGGTTGCCGGTGTTGCCGCCGGTGCCGATCAGCAGCGGGATGAACGACGTCAGCACAACCACTTCGGCCAGGGTCGCCTCGAATTCGTGGAGGACCCGGACGGTGAGCGTGGCACCAACGGCCAGGACCAGCAGCCACACCACCCGGGATTTCACGATCTCCCAGATCGGGGTGGAGAGGTAGGGCCGGCGCAACGGCTCGGTACCACCGCTGCGGGCCGCGTCCTCGGATTCGGCGGCCTCAATGATCCGCAACGCATCGTCGACGGTCAGGATGCCCAGTAGCCGGTTTTCGGTATCAACCACCGGCAGCGCCAGCACCTGCAGGTCGGCGCAGCGCCGGGCAGCGGTTTCCTCGTCCACGGTGGCCCGCACGGATTCCGCATCCACCATGATCTCGCCGACCGTTTTCAGCGGATCGGCACGCAGCAGGTCACGCAGGCTGATGATCCCCACCAGGGTCCGGCCGGCATCGGTGACGGGCAGGGTGTAGATGGTCTCGGCGTCGTCCAGACCCCTGCGGACCTTTTCCAACGCCTGATCCACGGTGGTCCAGGGGTGGGCGCTGATGAATTCGGGGCTCATGCTGCGCCCGATCGATCCCTGCCCGTATCCGAGGATGGCGTCGGTCAGGGCCCGTTCCCGGCTGGACAGACCCAGCAGAAGTCGACGGGCCACCACCGAGGGAAGTTCGTCGAGCAGGCCCACCCGGTCGTCCGGGCTCAGGTTGTCGAAGACCTCGGCGACATCGGAGTCTTGCAAGCCCTGGATGAGCTCGGATTGCAGTGTCGGGTCCAGCCGTTCAAACACGGCCAGGGCCCGCTCCTTGTCGAGCAGCCGGTACAGTACCGCCCGGTCGCGGTCGTTCAGCCGTTCCAGTTCGTCGAGTGTTTTCGAAATGGGCAGGCGGGCCACCAGCCCACCGGCTGCCGCTAGATCATCGCGATTGAGGGCCTGCTTCAGGGCCTCAAGGGTGTCATCGATTTCGATGGTGTCTTCGGGGTTCATAATCCGGGTTCCCTCCGGTACGCGCCCCGTGAGGGGCGCTAGCTGATGACTGCGCGCGGCGCAGCGGAATACCGACGAACCACAAGGGACGACGGCGAGGTGTGTGGACCCGCGGCGGGCGCGGGTTCTCGACTTGGTCCGTCGTCCATCTGCGGGTCACCTCCCGATTCGGCAAGCCATACGCGGGCACGGGCCATCAGCCCGGCAGGCGTCGATCAGCGAAGCACGCCGATCACGACGGCTCCAAGGCCCACCCTATTCCGAACCCGCGAGCTACACCAAAGCGGTAGCGATCCAATAGCGGCGTTTGGAGTGGCCCGGAAGCAGTTCAACGGTATCTTCGTGGATGCCACCAGCGCGTTCGATGACGGCGGCAGAGGCATGGTTGGTTTCGTCACAGGTCACCAGTACCTGGTCGATCCCCAACTCAGCGGCCCGGCCCAGTGCCGCGGCCAACAGGACTCCCGCGTAACCGCGGCCGCGGAAACCGGGGCGGACGCCAAACCCGATATGGCCGCCGATGGTAGCGAGCATCGGGGTCAGTTCGTGCCGCAGCGAGACCCGGCCCAGCAGCAGGCCAGCGTCCTCGGCCACGAGGAAGGTGTGGGGCACCCGTCCGGGCGCCAGACCCTCGCCGCGCTCCCCCGCCTCCAATCCGGCAAGGTACCCGGCAAAGTCCTCTCCGGCGTCGTAGTCCAGCAAGAAGTCGAACCCCTCGAGGGACATTTCTCCGTGGGCGACCAGCGCCTGCTCCTCATCGGCTGCCGAGAGACGGCGCAGCACGGGGGAAGGTCCTAGCACTCCACCACGTTCACTGCGAGGCCACCCATGGCGGTTTCCTTGTACTTATCGCTCATATCCTTACCGGTTTCGCGCATGGTCACGATGACTTCATCCAAGGAGACCCGGTGTTCGCCATCGCCCATCAATGCCATCTTGGCTGCGTTGACGGCCTTGGAAGCGCCGATGGCATTGCGTTCGATGCAGGGGATCTGTACGAGTCCGCCGATCGGGTCGCAGGTCAGCCCGAGGTTGTGTTCCATGGCGATCTCGGCGGCGTTCTCCACCTGGGCCGGGCTACCGCCGAGCACCTCCGCGAGTCCGGCGGCGGCCATGGAGGAGGCCGAACCGACCTCGCCCTGGCAGCCGACCTCGGCACCTGAAATGGAGGCCTGTTCCTTATAGAGCACGCCCACTGCGGCGGCGGCGAGGAGGAAGCGCACGATGATCTCTTCCTTGTCCTCACCGGTGGCGTAGTCGATGCCTGGCAGGTAATGCGTGGCGTAGAACATGACTGCGGGGATGATGCCTGCCGCCCCGTTGGTCGGGGCGGTCACCACGCGGCCGCCGGTGGCGTTCTCCTCGTTGACGGCCAGGGCGACGAGGTTAACCCATTCCTGCCAGTAGCGCGGGTCGCGGTCCTTGTCCTCCTTGCTCAGGCGCTCATGCCAGTCGGGGGCACGACGGCGGACCTTCAGCCCGCCGGGTAGCAGTCCTTCGCGGGCGATGGCCGAATCCTTGCACTGCTCCATCACCTCCCAAATATGCAGCAGGCCGGCACGGATCTCCTCGCGGGACCTGTAGGTCAGCTCGTTGGCGAGCATGACGTCGGCGATGCCCATTTCGCTGGCGTGGCAGTGCTCGAGCAGTCGAGCAGCGGTGGTGAAGGGGTAGGGGATCTCTTCATTGACTTCGTCGAGTTCGGCCGCGGCGGCTTCCTCATCGCCGTCACGGACAATGAATCCACCGCCCACCGAATAATAGGTCTCATCCAACAGGACACCGCCGGAGGCATCCAGGGCCTGGAAGCGGATGCCATTGGTGTGGCGGGGCAGGATGGTCAGCGGACGCTGGACCATGTCATCGGCGGAATAGGACAGATCCTTCCGGGCCCCTAATTCGGCGGCCAGGCGCAGGGTTCCGGTGGCGGCGATGTCCTCCAGCCGCTCCTCGACCTGGTCGGGCAGGATGCTCTCGGGCTCGAACCCCTCCATCCCCAGCAGGACTGCGGTGAACGTCCCATGGCCCTTTCCGGTGGCGGCGAGCGACCCGTAGACGTCGATCTGCAGATCGGCGGTGGATCCGGCCAGCTGCGCTTCCACGAGGTGCGCGGCGAAACGCTGGGCGGCACGCATGGGCCCGACGGTATGGGAACTCGAGGGGCCGATGCCGATCGAGAAGAGGTCGAAGACGCTGATGGCCATGGTGTGGTTTCCTTTGCACGAGGTGGGTGCGGTCATGCGTCGGGCCCGGGGTTCGATGCCCCCGGGCCCGACGACGCCCCTGAGGGGCTGGAGGCGGCTCAGCAGAGCTGAGGCAGCTCCGGGTAGAGCGGGTGGGCGGTGGCCAGGGCGGTGACCCTGGCCTTCAACC
>NZ_JBQSWW010000015.1:0-82292 GCF_052377515.1 Arthrobacter sp. AOP36-C1-22 | reverse complement strand
GGCTACATGCCCCGCAGGATGTCCACGTATCGTTTGGCCTGGAGCAGCCCCAGGCCAGTGTCCTGCCTGATCTTACGTACCGCGCCGACGTAGTTTCCTTGATTGATCAGCTGCATGACGCGGTCGAAATTGGGGTTTCCCGGACCGGGCGCCATCCCCGGGGGATGTTCGAGGTCGAACCCGGTGCTCTGGCCGGTGCGTCCGGGGGAGTTGCGGGCGGCCTGGGCCGCCCGAGCCGTCGTCGCCGCCCGGAGCTTTTCCGCCTTCTCCGTGTCGATCTGCTGTTGGTGGGCCGCCGTGGCATTGAGGCGGGCGATGTATTGCTCGGCATCGCTGGGGTGGCCCGAGGGTCGTGTCTTGAAGATCCAGGTCAAGGCACCGAACACCGCGAAAAGGACGACGATCGCGACGATCGCCGTCAGCAGTTCGGAACCGCTGATTTCAGACATGTCCCCTCCTGGGGTTCGGGGCCGCCGCGCGGGCGACGGTCTTTCCTCCATTATTTCACGTGCCTTGGCTCCGGACCCGTTCAGGGCTGGTGAAGTTCGGTCATCACGTGGTGGTGTCCAGTATCCATGAGTTCACGCAGGATCCCGAGCCCGACGTCGGCCAACTTGTTGACGTAGAGGCACGAAGCGCCCAGTCGGTGCTTGCCGAGTCCAGCCGGGAGCCCGGCCGCGGCCGGGGGGTCCGTCAGCCCGTAGAGGGCCAGCGAGGAGGCGCGGGGAGAGCACCCGATCGCCGGGGTATCTCCTTCACGCCCGCTGGGGTAGCGGTAATGGTAGGAGCCGAACCCGACGATGCTGGTTCCCCACATCATCGCGGGCCGACCGCTGGCTTCCTGCATCATCGACAGAAGTGCGTGGGCGTCGTCCCGCCGCGCGGGGTGCTCGATGGCAGCGAGGAAATCACGTGGATCCACCTCTGTCGGTCGGGTCTTCGCTGCTGACATCGTGCCAGCGTGCCAGTGCGATTCGGCGACGGCAATGGATGTCCCGGCCCGGCCCGAGGACGCGAAAGTCAAAGCTACCCACAGCTGGCGGCGTGTCTGTGGAGAACCATGGCCAACTTGTGGATAAGTGGCGCCTGCACACATGTGTGCTGCTTGGCAACCTGCAAGTAGGGGGTGAATGTTGACGAAAAGTTTTCTTCCATCAGTTGTTATCCACAAGTAAAATGCCTAGTCAGAGCAGGGTTATTGAAGGAAAATAAAAGTAATCCACAAGCCCGTCCCCAGACTGTGCACACAACACGCCGCGTCACCCACAGGTTCTCCACATGGGCTGTGGATAACTCTCTTTGGTTCTGCCCGTCGGGGGCATAGGGTGACAGGGTCCCCGGCTCCAACCGGGCTGGATTCCCCGTTCGTCACCCGCGGCACCATTGTGTCGGTGGGTCGCATTCACTGGGATACTAGAGGGACGTGGCTGCGCCGCATCACCGGCGCCGCGCTGAGAGGGAAGGAACCGGACGTGACGCTCACGCACACCGAATCAGGGTCGTCGAATTCATCGGACATGGGGCGGACCCCGCCCCAGGACCTCGTGGCGGAGCAAAGCGTGCTCGGTGGCATGATGCTCTCGAAGGATGCCATCGCGGACTGTGTCGAGGTCCTGCGGGGCGTCGATTTCTATCGGCCCGCGCATGAGGCGATCTACGAGGCCGTCGTGGACCTCTATGGCCGGGGCGAACCCGCCGACGCGGTGACGGTGTCCGACCACTTGACCAAACGCGGGGAGATCTCCCGTGTCGGAGGACCCGCCTACCTGCACACACTGATCCAGTCGGTGCCGACCGCGGCCAACGCCGGGTTCTACGCGGAGATCGTCCGTGAACGGGCGGTATTACGCCGGCTGGTTGAAGCGGGCACCAAGATCGTGCAGATGGGCTACAGCCAGGACGGCGAGGTCGACGCGATCGTCAACGATGCGCAGGCCCAGATCTACGCGGTGGCCGAACGACGCACCTCGGAGGACTACGTCCCGCTCCGCGACATCATCGAAGGCACCGTAGACGAGATCGAATCGGCGGGCCAGCGTGGCGAGGGAATGATCGGGGTGCCGACCGGCCTCTATGAACTCGACGAACTGACCCAGGGCCTCCACGGAGGACAGATGGTCGTGGTGGCCGCCCGACCCGCGGTGGGCAAGTCGGTCTTCGCCCTGGACATCGCCCGTTCGGCATCCATCAAGAACAACATGACCACCGTGGTCTTCTCCCTGGAGATGGGGCGCAACGAGATCGCCATGCGTCTGCTGTCGGCCGAAGCCAGCATCGGATTGCAGGATCTGCGCAAGGGCACCATCAAGGACGAGCAGTGGGGCAAGATCGCCACCACCATGGGGCGGTTGAACGAGGCGCCGTTGTTCATCGACGACTCCCCGAACATGTCACTGATGGAGATCCGGGCCAAGTGCCGGCGCCTGAAGCAGCGGCACGACCTGAAGCTCGTGGTGCTGGACTACCTCCAGCTGATGAGTTCGGGCAAACGCGTGGAATCGCGCCAGCAGGAAGTCTCGGAGTTCTCTCGGGCACTGAAGCTGTTGGCCAAGGAACTCGATGTTCCCGTCGTCGCCCTCTCGCAGCTCAACCGTGGTTCCGAGCAGCGCACCGATAAGAAGCCGATGGTCTCGGATCTGCGTGAGTCGGGCTCGATCGAGCAGGACGCCGACCTGGTGATCCTGTTGCACCGCGAGGATATCTACGACAAGGAATCCGCACGCGCCGGCGAAGCGGACATCATCGTGGCCAAGAACCGCAACGGTCCGACCAAGAACATCGTCGTAGCCTTCCAGGGCCATTACCAGCGCTTCAACAACATGGCCACCGAAGGCGGCGGGGGGTTCTAACCCGCAAGGGCGGGTTGCCGCTCCCCCTAGCTCCGCGGTTTCAGCCGGGCGTTGGGCATTTCCGGTGCCGGCAGAGCCGCTGGCTGCCCGGCTGGGAAGGGTCCGAAATCGTGGCCATCTGACGACCACTGAGAGGCTTCAGGGTCGATTTGCTGCTGCCACGCGGTCCGGAAGTCGACGAGTTCTTGGTGTGAACGCCCCACGAAGTTCCACCACATCACGATTTGTTCACCCAACGGTTCCCCGCCGATGAGGAGCAGGCGGGCCCCGCCGTCGAGCCCCCGCAACGACATCGATGTCGAACCCTGCGGGAGGTAGGCCAGATGGCCCATCGGGACCTCGGTTTCATCTACCAGGAGGCTCCCGGCGTCGAGCAGGAGCCCGTATTCGAAACCCGGTTCCGTATCTACGACGAGCGTGGCGCCTTCCTCGAGCCGGAGCTCGGCGCCCACCAATGGGCGGTGCACGGCGCTGGGGGCGCTGTCACCGAGCAATGATCCGAGAAAAACCCTGGCGACCCAGCCCTGACCCGAAATGGGGTCGGGGCGGTAGTGCTCGAACGCGGGTGCGGTGTCGCGGGAAGTATTCGGTAGGGCAATCCAAAGTTGGGCTCCATGCAAGATGGTGGTCTCGGGCGTGGAGAACTCCGAATGGCTGATGCCGCTGCCGGCCGTCATGAGATTCAGTTCCCCGGGGCGGACAACGGCCAGTGTTCCGGTGGAATCGCGGTGTTCGATTTCCCCGGAGAATAGCCAACTGACGGTTTGCAGGCCGGTATGCGGGTGGCGGGGAACGTTCATTCCCTGGCTGTCCGTCAGATCCCGGGGACCGTAGTGGTCAAGGAAGCACCAGGAGCCGATGAGACTGCGGCGGCGTTGGGGGAGCGTCCGTCGCACGTTCATGCCTCGGGGCCCTCCCAGGGGGACGTCGCGGGGAACCAGAAGTTCGGGTGTGGTGGTTCCGGACCCGGTGGTGGGACGGTCCGCGCAGAGGATTTCCGGGGGGTCCTTCTCGAAGTTACTCACGGTATGCCGGGTTCTTGGACCGGCGGCGTGGGTTCCCCGGGCGGCGTGCGCAGCCACCGGGCCGCCGCGACCACCATGAGGATCACGGCGATGCTCCAGGCCGGTACCGCGACCCAGACGGTCACGTGGCCGATCCGGTCGATGATCCCGATCCCCTGACCCTGACCGAACATCATGGACGATGTGGCCAGCATCCCCAGGGGGAAGACGATGGACCACAGGGCGGTTTCGTAGCGCATGTTGTGGTGGTGCACGACGTGGCGCCAGATCCCGAAGAGGATGAGCAGCGGGACCCACCACAGGCCCAGGGACCAGAGGATGAAGCTGGTTCCGCTGATGAAGCCGCGCGTCGCGGCGATGGCCTCGAAGCTGTCCGGCAGCTTCAACAGGGCACTACCGGCCAATACCGAGATGGCTGTCGCCCCCATGAAGATCCAATAGGTGGGGCTCAGATCGGCGGGCCGGTTGGCCCGGGTGATCAGCCGCAGGGTGATCAGGGTGCCGATCAGCATGTACAGCATCACCCCGACCCCCCACAGCGCCGCCGCCAGGGTTGCCAGTCCGTTGCTGGAATGGGCGCTGGCGACGCCCGCGGCGGCCGACGCCAGCGATTGGGTCGCGACGACCCAGAGGAACCAGCTGCCGTTGGCCGCGTTGAGGACGGGGGTGCCTTGCGGGCGCAGCAGCAGTACGCCGGGAATGAGGTA
This sequence comes from Arthrobacter sp. AOP36-C1-22, assembly GCF_052377515.1. Classification (NCBI taxonomy): domain Bacteria; kingdom Bacillati; phylum Actinomycetota; class Actinomycetes; order Micrococcales; family Micrococcaceae; genus Arthrobacter; species Arthrobacter sp. AOP36-C1-22. Next base: position 77,711 of record NZ_JBQSWW010000015.1, on the reverse strand, counting down.
CGTCAGCACCAGCCAGGCCAGGGCTGCCAGGCAGCCCAGGACCAGGGCGATGTCCGCCCGGTCGGTCATCACGTAGTGCAGCCCCAGGACGTCCAGCCCGGCGACGAAGCTGAAGAACCCGAAGGTCTTGGCCGGGGAGATGATGTCCGCGGCAAACTTCCCGGGGTGGGCGATGGCGCGCCAGAGTGTTGCGGCGATCAGGATCACCAGCGCCGTGATCGCCACCCAGAACAGGATCTCCGCCGGCACCGGTCGGCCGGACTTCAGCAGGGCCGCCGAGACGATGCCGGTGGCCATCACGAAGGCGAAGCACGAGGGTGGGAGATCGGAGATCGTCGCCGCGAATCTGCGTCGGAGGCCCGCCGGTGTGGTGCCGGGGGTGGGGGGCCGTGGCGAGGTCAGGGGTGCGGCTGGCATGGTCTGGATCCCTTCGGGCTGCTGGCGGGTGCTGTCAGCTTATCCTTGGCCGCTGGATTCAGCCTCCGGCGACGGACTGGATGATCAATACGTTCGCCCCGTCGGGGACCACCGTGTCCAGACCTTCCAGGACCCTGACATTCTCCCCGTCGATGAACACGTTGACGTAGCGGCGGATCGCTCCGGTCTCGTCGCGCAAGCGCCGGGCGAATCGGGGGTGTCCCTGCCCTGCGAGGTCCAGGAACCCCTCCAGCCGGGTTCCGGCGTCGTACTCGATCACGGCCCGGCGTTGCCGGCCCCAGAGGGGGGCCAACGTCGCGGGGATCTCGAGGTTGGCGTGGGCCATGGCCGTCACCGCACCGAGCCGGCGCGCAGGCTGAGGATGTCGGGCAGACGGGAGGCCACCTGGTGGAAGCTCCCACCTTCGTCACTGCTGGTGTGGACCTCGCCTCCGCGGGTCCCCAGATAGAGGCAAGCGGGGCCCTCGGGGTCAGGAACGTCGACGTCGGCGGCGTCGCGCAGCACGACGTTGTATTCGTGGTCCGGTAGTCCGCGGTGCTGTTCGGTCCAGGTGGAACCGGCATCGGTGGTGCGGTACAGGCTGAGTCTGCCTCCGGGTGGGATGCGTTGGATGTCCGCCTCCAGCGGCAGCGTCCAGGCCGTATCGGCACGGTGCGGGTGGGTCAGGAACGTGAAGCCGAAGTCGGAGGGCAGGCCGGAGGCGATATCGGCCCAGTGGTCGCCGCCGTCGTCGCTGCGGTAGACGCCGCCATGGTTTTGCGCGTAGAGCCGGTCGGGATTGGTCGAATCGGCGGTGATCCGGTGGACGCACTGGCCGAACTCCGGTTCCTCGGCGGGCAGGAACCCTGCGGAGATCCCCCGGTTCCTGGCCTGCCAGGTGCTGCCCCCGTCGTGGGTGCGGTAGACCCCGCCGGTGCTCATCGCCACGTGGACGGTCCCCGCGTCGGTGGAGTGGGGGACGATCGTATGGACGGCGGCACCGCCGAATCCCGCTCCCCATTCGGGGCGGTGTGGATGGTCCCAGAGGCCACGATTCAATTCGAAGCTCTCGCCGCCATCGGTGGATTTCCAGACGGAGGTCGGTTCACAGCCGGCCCAGATGACGCCGGGCCGCTCCGGGGTATCGGGACGTAGATGCCAGACCCGCTCCAGTGCGGCGCCGGTATCTGCGGGAAAGGCGATGGCTCCGTCTTCGGGTTCGGACCAGGTGGCCCCGAAATCATCCGAATGGACCACGGTCGGGCCCCAGTGCCAGTCGTTGAGTCCGGCGAGGATGCGCGGTTGCGGGCCGCGGCTGTCGATGGCGACGGAGGCTACTTCCTGGTTCAGGAAATGTGGCTCGCCCAGGGTGAAGTCGCGCCCGTTCCCGCTTGTGGCGATCCAGAGGCCCTTCTTCGTTCCGATGGCAATCATGGTGGTGGTCATGGGAGAAGTGCATCACCGGAAGAGGGCGTGGGCAATAGTTGTTCCACCGGGATGGAGAATCAATATTTCGTTGATGGATTGACAGCGTGGCCGTGACCGCGTTCACTTGATATTGCTCTGTGAGAAGAAACTTCCACAAGGCGAGATTTATTTTAGATGGTGTTGACCGCGGAATGTCACCCGTTCCGGACACGTCAGAGAGGCATGCATGAGTATCATCGACGATTCGCCCACCGCCGCCGGATCCGATCCGGAGGAGACCGCCGAATGGCTGGAGTCCTTCGACGGTCTGGTGGAGGCCAGGGGGACGAGGCACGCCTCGGACATCATGGGCAGCCTCTGGGAACGGGCCTCCAACCGCAGCGTGGAGGTTCCGCGGCCGCAGACCACCGATTACGTCAACACCATTGCGGTGGACCGTGAGCCGGAGTTCCCCGGCGATGAAGAGATCGAGCGTCGTTACCGCGCCTGGATGCGCTGGAATGCCGCCATCATGGTCCACCGCGGCCAGCACCCCGACATCGGGGTCGGCGGGCACATCTCCACCTATGCCGGTGCCGCGACGATGTACGAGGTCGGGTTCAACCACTTCTGGCGTGGCAAGGACCACCCCGGCGGCGGCGACCAGGTCTTCTTCCAGGGCCACGCCTCCCCCGGCATGTACGCCCGCGCCTTCATGGAAGGCCGGCTGAGCGAAGAGGACCTCAACGGTTTCCGGCAGGAGAAGTCCAAGAAGGGCCATGCCCTGCCCTCCTACCCGCACCCCCGTTCGATGCCGGACTTCTGGGAATTCCCCACCGTCTCCATGGGCATCGGCCCGGCGAACGCGATCTACCAGGCCCAGTCGAACCGCTACCTGCAGAACCGTGGCATCAAGGACACCTCCGACCAGCACGTCTGGGCGTTCCTGGGCGACGGCGAAATGGACGAGCCGGAATCGCGTGGCTTCCTGCAGCTGGCGGCCAACGAGAAGCTGGACAACCTCACGTTCGTGATCAACTGCAATCTGCAGCGCCTCGATGGCCCCGTGCGGGGCAACGGTAAGATCATGCAGGAGCTGGAGGCCTTCTTCCGCGGTGCCGGCTGGAACGTCATCAAGGTGGTCTGGGGCCGCGAATGGGACGACCTCCTGGAGAAGGACGTCGACGGATCCCTGGTGGACATCATGAACACCACCCCCGATGGGGACTACCAAACCTATAAGGCCGAATCCGGCGGATTCGTGCGCGAGCACTTCTTCGGCAAGACCCCGGCGACCAAGGAGATGGTCGCGGATCTGAGCGACGACCAGATCTGGAACCTCAAGCGTGGCGGTCACGATTACCACAAGGTCTATGCCGCCTATAAGGCCGCCACCGAGTTCAAGGGCAAGCCCACGGTCATCCTGACCAAGACGGTCAAGGGCTACGGCCTGGGCACGAGCTTCGAGGGGCGCAATGCGACCCACCAGATGAAGAAGCTCACGGCCGACAACCTGAAGGCCTTCCGCGACCTGCTGCGGATCCCGATCACCGATGAGCAGCTCGAAGCCGATCCGTACACCCCGCCGTACTACCACCCGGGCATGGACGCCCCGGAGATCAAGTACATGATGGATCGCCGGGCGGCCCTGGGTGGGGCGGTTCCCGAACGCCGGACCAAGCATGCAGAAGTCCATCTCCCCGAGGACAAGGCCTACGAAGTCGCCAAACGCGGTTCCGGCAAGCAGCAGGCGGCCAGCACGATGGCCTTCGTGCGTCTGCTCAAGGACCTCATGCGCGATAAGAAGTTCGGCAACCGGGTGGTCCCGATCGTCCCCGACGAGTCCCGGACCTTCGGCATGGATGCCTTCTTCCCGACCGCGAAGATCTACAACCCCGGCGGGCAGGAATACCTGTCTGTGGACCGGGATCTGGTGCTGGCCTATAAGGAATCCCCGCAAGGCCAGTTGATCCATCCGGGCATCAACGAGGCCGGCGCGGTGGCTGCCTTCACCGCGGCAGGGACCTCCTACGCCACGCATGGCGAACCGTTGATCCCCGTCTACGTGTTCTACTCGATGTTTGGTTTCCAGCGCACCGGCGACGCCTTCTGGGCTGCCGGTGACCAGATGGCCCGCGGGTTCATCATCGGAGCCACCGCCGGGCGGACCACGCTGACCGGCGAGGGCCTACAGCACGCCGACGGGCACTCCCCGATCCTGGCTTCCACCAACCCGGCAGTGGTCACCTACGATCCGGCCTACGGCTACGAGATCGGGCACATCATCAGGGACGGCCTGGAGCGCATGTACGGGGGCGAGCACGAAGACCCCAACGTCATGTATTACCTCACGGTCTACAACGAGGCGATTGCGCAGCCTGCCGAGCCCGAGGGCCTGGACGTCGAGGGGGTCCTGCGGGGCATCTACCTCCTATCGCCCTCCCAAACCGCGGGCCCGAAGGCCCAGGTGCTGGCTTCGGGCGTCTCGGTGCCGTGGGCCCTGGAGGCCCAGCAGCTCCTCGCCGAGGAGTGGGGCGTCTCCGCCGATGTCTGGTCGGTGACCAGCTGGAACGAACTGCGTCGCGACGGCGTCGCCGCCGAACGTGATTCCTTCCTCCACCCCGAAAACGAGGCGCGGCAGGCCTACGTCACCGAGAAGCTCGCCGAGGCCCAGGGGCCGGTGGTCGCCGTGAGCGACTATGCCAGTCAGGTTCCGGACCAGATCCGACAGTTCGTCCCGAACGACTTCGCGACGCTGGGGGCCGATGGCTTCGGCTTCTCGGACACCCGTCCCGCGGCTCGACGCTTCTTCGGGATCGACGCACAATCGGTCGTGGTGCGCACGCTGCAGATGCTGGCGCGCCGCGGGGAGATCGATGCCTCGGTCGCCCGCCAGGCCCACGAGCACTACGGCTTCGACCAGAACGCCGAATAGAGACCGTCAGCACCGCCGCCCGTCCCCTTGGGGGCGGGCGGCGGTGTCATGTGTGGGGGCAGGGGCGTGGGCGACGGGACAGACGGCTGGCGTCGGGCGAGGGTCCTGGTGGCGGGTCCGCGTCCCTCGTGGAGGGGACCGCCGTCGGAGGGGGCGCGAAGGGTCATCGTCGCTGCCCGCTGGGCCCCGCCGCAAGATGCCGGGGCCCGTGCCCTGGACGCAATAAAGCGCTGGTCGGGGTCGAGTGCTCCCCGGCCAGCGCTTCGCTGTCCGAATAATCGTCTGTGCCGCTCCGGTTCCGTTGGGGGCCGGTCCTCTGCCCGGTCCTGCCCGTGAACGCCTAGCGGGTGGTGGTGGCGCGGCGCCAGCTGGCGCCCAGCCGGGAGAAGAGGCCCGGCTTGCTGGGGGTGTGCAGCGGCGGGGCGAAGTCGGGGTCGAGGCCTCCGACGGCGTAGAAGGGCTCGGTGCAGGGGCGTGGCGTCGAGTGGCTGACCCGCGGCTGGTGCCCGGTGTCGTCCCGGCGATCCTGATCTGTGGTCATGCGGTCCTCCTCGATATGCTCGTTTTCCGGTAGTCGGAAAAACTATTTTGGGATATGGAATAAGTATGGACTCGATTTGATGGTCTGGCAAGGGGTGCTGGGATTTTTTCGAATGGCGCGGCAAGTTCTGCGCCCAGGTCAAGCCGCCGGCGGGCGGAAGGGGTGAAGAATGATCCGCCCTGCGTCTTGACAATCGATATGTGAGCGGGGTTACAGTAGATAACGAAATAAAAATTCCACCATACAGAAACATCGAGTCAACTTGAGGGCCAACCCTCGACGGTAAGGGTGTTCAGCGCCAAGGTGGAAGCAGTCTGACTGTGAGAGAGCTGACACCAATGGATCTCCAGGAATTCAACAATGCCACTGCCGAGCAGGCCGTTGCCACGTTGCGCCCCTGCGCAGACATCGACCGCTGGATCCAGGGCGTCGTCGACAACCGGCCGTATGCCGGGGTCGAGGACCTCCTCGCCCGCGCCGAAGCGGAGGCCACCCCCTTCAGTGCCGGTGAAGTAGATGCCGCCTTGGCGCATCACCCCCGCATCGGGGAGAAGGCCAAGGGCCAGTCGGCCGAAGCCACGCTCAGCCGGGACGAACAATCAGCGGTGGATGCGGAGTCGGAAACGGCACGCAGGATCCTGGAGGGAAACAAGGAGTACGAGCAGAAGTTCGGCCGGGTGTTCCTCATCCGTGCTGCAGGTCGCAGCGCGGAAGAGATCCTGGCCGAGTTGGAACGCCGCCAGGCGAACTCCGAGGAGGCCGAGAGTGCCGAGGTCGCCGTGCAATTGCGCGAGATCGCACTGTTGCGTCTCCGCGGACTCTTCGCCACCACCTAAGCATCGGCGCCGGGCCCCCGTCTTTGGCCCGCCCCCGCACCCAGCGACCCATCCCAAGGAGCAATTCGATGAGCGCAGCAGCGTCCGAACGCAGTCACATCACTACCCACATTCTCGACACCGGGACCGGGAGGCCCGCCTCCGGTGTCAAGGCCACGCTGGAAGCCAAGCAGGCGTCCGGCTGGCAAGAAATCGGCTCAGGAAGCACCGACCAGGATGGTCGGATCAACAACCTCGGGCCGGTCGCGGTTGAAGTAGGGCAATACCGAATCACTTTTGATACCGGGGCCTACTTCGGGAAGACGGGAACGGAAACCTTCTTCCCCGAGGTCGCGCTGGGATTCGTCATCGCCGACGAAGGCCAGCACTACCACGTACCTCTTCTTATCAGCCCGTTTGCATATTCGACATACCGAGGGAGCTAGACATGTCTACCACCGCTTCTAAGCCCAGCACCAAGATCGTCCTGGCAAAGAATCAATACGGCAAGGCCGAGGTCCGCCTGGTCAAGATCACCCGCGACACCGCCCGCCACGAGATCGAGGACCTCAACGTCTCCTCGCAGTTGCACGGCGACTTCGAAGCCGCGCACACCGAGGGAGACAACGGCCACGTCGTCCCCACCGACACGCAGAAGAACACCGTCTATGGCTTCGCCCGTGACGGAGTCGGGTCCCCGGAGAAGTTCATCAAGCGTCTCGGTGACCACTTCGTCTCCGAGTTCGATTGGGTGACCGGTGGGCGCTGGGCCGCGGAACAGTACTTCTGGGACCGCATCCAGGACCACGACCACTCCTTCTCGCGCAACATGAGCGAGGTCCGCACGGCGATCCTGGAGATCGCCGACGGACAGAAGAGCATCCTGGCCGGCATCTCCGGACTGACCGTGCTCAAGTCCACGGGCAGCGAGTTCCACGGCTTCCCGGTCGACAAGTACACGACCTTGAAGGAGACCTCCGAGCGCGTTCTCGCCACGGATGTCAACACCCGGTGGCGCTACAACACCGAGGCTTCGACCTCGGAGGACACCGATTTCAACGGCATCTACGCCTCCGTGCGTGAATTGCTGCTCAAGGCCTTCGCCGAGACCCACTCGATGGCCCTGCAGCAGACGATGTACGAAATGGGCCGCCTGGTTCTCGAGACGCATCCCGAGATCGAGGAAATCCGTTTCTCGCTGCCGAACAGCCACCACTTCCTGGTGGACCTGTCGCCGTTCGGCCAGGACAACCCCAACGAGGTCTTCTTCGCGGCGGATCGCCCGTACGGCCTCATTGAAGCAACCATCCAGCGTGAAGGCGTTTCGCCCACGCACCCGATCTGGGAAAATGCCGCAGGCTTCTGCTAAGCGGTAGTACACGCAGGGCGCCCGCAGCATTGCGGGCGCCCGGCCCTCACGGAAGTGCACAAGGAGGTCAGCCGTGAAAGCCAAGCAACATCGAAACGCCACAGCAGTAGCCCGTCCGGAAGACGAGAAGCTACCACTGGGGCGCACCCTCGCCTATGGCTTGCAGCATGTGCTCACCATGTATGGCGGCATCATTGCTCCGCCACTGATCATCGGCGCGGCCGCGGGCATGGACAGCACCGATCTGGCCCTGCTGGTCGCATCCTGCTTGTTCATCGGCGGTCTGGCCACGATCCTGCAAACGGTCGGCGTCCCCTTCTTCGGCGCCCAGTTGCCGCTGGTCTAGGGCACGTCCTTCGCGTCCGTCGCGACGCTGGTCACCATCGTCAAGGGTGATGGTGGCATCCAAGCGGTCTTCGGGGCCGTCATGGTCGCCGCGGCCATCGGTTTCCTTGTGGCACCGTTCTTTGCCCGCATCATCAGATTCTTCCCGCCGGTGGTCACCGGTGTGGTCATCACCATGATCGGCCTTTCGCTCACCCCGGTGGCGGCGAACTGGTCCATGGGTGGCGACGATACGACGGACGACTACGGCTCCCTGGCCAATATCGGCTTGGCCGCGTTGACGCTGCTCATCGTGCTCCTGTTGAGCAAGGTCGGCAATGCCGCGATCTCACGCCTGTCGATCCTGTTGGCCATCGTCATCGGGACCCTGGTGGCCTGGGCGGTCGGCATTGCCGACTTCGCCACGGTCGGAGACGGCCCCATCTTCGAGATCCCCAAGCCGTTGGCCTTCGGCATGCCGGTCTTCGAAATCGGTGGCATCATCTCCATGACGATCGTGGTGCTGGTGATCCTGACCGAAACCACGGCAGACATCCTGGCCGTCGGCGAAATCGCCAAGACGCGTGTCGACTCCAAGCGCATCGGAGACGGCCTGCGCGCCGATATGATCTCCAGCTTCGTCGCACCGTTCTTCAACACGTTCACGCAGAGTGCCTTCGCCCAGAACGTCGGGCTGGTCGCCATCACCGGCATCAAGAGCCGCTTCGTGGTCACTGCCGGCGGCGGCATCCTGGTGGTCCTGGGCCTGCTGCCCATCCTGGGGCGCGTGGTGGCAGCCATCCCGCTTCCCGTACTCGGCGGCGCCGGCATCGTGCTCTTCGGCACGGTGGCAGCCAGCGGCATCCGTACCTTGTCGAAGGTCAACTACGACAAGGGGATGAACATGATCATCGTCTCCGCGTCGCTGGCCTTCGGCTTGATCCCCGTGGTCAAGGGCGACTTCTACGATGCCTTCCCCACCTGGCTGGCCACGATCCTGGATTCCGGCATCAGCTCCGCAGCCCTGATGGCCGTGCTGTTGAACATCCTGTTCAACGAGCTCAAGCTGGGTAATCCTTCCAAGAACGCCTCGGTGTTCGCTGCGTCCCCGCCGCGTATGGTCCGTGAGGACCAGGTGCACAGCCTGCAGGACGGGGACCACTACGAATCCGGCAAGCTGATCTCGGTGGACGGCGACGAGATCCCGGTGGTCAGCGTCGATGAGTACACCGTGGTCATGGCCGAGCATGTGAAGGCCTGTGAGGCCGAAGGCATCCCTGCGGCCCTGCCCGAGGGCATGGAGCCGGAGGAGGTCAAGCGCCAAGCCGAGAACGTCAAGGCCGTGCGTGAGAACGGTGCCACGGAAGCCACTGCCGCGCAGCCCGAGGCTGCTGGCCAGGAACTACGTGCCGACGCCCTCCACGAGCAGGACGAGGGCGAGACGGGTTCCTCGGAACACGGGGCCCATAGGGCCTAGGGTCCGGCCCCGCCGCCCCACGAATGAGAACAGCCCGCCTTCACCAGGGAAACCTGGTGAAGGCGGGCTGTTCTTTGTCCGATGCGGCTCTGTAACCCCGGATCATCCTGCCGTGGTGGCGCAGTCGCAGTGCGCGGGCCCTGGCTGACCGGCTGCGGGCCCCGGGCCTCGAGGCGGGAAGCCCGGGCCCGCAGCCGGGCCCGCAGCCGGGCCCGCAGCCGGTGCCGTGGGCCTAGGAGCCGTTGGAGCCGCGCAAGGCAGTGGCGATGGCATCGGCCACCCGCTGCAGGGCAGGAACGGCGCGATCACCGAAATCACGATCGACACGGGTGGTCGGGCCGGAAATGGAAACGGCCATCGGGGTCGGGGCGCCCGGAACGGCCATGGCGAAGCAACGCACTCCCAACTCCTGCTCCTCCTCGTCGATCGAATAGCCCGCCTTGCGGATGCGGTCGAGCTCGGCGTGGAGTTCCTTTAACGTCCCGATGCTGTGGGGCGTGGGGGTCGGCATGCCGGCCTGGCCGACCAGGCGGTCGACGCGCTCGGTATCCATGACCGAGAGGATCGCCTTGCCGGCCCCGGTGTCGTGGAGGTTGGCCCGGCGGCCCACCTCGGTGAACATCCGCACGCTGTGCGGGGAGGGGACCTGATTGATGTAGGTGATCATGTCGCCGTCGAGCACCGAGAGGTTCGCCGATTCGCCCAGCTCGTTGACGAGCGTCTTCAACAGCGGCGCCGCGACCGAGCCCAGTTGGCGGTTGGCGACCTCGCCCAACCTGATCAGGCGCGGGCCCAGCGCGTAGCGGCGGTTGGGCAGCTGGCGGACATGCCCGATGCCCACCAGCGTGCGCAGCAGCCGGTGGATCGTCGGCAGCGGCATCGGGGTTTCGGCCGCCAACTCACTCAGGGTGCATTCCCCGCCGGCCCGGGCGATGAGTTCTAGCAAATCGAAGGCGCGCTCCACTGATTGGACACCGGTGGCTGGTTTGGTGGGCATGGTTTCTCCTTGAAACGTGGTCGCCGGCCGGGGATGCCGCACGGTCTGGCCGGATATGGAGCGGCGTTTTGATCCAGAGTACTTGAAGTGGGAAAACTTTTTCCGTTAGCCGAGAAAGTTCATCCAGCGTTCGAGGAACGAATCTGTACGCTGACCTTGATTTTCCGTAGTACAAATAATATTATCCACTATACGGAAATGTTTTTTATGGCAGGTACTGCAAAAGCAGACCGACCATCAGTTCTAGTAGGAGGAATTCATGGCGAATCCCAGCCCCGGATATTCAATGACCCTGAGGGTCGAGGCACCGGCCAGCTTCACGGCCACGAGCGATCTTGCCGCAGCCGTCAGTGCTGCAGGCGGTGCGATCACGGCGCTGGATGTCACTGAATCAACCCACAGCATCATGGTGATCGACGTCAGCTGCAACACCACGGACGCCGAGCACGGCGAACGCATCCGCGAGGCACTGGACGACCTCGAGAACGTCACGGTCCGCAACGTCAGCGACCGCACGTTCCTGATGCACCTGGGCGGCAAGCTCGAAGTGGTTCCCAAGGTGGCCCTGCGCAACCGCGATGACCTCTCCCGTGCCTACACCCCCGGCGTCGCCCGCGTCTGCCAGGCCATCGCCGACGACCGCTCCAAGGCACGCAACCTGACGATCAAGCGCAACACCATCGCCGTGGTCACCGACGGCTCCGCGGTGTTGGGGCTGGGCAACATCGGCCCCGAGGCGTCCCTGCCGGTCATGGAGGGCAAGGCGGCCCTCTTCAAGCAGTTCGCCGACGTCGATGCCTGGCCGGTTTGCCTGGATACCCAGGACACGGATGAAATCGTCAGCATCGTCAAGGCCCTTGCCCCGGTCTACGGGGGCGTGAACCTCGAGGACATCGCCGCACCGCGCTGTTTCGAGATCGAGGCCCGCCTGCGGGAGGAACTGGACATCCCGGTCTTCCACGATGACCAGCACGGGACGGCCATCGTCACCCTGGCGGCCCTGCAGAATGCGCTGCGTGTGGTGGACAAGAAGATCGAGGACGTGCGCATCGTCGTCTCGGGTGTCGGCGCTGCGGGCAACGCCATCGTCCAGCTGCTGCTGGCCCGTGGGGCGAAGAACGTCATTGCCTGTGGCCGCAATGGTGCCATCGACCGCAACACCGAACACAGCGATTCCCACCGCGCCTGGTTGGCGGAGAACACCAACCCGGAGAACTTCAGCGGCACCCTCCACGAGGCCATGGTCGGCACCGATGTCTTCATCGGTGTCTCCGCCCCCAATATCCTCGAGGAGAAGCACATCGAGTCCATGAACGACGGCGCGATCGTCTTTGCCATGGCCAACCCCGACCCCGAGGTCGACCCGGTCGTTGCTGGCCGCCACGCAGCAGTGGTGGCCACCGGCCGCAGTGACTACCCGAACCAAATCAACAACGTGCTGGCGTTCCCGGGCTTCTTCCGTGGCCTGCTCGACGCCCACGCGGTTGATATCATCCCGGAAATGCTGGTTGCCGCAGCCGACGCGATCGCCGCGCGGGTGGACGACAACGAGCTGAACTCCGGATTCATCATTCCCAGCGTGTTCGACCCGCACGTCGCCGGAGACGTGGCCGACGCCGTAGTCGCCGCAGCACGCGGCAGCAAGTAGGAGGATCATCATGAGCATTTCACTAACGCACGTTCCCGACGTAGACGGAGCCCAGGACGTCCTGAGCGACGAGGCCCTGGCCTTCGTGGAGAAGCTGCAGCGTCGTTTCGCGGCGACCCGCGACGAGCTGTTGACCGCACGTCAGACGGCCCAGCAGGCCGCCTCCGAGAAGGGGACCATCGATTTCCTTCCCGAGACCGCAGAGGTGCGCGCCGGAGACTGGAAGGTCGCCGAAGCCCCCGAGAAGCTGCGCGACCGCCGTGTGGAGATCACCGGACCGGCCTCACCGGCCAAGATGGCCATCAATGCGCTGAACTCCGGCGCCAAGGTCTGGCTGGCCGACCTCGAAGACGCGTCGACCCCCACCTGGCACAACGTCGTCGACGCACTGGTCAACCTGGGCGAGGCGGCTCGTGGAACCTTGTCGTTCCGTTCGCCCGAAGGCAAGGAATACAACCTGCGGACCGATGCCGAGCTGGCCACCGTGGTGGTGCGCCCGCGCGGCTGGCACCTTCCCGAAGCCAACGTGCTCGTCGATGGCGCCCCCACCGTCGGTGCGCTGGTTGATTTCGGCCTGCACTTCTTCCACAACGCGAAGGAGCTGGCCGCCAAGGGCGACGGGCCCTTCTACTACCTGCCCAAGATGGAATCCCACCTCGAGGCACGGCTGTGGAACGACGTCTTCACCTTCGCCGAGGCAGAACTGGGCATCGAGCACGGGACCGTCCGGGCCACCGTGCTGATCGAGACGATCCCCTCCGCCTTCGAGATGGACGAGATCCTCTACGAACTGCGCGACCACGCGTCGGGCCTGAACGCCGGACGCTGGGACTACCTGTTCAGCATCATCAAGTACTTCCGCTCCTCCGGCGATAAGTTCATCATGCCGGACCGCGCCGATGTGGCGATGACGGCCCCGATGATGCGTGCCTACACCGACCTGTTGGTGCAGACTTGCCATAAGCGTGGTGCCTTCGCCATGGGCGGCATGGCCGCCTTCATCCCGAACCGCCGCGAACCGGAAACCACCGAGGCCGCCTTCAAGAAGGTCAGGGCCGACAAGACCCGTGAAGCCGGTGACGGCTTCGACGGTTCATGGGTGGCGCACCCGGATCTGGTGTCGATCTGCTCCGAGGTCTTCGGATCCGTGTTGGGCGATCGCCCGAACCAGCTGGACAAGCAGCGTCCCGAGGTCTCCGTCGGCGCCGAGGACCTCCTGGATGTCGCTTCTGCTCCGGGCCAGGTCACCGAGCAGGGGGTCCACGCGAACCTGTATGTCGCGGTCGCCTACACCGCCGTCTGGCTTTCGGGCAATGGTGCGGTGGCGATCCACAACCTGATGGAGGACGCCGCCACGGCGGAGATCTCCCGCTCGCAGGTGTGGCAGCAGATCCGCAACGGCGTCGTGGCCGACGACACCGGAAACACCATCACCGCCGAACTCGTCAAGGCCGCCCTGGCCGAGGAGATCGAGCGGCTGCGCACCGAAGTCGACGACAAGGAAACCTTCGAGAAGTACTACGTTCCGGCGGGCGAGCTCATCGGTCGTCTGGTTTCCGGGCGCGATGAGGACTTTGAAGACTTCCTCACGCTGCCGGCCTACCGCCTCCTGTCCACCGAGTTGGTGAACCGATGAGCGTAAGCCCGGTCCTGGACGAGACCATCCTCAAGACGGTCGAAACCCGGCTCGCGGCCACCGACAAGCTCCTGGAGCGTTCCTACCCGGGGGATAGCGGAGTCCGTCAGCCGGTGCATACCGCCTACGTCCCCGCCGATAAGTTCACGGCCGACACGCCGGCCCAGTGGGGCCGGCAGGCCCTGGCGGCCGCCCGCGAGTTCGGTGGGTTGGCCGTGCTGGCCCGCTCCGTGGGCCTCGACGCCGAAGGTGGCGCCGACGTCACCGCCGGGTCGCGCGCCGATCTGCTGGCCGAGCTCGTGGCCCAGAAGCTGGACAACGAGCCGATTGAAGACCTGCGCATCGACTTCGAAGACGGGTTGGGGGACCGGCCCGACGAGGAAGAGGACGCCCACGCCATCCGGGCCGCCCAGGAAGTGAACCGGGCCGTTGCCGCGGGCATCGCCCCGCCGTTCATCGGGATCCGCTTCAAATGCTTCGAGCTGCCCACCCGGCAGCGTGCCCTTCGCACCCTCGACCTGTTCATTGGCTCGCTGATGGACACCGGGGGACTGCCCGACGGGCTGGTCCTGACGCTGCCCAAGGTGACCACGGTGGCCCAGGTCGAGGCGATGGTCTTCGTATGCGAGAAGCTGGAGGCCGCCCACGGGCTGCCGGCACGGCGGCTGCGCTTCGAGGTCCAGATGGAAACCCCGCAGCTGATCCTCTCGGCCGAAGGCACGGTGCCGTCGGCCCAGCTGATCCACGCAGGACGGGGAAGGGTTTCGTCGCTGCACTACGGAACCTACGACTACTCGGCGTCGCTGGGGATCGCCGCGGAGTACCAGTCGATGGAGCACCCCGCTGCGGATCACGCCAAGAACGTGCTCCAGGTCGCGGTCGCCGGAACGGGGGTCCATCTCTCCGATGGGTCCACGAACATCCTGCCCATCGGCGAGCCGGACCATGTCAGCAAGGCGTTTGCCTTGCACGCCCGGCTGGTGCGCCGGCATCTGGAGCGGGGGATCTACCAGGGGTGGGACCTCCACCCGGCCCAACTGGCCACCCGCTACCTCGCGACCTACGCCTTCTACCGCGACGGTTTCGACGCAGCGGCCAACCGGTTGCGCAACTACGTGCACCAGGTCGAATCCTCGATCATGGACGAGCCGGCCACCGCGCGGGCCCTGGCCATGTTCATCTACCGCGGTCTGACCTGCGGTGCGTTGACGGCCAGCGAAGTCGAGAACGGCGTCGAAATCACCCAGGCACAACTCGGGGCCCTGGCTCTGGGTCGTCCCGCGATCAACGCAAAGGAAACCCATGTCTAAAACCAGCACCGCTCCGGTGGAGGCCCCCTACTACACGGCCCAGGGTGGTCATCCGCCCCAGACGGATCTGTTGACCGACCGCGCCGTGGTCACCGAGGCCTATACGGTCATCCCGCGCGGGGTCCTGCGCGATATCGTGACCTCGGTTCTTCCGGAGTGGACGGGAACCCGTTCCTGGGTCCTGAACCGTCCGGTGTCCGGTGGGGCGACCACGTTCTCCCAGACCATCGTCGAGGTGTCCCCCGGCGGCGGCTCGCAGAACCCCGAGCCGCAGCCCGAGGTGGAGGGATTCCTCTTCGTCATGCAGGGATCGCTGCGGTTGGTGATCGACGGAACGACCCACCAGCTCAGCGAAGGTGCTTTTGCCTTCATCCCCGCCGGGACCGCTTACAGCGTGAACAACGACGGCACGGAGGCTGCCAGCTTCCACTGGTTCCGCAAGCGCTACCAGCCGCTCGAGGGGCATACGGCCCGTCCGGTCGTCGGCAACGAGCGCGATCTGGAGCCCAAGGCCATGCCGGGTACCGACAATAAATGGCGCACCACCCGCATGCTCGACCCCGAGGACCTCGCGTTCGACATGCACGTGAACATCGTGACCTTCGAGCCCGGCGCCTCGATCCCGTTCGCGGAGACCCACACCATGGAGCACGGCCTCTACGTCCTGGAAGGCAAGGCCGTCTACCGGCTTAACGCCGACTGGGTCGAGGTGCAGGAAGGCGATTACATGTCGCTGCGCGCCTTCTGCCCGCAGGCTTGCTACGCCGGTGGGCCGGCGAACTTCCGCTACCTGCTCTACAAGGACGTCAATCGCCAGATTGCATTGTAGCGACCAATGAACAAACCGGCCGTCGGGGCTTCGTCCCGGTGGCCGGTTTTTTCGTGGGCCACCGACCGTGGTTGGGCTGCGGGCCACTGGCCCGCGGCCCCACCACCGCGGAGGCCCACACCCATTTCAGCCGAGGCCCTGATCAGAGGCCGAATCCAGCCCTCCCACGCCCCCTGAAGGTGCCGGGGGCAGCGTCCGGTGCTCCCGGACGGCCGGTCCGCGCGCCGACCGGCCGTGACCCCGAAGTCTTGACAGGTGATGCGGGACTCACCTAATGTTTTCAGTAGGCAGAAGTAAACTTCCACAATCTGGAAATGACCGTTCCGAAAGGAATCCACATGGCTTACACCGTCAACTGCTCCATCCTGCTGACCGAGCTCCCCTTGCTGGAGCGCCCGGCGGCAGCGAAGAAGGCCGGTTTCGACAACGTCGAGTTCTGGTGGCCCTTCGCCGAGGCCGTTCCGGCCGACGCCGAGGTGGAAAAGTTCGTCAGCTCGCTCGCCGACGCCGGCGTCCAGCTGACCGGACTGAACTTCCTGGCCGGCGAAATGCCCGCCGGAGACCGCGGGATTGTTTCCTGGATCGGCCGCGAGAAGGAATTCGCCGACAACATCGACGTCGTCGCCGCCATCGGACAGGCCACGGGCTGCCGCGGCTTCAACGCCCTCTACGGCAACCGCCAGGACGGCCAGTCGGCCGCCGAGCAGGACGAGCTGGCCCTGGCCAACCTCGTGGCCGCCGCGCGCGGGGTCGCCAAGATCGACGGCACCGTCCTGCTGGAGCCGGTCTCCGGCACCGAGGCCTACCCGCTGAAGACCGCCGCCGACGCTCTGGGCGTCATCGCGAAGACCCAGGAAGCCGGCGTGGACAACGTCAAGCTGCTGGCCGACTTCTACCACATGGCAGTCAACGGCGATGATGTCGCGGACGTCGTGAACAAGCACGCCGCCGACTTCGGCCACATCCAGATCGCCGACGACCCGGGACGCGGGGCTCCCGGAACCGGGAACCTGCCGCTGGGCGAGTGGATCGAGAGCAGCCGGGCCAAGGGCTACACAGGACCGATCGGCCTGGAATACAAGGCCTCCTCCGATGTCGCCTTCGACTGGTTGATTCGCCAGGGCGCCTAGGCCCCGACCGGTACGCACCACCAAAACTTCAAGGAGAACAACATGAGCGAAAACAAGAACGTTGCCTTCATCGGCCTGGGGATCATGGGCCTGCCCATGGCCAAGAACCTGGTCAAGGCCGGGTTCCAGGTGACCGGCTTCAACCGCAGCCCCGAAAAGGCCAAGGATCTGGCGTCGGCCGGCGGAACCGCCGCAGCCAGCGTCGCCGAAGCTGTCGCCGATGCCGACGTCGTGATCACCATGGTTCCGGACTCCCCGGACGTGGAAGCAGTTGTCCACGGTGAAGACGGGGTCTTCGCCAACGCCAAGAAGGGCGCACTGTGGATCGACAACTCGACCATCCGCCCCGATGTCGCCGTGGTCCTGGCCGATGACGCCCGCGCCGCCGGCCTGCGCCCCCTCGACGGACCGGTCTCCGGTGGCGAGGCAGGAGCCGTCGACGGCGTGCTGTCCATCATGGTCGGTGGCGAGAAGGCCGACTTCGACGATGCCGCGGCCGTGCTCGATGCCATCGGCAAGACGATCGTCCATGTCGGTCCCTCCGGATCCGGCCAGACGGTCAAGGCCGCCAACCAGCTGATCGTGGCCTCCAACATCCAGGCACTCTCCGAGGCCGTGGTCTTCCTGGAGGCCTACGGCGTCGACACCCAGGCCGCGCTATCGGTCCTCGGTGGCGGCCTGGCCGGCTCCAAGGTCCTGGACCAGAAGGGCCAGAAGATCCTGGACCGCAACTTCGACCCGGGCTTCCGCCTGGCCCTGCACCACAAGGACATGGGCATCGTCACCTCCGCAGCCCGCGAAGCCGGCGTCGTCCTCCCGCAGGGGGCCCTCGTGGCCCAGCTCGTGGCCTCCACCGTCGCCAGCGGCGACGGCTCGCTGGACCACTCGGGTCTGTTCCGTGGTGTCGAGCGCCTGTCGGGTAGCTCCGACTCCAAGTAAGTGGCCCGGGGTCCGGCACCGGGCCCCGCGCTTCCTCCGCCAGCTAGGCGGCGTCCGCCGCACGTCGCTCACCGGCCGGCTTCCGCCCCGCACGGGGCGGTCCCCACAGCCCGGCCGCCGGTACCTATGTTCGGTTCGTACCGGCGGCCGCCCAAACTTCACTATTTCCGGCCCCCCTCCGGGGCCCTCCACCAAGGAGAACACCATGACCAAGATGCGCACCGTGGACGCGATCGTCCTCATCCTCGAGAAGGAGAACGCCACCGAGGCCTTCGGCCTTCCCGGGGCGGCCATCAACCCGCTGTACTCGGCCATCAAGGCCCACGGCGGCATCCGCCACACCCTGGCCCGCCACGTCGAGGGCGCCTCGCATATGGCCGACGGCTACTCCCGCGCTGCCGCCGGGAACATCGGGCTCTGCCTGGGTACCTCAGGGCCCGCCGGCACCGACATGATCACCGGCCTGTATGCCGCCCAGGCCGACTCCATCCCGATGCTCTGCATCACGGGTCAGGCCCCGGTTGCCAAGCTGCACAAGGAGGACTTCCAGGCAGTGGACATCGAGTCCATCGCCAAGCCGCTGTGCAAGATGGCCTCCACCGTCCTGGAGCCGGGACTGGTTCCCGGGACCTTCCAAAAGGCCTTCCAGCTCATGCGCTCCAGCCGTCCCGGCCCGGTGCTGATCGACCTGCCGATCGACGTCCAGATGGCGCAGATCGAATTCGACATCGATGCCTACGAGCCCCTCGGCGTCGAGAAGCCCAAGGCCAGCCGCAAGCAGGCAGGCAAGATCCTGGACATGCTCTTCGCCTCGGAGCACCCGGTGATCATCGCCGGCGGCGGCATCATCAACGCCGATGCCTCCGACGACCTGGTCCGCCTCGCCGAACTGCTCAACGTCCCGGTCCAGCCCACGCTGATGGGCTGGGGTGCCATCCCCGATGACCACCGCCTGATGGCCGGCATGGTGGGCCTGCAGACCCACCACCGCTACGGCAACGTGAACTACCTGGACTCGGACTTCGTCCTCGGTGTCGGGAACCGCTGGGCCAACCGCCACACCGGTGGCCTGGACACCTACACCGCCGGACGCAAGTTCGTGCACGTGGACATCGAGCCCACGCAGATCGGCCGCGTGTTCTCCCCCGACCTCGGCGTCGTCTCCGACGCCGGTGAGGCCCTGCGGGTTCTCATCGAGGTGGCCACCGAGCGTCGCGACGCCGGCACCCTGCCCGACTACTCCGAGTGGGCGCAGACCACCGCGGACCGCAAGGGCGAGGGCCACCGCAAGACCAACTTCGACAACGTCCCGGTCAAGCCGCAGCGTGTCTACCAGGAGATGAACTCGGCCTTCGGTCCGGAAACCACCTACGTTTCCACCATCGGCCTGAGCCAGATCCAGGGGGCACAGATGCTGCACGTCTTCGGCCCGCGCCGCTGGATCAACGCCGGACAGGCAGGCCCGCTGGGCTGGACCGGACCGGCAGCACTCGGCGTCGTCCGCGGCAAGCCCGGCAAGCCGGTCGTCGCCCTCTCGGGTGACTACGACTTCCAGTTCATGATCGAGGAGCTGGCCGTCGGCGCGCAGTTCAAGCTGCCGTACATCCACGTGGTCGTGAACAACTCCTACCTGGGACTGATCCGTCAGTCGCAGCGTGGATTCGAGATGGATTACCACGTGTCCCTGGCGTTCGATAACATCAACTCCCCCGAGACCGAGGGCTACGGCGTGGACCACATCAAGGTGGCCGAGGGGCTGGGCTGCAAGGCCGTCCGGGTCAAGGACCCGAAGGACCTGGCCAAGGGCTTCGCCGAGGCCAAGAGCCTCATGGAGGAGCACTCGGTGCCGGTCGTGGTCGAGGTCATCCTCGAGCGCGTCACGAACATCTCCATGGGTACCGAGCTGAACAACGTCACCGAATTCGAGGATCTGGCCGAGACCGTGGCCGATGCCCCGACGGCGCTCGTTCCGCTGAAGCCGGCCCGTGAGGCGGCAACGGCCGGCGCGTAGCCACCGGAAACGGTCAACGGCGGGCGGAACCGGGAGCCATGCTCCACGGGGTCCGTCCGCCGTTCCGCGTCCATCCACCGGCAGGGCCCAGGTCCTGGCCGGTTCCCGCCCCGCGGAGGCGAGGGCGGATAATCGTCAGGGAAGAAGTCGGGACATCCAGGGCCCGACAGCCAGGATTCGAGGAGGAATCGGCATATGAGCAACCAGAGCAGCACTGCTCCGGCAGGAAAGAACCAGGAATTCGACCTGGTGGTCCGCGGCGAGCGGATCCTCACCGGTGAGGGCATCGGCGCCCACGAGGTCGGCATCCGTGATGGACGGATCGCAGCGATTGAAGGCCCGGGCCAGGGCCTGGTGGGACGCGAGACCATCGAACTCGGTGCCGGGGAAGTGATGATCCCCGGCCTCGTGGACTCCCACGTCCACGTCAACGAGCCGGGGCGCACCGAGTGGGAGGGCTTCGACTCCGCCACCCGTGCCGCCGCCGCCGGTGGGGTGACCACCATCATCGACATGCCGCTGAACTCGATCCCCCCGACGGTGGATGTCGGGGCCCTGGAGCTCAAGCGCGAGGTCGCCGGGCGCAAGGCGTACATCGACGTCGGCTTCTGGGGCGGTGCCGTCCCGGGCAACCGCGAGGAACTACGCAAACTGCACGACGAGGGCGTGTACGGCTTCAAGTGCTTCCTGTTGCATTCGGGGGTGGATGAATTCCCCGCCCTGGAGCCGGAGGAGATGGAGGCCGACATGGCCGAGCTCGCCTCCTTCGACTCGCTGATGATCGTGCACGCCGAAGACGCGCACACCATCGAGGAAGCGCCGCAGATCGGTGGCCGGGAGTACTCCAACTTCCTGGCCTCACGCCCGCGGGTGGCCGAGAACCTGGCCATCCAGCGGGTCATCGACGCGGCACGGCGGACCGGGGGCCGGGCACATATCCTGCACCTGTCCTCCTCCGATTCGCTGCCGGTGATCGCCGCGGCGAAGGCCGAAGGCGTGCGGCTGACCGTCGAGACCTGCCCGCACTACCTGACCCTGCTCGCCGAGGAGATCCCCGATGGGGCCACGGCATTCAAGTGCTGCCCGCCGATCCGTGAGGATGCCAACCGCGAGCTGCTCTGGCAGGGACTCATCGACGGGACCATCGACTTCATCGTCTCCGACCACTCGCCGTCCACGGTGGAGCTGAAGTATCCCGAAGGCGGGGACTTCGGCACCGCCTGGGGCGGGGTGGCTTCCTTGCAGCTGGGTCTGTCGCTGATCTGGACCGAAGCCCGGAAACGCGGCATCGCCCTGGATCAGGTGCTGGCCTGGATGTCCTCGGGGCCGGCGAAGCTGGCCGGTCTGGAGCGCAAGGGTCAGTTGGCGCCAGGCTCCGATGCCGACTTCGCCATCTTCTCCCCGGAAGAGGACTTCGTCGTGGACGTCGCCAAGCTCCAGCACCGCAACCCCGTGTCCGCCTACGCCGGCAAGACCCTGGACGGCGTCGTCGCCGGCACCTGGCTGCGCGGGGAGAAGGTCGATTTCACGACCCCCCACGGACAATTGTTGCGCCGCGGCGAATCCTAGGCTCCACGACACCGCCCGGTGACCGGCGCGGTGCCGGTAGGCTCCCGGGCCAACGAGCTCCTACCTCGCAGCCCGGGTGTTCATCCCGGACGGGATGGTCGATCCATCCGGGGTGGGCATGACGGTGCCCCCTCCACCACTCTTCCCGGTGGAGGGGGCACCGTGTTTTAACGCCGCGGACGGTTCAGCTCAACGGAGGAAGATACGGGCGGGCCCCGAAGGGCGGGGGAGGGCCGGCGCGGTGGGCCGCGGAAATGAAATGGTCCAGTTCGGTGGCCTGCTGTCCGCGCAGGAAGATCCCGAGCATGCTCAGCAGCCCCTCGAAGACCTCGTCCCGATGGGCGGAGGAGTCCAGTAGTCGTTTGGCCGCAGGCTGATTGCCCTCGCGGATGGCCTGGAACAGGGTGATCGCCTCGAGCCATATGCCGTCCCGGTGCATGCGGCACCTCCTTTCATGTCGTGGGGCCAGCCTAATGTTGGGTCTATCGAACTTTCAAGTACGGTTCTTCGTAGGCCAGGGTGGGAGTCGCAGGCACCACGGGTGCGTCCCGACGCCCGCCCGGCCTGCCCACCGTCCCGAAAGGAACCCCATTTCCATGACCAGGAACATCTCCGTCATCGTCGGCAGCCTGCGCCGTGCCTCCTATGCGCGCAAGATCGCACTGAACGCCATCGACCTCTTCCCCGCTGGCTACCAGGCCCGCATCGTCGAGATCCGCGACCTGCCGCTCTATGATTTCGACTACGACACCCCCGAGGTCGCCGATAAACCCCTGCCCGGGGAATACACCGGCTTCCGCGAAACGATCAAGGCCTCCGACGGCGTCCTGTTCGTCACCCCGGAGAACAACCGCACCATCCCGGCCTGCCTCAAGAACGCGGTGGACATCGGCTCCAAGCCCAATGCCGACGTCGCATGGAAGAACCTCCCGGCGGGGATCATCAGCCACTCGGTGGGCCGCATGGGCGGGTACAGCTCACAGAAGAACCTGCGGCTGGCGCTGTCCTATTTCGACATGCCCACCCCGGGCCAGCCCGAGGTGTTCCTGTCCCGGTCCCCGGGGCTGATCGACGAGGAGGGCGGAATCAGCCAGGAGTCCACGGTCGGGTTCCTGCAGGACTACATCAGCCGCTTTGCCGAGTTGGTGGCCACACGGCCGCGCCCCAGGCCCTAGCCTCGATCTTTCATCGGGCTGTGCTGGTTGCGGGCCAGGACTTACCTTCTGCCTAGCGGTACTGATTCTGGCATGAGGGTGTGACGGATTGCCCGATAGCCTCGGATCGGGCCGGAATCTCCACTGGTTCCGCTGTATGTGCTTCTTGCTTCGTCGGGATGGTCCGGGGGCTGGTCAGCCAGGTGCCGGGAGGCTCCGAAGTCGCTCCAGGGCTTTGAGGATCAATGGTGTTTCCGGAGCCGTTGCCGCAAGGTGCAGGATCTTGCGCCTGCCGGTGGTGATGATTTTGCCGGCCGTTTCGAAGATCCGCGTTCGCAGGCGCTTGGGTTCGTACCGCCGTGCCTCGGTCCCGGTCAGGGCAAGCATCTGCGTCCATGCGGTGAGCTCGAGGGCGAGCATCACCAGGTGGACCCAGATCTCATTGCCGGCAAAGGCCTTCAACGGGAGGTTCTCCAATCCGGTGTCCTTGCCATTGCGGATCCGGTCCTCGCAGCGGGCCCGCAAACGGTGTGCGACTTCCAACCGGGCCAGATCGTCCCCGGCCTGATTCGTCGCGAACGCGGTGTAGCGCATCCCGTCGATGTCGGTAATGCGCAGTTGCGCCCCGACGTGGGGTTCCTCCTTGCGCACGATCACCCGCATCCCGGCCGGCCACGAGGACAAGTACAGGTCGCCGGTCAGCTCGGTTACCCAGGCCCCTTCGCGTTCGATCCCGTCGCTGTTCAGGGCCTTCACTCAGGAGTTGTTGTCGATGCTTCCCAGGGCTTTTTCCATGGCCGGGAAGAATCCGAAGCCCACGGAATAGGCCAGGTCCCGCACCGGGTCGGTGAGCCAATCCAGGAATCCGTGGGTGCCACCGGCGGTATCGGTGCGCACCAGTATCGCCCGGCCCGTACGGTGTCCGGGTGGGAGCTGGGCCAGGGAGGCGTCGGTCACGGTGATGTGGTCCGCCACCGTGTTTGACCCGGCGTTGCCCGGGCGCAGCAGCATCGCCAACGGCTCCCCGGTGCCCTTCGCGCCGTGGTCGGCGAACGAGGCCAAAGGGTGGAACCCGAAGCCGCGCTTGTAGGTCGGGGCCGCTTGTTCCTTGTTCTCGCTGTGGGAGGTCACCAGGGTTGCGTCCAGGTCCACGACCAGCGGGTTTTCATCGCTGGCGGCGTGGACCGGTGAATCGTGCCCGGCAGCGTCCCAGGCCCGGGCACGTGTCTGGGCGCGGGCGGTGTTGATCGCCTCCAGCACTGCCGGGGCGTCGTCGGCGAGGGCCTTGAGTAGGCGGGAAACGGTGGGATCGGAGGCGACGGGGCCGAACACCCAGGGCTGGGTGCGCAGCCGGTCGACGTCGGAGAACGCGTCCCCGCCCATTGCCAGGGACAGGACCTCATCGAGCAGGATCTTGCCCGGGTCGTGGATGGCGTAGGGCTTGCGCCACGGTTTCATGGCGGTGCTCAACGCTGCTGGCAGGGCAACGGCCTTCGCGGTCTCGGCCAGCAATACGGCGCCTGCTTGGGACACGATCCCGGTCCCTGCGTCGTCGACGTCGAGGTCCGGGTAGAAACGGGTAGACTTCTTCACCGTAAGGGTGCTCCTTTTCCTGTCGAAAGCAGTTGTGTCGTAACTACTATTTTCGCAGGTCAGGAGCACCTTTACGGGCTTAAACACGCCTCCGGGGCGACGACCTCATGAAATGCCGAGGCTAGAGACCCGGACGTCGAACGGTCCGGTCGGCGCCACCACGCACAATGCCCATGGGGACCGAAGTCCCCATGGGCATTCTGCGTGGGCGGTGCCTGCGCCGTCGTGCGGCGCCGCGGTCGCGGGTCCTAGACCCCGAGCTGCTCGCGCAGGCGGGAGACGTGGCCCTCCGCGGCGACGTTGTACTCGGCGGACTTCACGGTCCCGTCGGGGTTGACGACGATCGTGGAGCGCAGGGTCCGGTGACGGTCTTTCCGCCGAGGTCCTTGTCCCCGTAGGCGCCGTAGGCCTTGGCGGTCCGGTGGTCCGGGTCCGACAGCAGCGGGAACGTCAGTGACTGGTCATCGGCGAAGGCCTGCAGGTCGTCCTCCCCGTCGGAGGAGATGCCCAGGACGTCGTAGCCGGCGCCGGCCAGCGAGCTCAGGTTGTCCCGGAAATCGCAGGCCTCGGTGGTGCAGCCCGGGGTTGCGGCCTTGGGGTAGAAGTAGACCACGACCGAACGGCCGGTGTAGTTGGACAGGCTGATGGTGGCGCCGTCGGCGTCGGTGAGGGTGAAGTCCGGTGCGCGATCGCCGGCCTGAAGCTGGGTGGGGGCCTCTGACATGTGATTCTCCTTAGATTTTCGCATGGTGGTATTCCATTACCATTATAAGGGTGTTTGGGTGTCGCGATAGGGCCCGGGGGGCAAATCCTTCGGCGGAGGGATTGAAAGGCCCGACGCGCCGAGTACAGTTGCCAGTGCCCCGAACGGCCACAGCCGCCCGGGCCATCACCCGCCGACGCGACCCAGCCCCCGGTGTGGTTAGTCCAGAAAGTCACCCCTGCATGCTCCTGCGCCTGATCCTCAAGCACGCGAAACCCTATCGACCGTGGATCATCGCGGTGCTGGTCTTCCAGCTCGGAACGACCATGGCCACGTTGTTCCTGCCGAGCCTGAACGCGCGGATCATCGACGAGGGAGTGACGCAGGGCGATACCGATTTCATCTGGCGCACCGGCGCGATGATGCTGATGGTGGCCTTCATCCAGGTCCTCACCGCGATCGCCGCCGTCTACTTCGGGGCGAAGACCTCGATGGCCGTGGGCCGGGACATCCGCCGTGGCGTCTTCCACTCGGTCGCCGGGTTCTCGGCCCGGGAGGTCAACGAATTCGGCGCCCCGACCCTGATCACCCGCGGCACCAACGACGTCCAGCAGGTCCAGATGCTGGTGCTGATGGGCCTGAACTTCATGGTTTCCGCCCCGATCATGTGCGTGGGCGGGATCATCATGGCCCTGCGTGAGGATGCCGGGCTGTCCTGGCTGGTATGGGTGTCGGTCCCGCTGCTGGTGGTGATCGTCGGCTTCCTCATCCGGTTGCTGATGCCGCTGTTCCGCCTGATGCAGGAACGCATCGACTCCATCAACGGGGTGCTGCGCGAGCAGATCATCGGCATCCGCGTGGTGCGGGCCTTCGTGCGGGAACCCTACGAGACCGAGCGTTTCCGGGCCGCCAACGAACGCCTGACCGAGGTGGGGGTCCGGGTCGGACAACTGTTCGTGCTGATGTTCCCGTTGATCGGGATGATCCTGCACCTGGCCACCGCCGCGGTGCTGTGGTTCGGTGGACACCGCGTGGCCGACGGGAACATGGAGGTCGGCTCGTTGACCGCCTTCCTGCAGTACCTGCTGCAGATCCTCATGGCCGTGATGATGGGTACGTTCATGGCCATGATGATCCCGCGCGCCGCCGTCTGCGCGGAACGGATCGACGAGGTCCTGCAGGCCGAACCCTCGCTCCGCGACCCCGAGGTCACCACGGTGGACGCCCCGGCGCATGGCACCGTGGAATTCCGCCGGGTCTCCTTCGGCTATCCCGGCGCCGAGGAACCGGTGCTCAAGGATCTCCAGTTCACCGCCGAACCCGGTCGGATGACCGCGATCATCGGATCCACCGGGTCCGGTAAATCCACGCTCCTGAACCTCATCCCGCGCCTGTACGACGCCGATGCCGGGCAGGTGCTCATCGACGGGACCCCCGTGTCGGCGTTGACCCGCGAACAACTCTCCGAACGGGTGGCCGCCGTCCCGCAACGGCCCTACCTCTTTTCCGGAACCGTCGCCTCCAACCTGCGCTACGGCAACCGGGAGGCGACGGATCCCGAACTCTGGGAGGCCCTGCGGATCGCCCAGGCCCGGGATTTCGTCTCCGGGAAGGAGGGTGGACTGGAGTCGGGAATCGCCCAGGGCGGGACGAACGTCTCCGGCGGACAACGCCAGCGCCTGTGCATCGCCCGCGCCCTGGCCGCCAGGCCCAAGGTCTACCTCTTCGACGATTCGTTCTCGGCACTGGACGTCACCACCGACTCCCGGCTGCGGGCGGCGTTGAAGGAGACCACCGGTGAGGCCACGGTGATCGTCGTCGCCCAACGCGTGTCCACGATCATCGACGCCGACCAGATCCTGGTGCTGGACGACGGCGAAATCGTCGGGCGCGGCACCCATGAGGAACTGTTGGAAAGCTCGGCGACCTACCTGGAGATCGTCGAATCCCAGATCAGTGCGGAGGAGGTGTCCTAGATGGCCGAGAAGAAACCGGCCGCACAGGTCGAGGATCTCGAGGATTTCGCCGTATCCGCCGATGACGGATTCGGGGACCAGCGGCCGGTGCGCAAGGCCAAGGCGTTCTGGCCCGCGACCAAACGCCTCGTGGGGCTCATGGCCCCCGAAAAGGCCGGCATCGCCGTCGTACTCTTATTTGTCGCCGTCGGCGTGGTGCTGACCGTCATCGCCCCCAAGATCCTGGGCAGGGCCATGGACGTCATCTTCTCGGGCGTCATCGGTTCACAAATGGCTCCGGGCACCTCGAAGGCGGAGGCCGTTTCCGGGCTGCGGGCCCAAGGCAAGACCAATCTGGCCGACATGCTCGAGCGGATGGACCTGGTTCCCGGGACAGGCATCGACTTCCACCAGCTCGGCGTCATCATCTCCTTCGTGTTGATGATGTACTTCGTGGCGAACGTCTTCATGTGGGCCCAGGGCTACCTGCTGAATAAACTGGTCATGCGCGTGGTCTACCGGCTGCGCAAGGACGTGGAGGACAAGCTCAACAAACTGCCGCTGAACTACTTCGACACCCGTCAGCGCGGGGACCTGCTCTCGCGGGTCACCAACGACGTGGACAACATCCAGACCGCCCTGCAGCAGGCCTTCTCGCAGCTGCTCGAATCGATCCTGACCGTGGTGGGCATCGTGATCATGATGTTCATCGTCTCCTGGCAGCTGGCACTGATCGCCTTGGTCGCCCTGCCGCTTTCGGCGGTGGCCGCGGCGCTGATCGGGACCAGGGCCCAGGGCCTGTTCGCCGAGCAGTGGAAGTCCACCGGGACGCTGAACGGGCAGATCGAGGAGTCCTTCTCCGGCCACGACCTCATGAAGGTCTTCGGCCGCGAGGAGGAATCGGTGGCCCGCTTCGACGAGCGCAACGAGGAATTGTTCAAGGCCTCCTTCGGCGCCCAATTCGTCTCGGGCACCATCTTCCCGGTCATGCAGTTCATCTCCTACCTGGCCTACGTGGGCATCGCCGTCGTCGGCGGCCTGCGGGTGGCCTCGGGGCAGATGAGCCTGGGCGATGCCACCGCATTCATCCAGTACTCCCGCGAATTCACCCAGCCGCTGGGACAGATCGCCGGAATGGCCAACCAGGTCCAGTCGGGGGTCGCCTCCGCCGAACGGACCTTCGAGCTGCTGGACGCCCAGGAGCAGGAGGCGGAAACCCCCACCGCCCGGCTGGCGGCCCGCACCGAAGGCCACGTCCAGTTCACCGACGTCACCTTCTCCTACGATCCGGCCAGGCCGCTGATCGAGGACCTGTCCTTCGAGGCGCATCCGGGCCATACGGTGGCGATCGTCGGCCCCACGGGGGCCGGGAAGACCACGCTGGTGAACCTGGTGATGCGTTTCTACGAGCTCGACGGCGGGGCCATCACCCTGGACGGGATCGACATCACGGCACTGTCCCGGGCCGAACTGCGCTCCAAGGTCGGCATGGTGCTCCAGGACGCCTGGTTGTTCAACGGGACGATCATCGAGAACATCAGGTACGGTCGGCTCGATGCCACCGACGAGGAAGTCCACGAGGCCGCCACCGCCACCTACGTCGACCGCTTCGTGAAGGCGCTGCCCGAGGGCTACGACACCATCATCGACGACGAGGGCACCAACGTCTCCGCCGGTGAGAAGCAGCTGATCACCATCGCCCGGGCCTTCCTGGCCAACCCGTCGCTGCTCATCCTGGACGAGGCGACGTCCTCGGTGGATACCCGCACCGAAGTGCTGGTCCAACATGCCATGGCCGCGCTGCGCACCGACCGGACCAGCTTCGTGATCGCCCACCGGCTGTCGACCATCCGCGACGCCGACACCATCCTGGTGATGGAAGCGGGCAGGATCGTCGAACAAGGCAGCCACGAGGTGCTGTTGGCGGCCCGCGGGGCCTACTACCGGCTGTACATGTCCCAGTTCGCCGGACCTGCCGAGGACCCAGATATCGACCCCGACGCCGGGGACGGGGCCGGAGCCGTGCCGGTTTCGGACCTCTGAGCGGGCCCCGGTAGTCTCGGCCCATGAACCGGATGCCCGCTGAACCCCGACCGCCCAGGATTCCCTCCTTCAACGCCCCGGGGAACCGTCCGCCGGGGGACCTGACGGGCTTGGACCTGGACGGACGCAGCGACGGCCTGCTGTTCGACTCCGACGACGCCGACGGGCAGGACCTCGAAGACACCGTCTTCACCGAGTGCACCTTCCGGCGGGTCTCGCTCATGGGGGCGGAACTGAACCGGGCGAGTTTCGGGAACTGCGAGTTCACCGATCTGGGGGCCGCCTCGTTGCGGGCCCCGGACAGCGGCTGGTGGAACACCAGCCTGGCCCGCACCCGCATCGGTTCCGCCGAACTGCATGGGGCCGGCCTGCGTTCGGTGCTCTTCGACGGCGGCAAACTCGATCTGGTGAACCTGCGCGGGGCGAAGCTCAAGGACGTGCTCGTCCGCTCGATGATCATCGACGAGCTCGATCTCGGGGCGGTCCAGGCCGAGAGGGTGGCGTTCCAGGATTGCCGGATCGGCATGTTGTCCCTGCATGGGGCGAAGCTCAAGGATGTGGACCTGCGCGGGGCCGCGCTGGCGGGACTGTCCGGGGTCGGCGGTTTGCGGGGTGCGACCGTCGGCGAACTGCAGCTGCAGGACCTGGCCCCGCTCCTCGCCGCCGAGGCGGGTTTGCGGGTGCTGTAAACGTGCTGACCGGCCGTCCAGAATGTGAGCAACTATGATTACTAGACATAGCGAACGCTCATAAGCGATCATAGGGGGAGATCAATGCCGAATCCCGCCAGGCGGAACCACCCCAGGAGAGTATCGATGACCACGAACGCATCACTTGGCCAGCACATGGACGAGGAGCTGCGCAGCCAGCCCGACGTCTGGCAGCGCGCCGTCACCCAGGCCGGTTCCGAGAACCTGCTGCCCGCCTCCGGGGCCCGCGTCGCCGTCGTCGGCTGCGGCACCTCCTGGTTCATGGCGGAGTCCTACGCCGCGGCCCGGGAGACCGCCGGCCACGGCGTGACCGACGCCTTCGCCGCCTCCGAGGCCCGCATCGCCGGCCGCGGCTACGACGCGGTCGTGGCCATCACCCGTTCGGGCACCACCTCCGAGGTCCTGACGCTGCTCAAGGAACTCGAACCGGGCATCACCACGATCGCCCTGGTCGGGGACACCTCCTCGCCGATCGTGGAAATGGTCGACCGGGTCGTGGAACTGCCCTACGCCGACGAGCAGTCGGTGGTGCAGACGCGCTTCGCCACCACCGCGCTGGCCTATCTGTTGAGCAGTGTCGGCATGGACCTGGGCGAGGCCATCGAACAGGCCCGCACCGCCGTCGACCAGGAAACCGGCACCGATCTGCTCGAGGCCGAGCAGTTCACCTTCCTCGGACAGGGATGGAGCGTCGGGCTCGCCCATGAGGCCGCCCTGAAGATGCGTGAAGCAGTCCAGGGCTGGACCGAGGCCTACCCGGCCATGGACTACCGCCACGGACCCATCGCCATCGCCGCCCCCGGCCGGGTCACCTGGTCCTTCGGGCCGGCTCCCGAGGGACTGGCCGCGGACGTGGAACGCACCGGGGCCCTCTATGTCGAATCCTCGCGCCACCCGTTGGCCGAGCTGGCCCGCCTGCACCGCGTCACCCTGGACCGGGCCCGCCACCGCGGCCTGGACCCGGACGCCCCGCGCAACCTCTCGCGTTCGGTGATCCTCGAGGAGCAGGCCTAGGGTCCGCCCCGGTCTGGCGCACCACACCCATGGAACCGGCTTACCTGCTCTTCGACATCGGCGGCACCGACATCAAGGCCGCCCTGGCGACCCCCGACGGCACCCTGCATACGGTCCTGAGGTCCCCGACCCCGCAGGCCGGGGACCCGGAGGCCGCCGCGGTCCTGGCCGAGCTCGACGTGCTGCGCGGCCGGTTGCTGGCCGGATCCCCGTCGCTGACCCCGGTGGCCGCCGGGGTCGTGGTGTGCGGAACCGTCGATGAGCAGGCCGGCACCGGGGTCTTCTCCTCGAACCTGGGATGGCGCAACGTGCCCTTCCGTCGGCTGTGCACCGAACGCTTCGGGATCCCCACCGGATTCGGCCACGACGTCGGAACCGCCGGGGAGGCCGAACTAGCCCTGGGCGCCGGCCGGGTGTTGGGTCGGCAGGCGGCCAACACGGCCGTCCTGGTCATCGGCACCGGCATCGCCGGGGCGCTCTTCGTCGACGGCCGCCGGCTCGAAGCCGGAGGTTTTGCCGGGGAGATCGGCCACGCCGCCGTCCCGGGGGGCCTGGACTGCCCCTGCGGCGCCCACGGCTGCCTCGAAACCGTGGGATCCGCCGCCGCCATTGCCCGGAACTACACGCGGGCCACCGGAACGGAAGTCGATGGTGCCCGCGAAGTCCTCGAACGCCGGCGTACCGGGGACACCGACGCGGCGCACTGCTGGGACGCGGCCGTCGAGGCCCTGTCCTTCTCCATCGCCCAGCTCTGTGCCTCCGTGGGCCCCGAGGCCGTCATCGTCGGCGGCGGGCTCGCCCAGGCCGGGGACGACCTGCTGGTTCCGTTGCGCGCCGCCGTGGACGCCCGGCTGTCCTTCCACCGCACACCACGGATCATCACCGCCGAACTGGGCCAGGACGCCGGATTGCGTGGGGCGTATCTGCGGGCCGAGGCCGCCCGGTCGGCCGCAACCAAGGAGACCCCGTGATCCTGACCATCACCCCCAATCCGGCCCTGGACGAAACCTACGATGTCGATCATCTCGCCGTGGGTGGGACCAACCGGGTCCCCGCCCCGGGCGTCCGCGCCGGAGGCAAGGGGCTGAATGTCGCCCGCATCCTGCACCGCCAGGGCAGTTCCGTCCACGCCATCGCCACCCGAGGTGGCGGGGCCGGGGAGACCTTCGCCACCGAACTGGACGCCTCCGGCATCGGGAACACGCTGGTCCCCGTGGCCCCCGGCACCCGACGCAGCTTCGCCTTGGTCGACCGCGGGACCGGGATGACCACGATCTTCAACGAACACGGCGGAGGCCTCGAGGCCGCCGAATGGGACGCCGTCCAGCGTGCCGTCCTGGACTCGATCCCCGGGGCCGACGTCGTCGTGGGATCGGGCTCGCTCCCCGGTGGGGCCGCCGGGCCCGGGGAGGCCGAAGCCGATCAGGAGGCCGGATACGGCTCCGGTTTCTACCCCTGGCTGGTCCGGGCCGCCCGCGCCGGAGGGGTCCCCTGCCTCATCGACACCTCGGGGGCCGGACTGCTGGCCGCGGCCAGGGCCGGGGCCGATGTGCTCAAACCCAACCATCACGAACTCCTCGAGGCCACCGGGGAATCGGAGATCGCCCGGGGCGCCGGGCTCCTGCTGGAACTGGGGGCACGGCGCGTGGTCGTCAGCGCCGGTGAAGACGGGCTGAGCCTCTTCGAGGCCGCAACCCCCGGACGGTCGATATCGGCCCGGCTACCCGAACCCCTTCACGGCAACCCCACGGGGGCCGGCGACGCCTGCGTGGCCGCCCTGGCTTCCGGGGTGGCCGAGGGGCTCGATGCCGAGGCCCTGGTCCGCCGCGCGGCCGCCTGGTCCGCCTCGGCGGTACTCATGCCGGCCGCCGGGGAACTGCACCCCAGCCATCCGGAGCTGGCCCGCCGGCTCGTGGTCACCCGGCACTAGAAACCGCAGCCACCCAGAACCACCCCTTCAACCGAAAGCCGGACCCTCCATGGCCTTGAGCACCACCCGTGAACTGATGACCGCCGCCGCCGACGCCGGGCGGGGGCAGGGCGCCTTCAACGTGATCCACCTGGAAACGGCCGAGGCCCTCGTCGCCGGGGCCGAGGAAGCGGGTCTGCCGGTGATCCTGCAGATCTCCGAGAACTGCGTGGCCTACCACGGTGCCCTGGAGCCGATCGGCCTGGCCTGCCTGGCGATCGCCCGCGGCGCGTCCGTGCCGGTCTCCGTGCACCTGGATCATGCCGAAAGCGAGGAGCTGGCCCTCCAGGCCGTGGAGCTGGGCTTCGGCTCGGTCATGTACGACGGCGCCCATCTGGATTATGACGACAATGTTGCCGCCACGGCCCGGGTGGCCCGTTACGCGCATGACCGGGGGGTCTACATCGAGGCCGAGCTGGGCAAGGTCGGGGGCAAGGGCGGGGCCCACGCGCCGGGCGTGCGCACCGATCCGGCCGAGGCCGCCGCCTTCGTCGCGGCCACCGGGGTCGACGCCCTGGCGGTCGCCGTCGGATCCTCCCATGCCATGACCAGCAGATCCGCCGAACTGGATGTGGAGCTGATCTCCCGGCTGGCGGATGCCGTGGACGTTCCCCTGGTGCTGCACGGCTCCTCGGGGGTCTCCGACGAGAACATCGTGGCCGCCATCCGTGCAGGCATGCGCAAGATCAACGTCTCCACCCATCTCAACGGATTCTTCACCGCCGGGATCCGCGAGTACCTGGCAGCCGACGAGACCGTGGTCGACTCCCGCAAATACGTCGGAGCCGGTCGGGCCCGCATGGCGAAGGAAGCCGGCCGCATGCTCGGGCTGTTTGCCCTGCAGGACGACGGAAGCGCACCGGCCTAGCCCGTTCCCGCCGCTTCGAGGGGGTCGGAACGTCGTGCCAAAGCAGTTGACAAGGGGACTTGACGACGAGACCCCAGTCACATTACTGTCATAATCATGTTCTTTATTGATCGACTTAAGGTCGATTAGAGCATTTTCAATTATGAATTGGCTTCGGATCACTCGCCGACGCACACCTTCGAGATGGGGAATCATGCAGAAACGTTCACTACGCGCAACCCTGCTGGCCGGCGTGGCTGCCGGTTCGCTGGTCCTGACCGGCTGCGGCTTCGGCGGCGGCGACGAGGGCGGGGACGCCTCCGGGGACACCACCACGCTGAGCATGCTGGTGCCCAGCTACTCCGATGGCACCAAGGCGCTGTGGCAAGACGTCATCGACGGCTTCGAGAAGGAGAACCCCGAGGTCAAGGTGGATCTGGAGATCCAGTCCTGGGAGAACATCGAAAGCGTCCTGAAGACCAAGTTGCAGGGCGACAAGGCCCCGGACATCTACGGCGGCGGCGCCTTCGCCGGCTTCGCCGAAGAGGACCTGTTGGCCCCGGCCGAGGACATCGCCTCCGCCGATACGCTGGAGAACTTCCAGACCTCCTTCGCCGACAACGAGAAGTTCGACGGCACCCAGTACGGTCTGCCGCTGATCGCCTCGGCCCGCGCACTGGCCTATAACGAAGACCTCATGAAGGAAGCCGGCGTCGACGAGGTCCCCACGACCTGGGACGAGTTGTTGACCGCCTCCAAGGCCATCAGCAAGGACACCAAGGCCGACGGCTACGGCATGCCGCTGGGGTCCGAGGAGGCCCAGGGTGAATCGCTGATCTGGTTCGCCGGCAACGGTGGGGACTTCGGTGACGAGAAGTCCATCGAGGTCGACACCCCGAAGAACGTCGAGGCCGCCGAGTTCATGCAGAAGATGGTCAAGGAAGGCGCCACGCAGAAGAACCCCGGCTCCACGCAGCGCACCCCGATGCTGAACACCTTCATCCAGGGCAAGCTAGGCTTCGCCTACGTGCTGCCGCAGACCGTCGGGCAGATCGAGGAGGAGAACCCGGACCTGAAGTACGGGATCGCCCCCGTCGCCACCAACACCGGTGACCCGGCAACGCTGGGCGTCGCGGACCGCATGCTCTCCTTCAAGAACGACGGCAGCAAGTCCGAATCCGTGAAGAAGTTCATGGACTACTTCTTTAGCGACGACGTGTACAGCAACTGGGTGCAGACCGAGGGCTTCCTGCCCACCACCACCTCGGTCTCCGAGGAGATGTCCTCCGACGAGACGCTGAAGCCGTTCCTGGAACTGCTGCCCAACGCCGTCTTCTACCCGACGACGAACCCGGCCTGGAACGCCACCGATGGCGCCTTCAAGTCGCTCATGGGCCAGATCGCCACCGGCAAGTCCGCATCCGACGTGCTCGCCGAGATCCAGAAGAAGGCCGACGCGGCCAAGTAGCCCGCGGCCGGACCCGCCGACCACGGCGGAAGGGCCCACCGACTCCGCGGCCCGCTGGCATAGCCGGCGGGCCGCGGAGCCTCGTGGGGCCCGGAACAGACGAAGACCAGGTCAGGAGACCAGTATGAGCACCACCGCACCGGCCAGGACCGGGGTGGCCGATCCCCCCGGGCCCCCGAAACCCCGGCGCTCCAAACGGCGCACGTCGGCCGAGGGCTCCTCCTTCAGATCCGCCCTGCCCTGGATCTCCCCGGCGCTGGTCCTGATCCTGGTGATCGTGGTGTTCCCCGCCGGGTACATGATCTACAACTCCACGCGCAAGATCAGCCAGATCGGCACCGATCTGGGCTCGGTGGGGCTGGCGAACTTCAGCCAGGTCTTCAGCGACCCGAACATCCCCAGGATCATGCTGAACTCGGTCCTGTGGGTCGTGGTCGTGGTGTTCTTCACCGTGCTGATCTCCCTGGGCCTGGCCCAGTTCCTGTCCAAGCCGTTCCCCGGCCGCACCCTGGTGCGCATGGCAGTGATCGTCCCCTGGGCGGCCAGCGTCGTGATGACCACCACGCTGTTCTACTACTCGATGGACCCCAACTACGGGATCTTCAACAAGTTCCTCACCGATACCGGGCTGCTGGACAGTTCCTACGGCTTCACCCAGCACGCCTCATCGGCGTTGATGGTGGCCATGGCGGTGGCCGTCTTCGTGTCCATCCCCTTCACCACCTACACGATCCTGGCCGGCATCCAGGCCATTCCCGGTGACACGCTGGAGGCGGCCAAGGTCGACGGCGCCGGACGCTGGCGGACGTACTTCCTGGTCGTGCTGCCGCAGTTGCGCGGCGCGCTGGCGGTCTCGGTACTGATCAACATCATCAACGTCTTCAACAACCTGCCGATCCTGAAGGTCATGACCGGGTCGATCCCCGGCTACGACGCCGACACCCTGATGACCTACATCTTCAAGGTCCTGCAGTTCGATCGCCAGATCGACATCGCCAGTGCCTTGTCGGTGGTCAACTTCGGCATCGTCGTCGTCATCGTGGCCATCTACGTCTGGGCCGTGAAACCCATGAAGGAGGTCTAGACCGTGGCACTTCTCACCACCGAAGACCACGCGAGCCGACGGGTCGTCGTGGGCCGGATGACGGTCGGGCTGATCGTGGCCGCCATCTTCCTGATCCCCTATGCCGTCATGTTCATCGGGTCCCTGAAGACCCGCTCGGAGATCCTCTCCGTGCCCCCGGACTACCTGCCGCGCGATGGAGCCCAGTGGTCGAACTACCTGACCATGTGGGACACCCCCGAGACCCCGGTGGCCTACAACCTGATCTCCACCGTGGTGATCGCCGTCGCGGCGACCCTGCTGGTGTTGCTGGTGGCCATGCCTGCCGCCTACTACAGCGCCCGGTTCAAGTACCGCGGAAAAATGGCCTTCATGTTCCTGGTCATCGTGACCCAGATGCTGCAGCCGGCGATCCTCACGGTCGGGCTGTTCAAGGAAATGCTGGTCTTCAACCTCTACGACACCTGGTTGGCGATGATCCTGATCAACGCCGCCTTCAACCTGGCCTTCGCCGTGTGGATCATGCACACCTTCTTCGCGGGGGTCCCCAAGGAGGTCGACGAAGCGGCCCAGCTCGACGGCGCCGGAAAGCTCCGGGTGCTGTTCACGGTCAACCTGCCGCTGGTGTGGCCGGGGATCGTCACCGCGCTGATCTTCACCTTCGTCGCCTGCTGGAACGAATTCGCCGCCTCGCTGGTCATCCTGTCCACGGCGGAGAACCAGCCGCTGTCGGTCGCGTTGACCCGCTTCGTGGGACAGTACTCCACCGCATGGCAGTACGTGTTCGGGGTCTCGATCGTCGCGATCCTGCCGGTGATCATCTTGTTCATGCTCATCGAGAAGCGTCTCATCGGCGGCCTGGCCGCCGGGGCGACGAAGTAGCGCCGGGATGACACGCAACGAGCGGCTCAGCTCCATCCTCGCCCTGCTGTCCCAGGACGGACAGGTGGAGGTCGACGAGATCGTGGACAAGCTCGGGGTCTCCCCGGCCACGGCCCGCCGGGACCTGGATTCGCTGGATTCCCAGCGGTTGCTGACCCGCACCCATGGCGGGGCCACGACCAATGCCCTGGCCTACGATCTGCCCGGAAAATACAACAGGGACCCGGCGGCCACCCGCAAACGCTGGATCGGGGCCTACGCGGCCTCGCTGGTCGAAGCAGATATGAGCATCGGGCTCTCCGGGGGCACGACCAGTTCGGCGATCGCCACCGCCCTGGGGCTGAGGGCCGACCTGCAGCAGGAGCCGGCCCGGCCGACCCTGACCGTGGTGACGAATGCGGTGAACATCGCCTCGACGCTGGCGGTGCGCAACCATGTGAAGGTCATGGTCACCGGCGGGGTGCTCAACCCGCGCTCCTACGAACTCGTGGGACCCTTCGCCGAACAGACGCTGGGCCGGGTCACCCTGGATCTGGCCTTCATCGGGGTCGGCGGCCTGCATGCGCAGGCCGGGGCCACCGTGGCCGACGAAGGGGAGGCCGCCGTGAACGAACTCATGGGCGTCCGGGCCCTGCGCAGCTATCTGGTGGTCGACTCCTCCAAGATCGGGGTGCGCTCCTTCGCCTCGGTGGACGGGGATGATCTGCGCCACGTCATCACCGACCCGGGGATCACCGCGCAGCAGCGGCAGCAGTTGGAAGAGAGCGGATACAAGGTCCTCATCGCCCCCGAAACCTGAGCCGGTCGAGACGGTCGCTGTCGGCAACAGTCGCTAGGGTGGAACCATGCATCCCACCACGCAGCCGGCCGCGCCGGGACCCTCCCCCCGTGTGCCGCGGCCCGGCAGGAACGCACGGTTCCTCCCGGGGGCCTTCCGGGTGGGGGATGCGGTCATGGTCCTGGCCTACGTGGTGCTCTTCGTCGCCGGGGCCGCCTCGCTGCTGAGGCTCATCCCGGGCTTCACGGACACCTTCAGCACCGCGGAGACGGCCTCCGCGGCCATGAACTTCATCGTCTACGCCGTGCTGTTCAGCGGGGCCATGATCATGGCCTTCCCCACGCTGAAACACTCCTTCGGCACCTTCGGATCCAACCCCTGGGCCAAGGTGTTCATGATCCCCGGGGCCTGGGTGGCGAACCTGGTGGTCACCACCATCATCATCATGTCCCTGGGCGGGGGAGTGAAGAGCGAGAACCAGCTGGCCATCGAGGGGATGACCACCACGGTCCCCTTCCCGACCATGCTGGTGATGGCGGTGGTCATGGGGCCGTTCGTGGAGGAATACATCTTCCGGCACCTGCTGATCGGCAAGCTGAGCCGCAAACTCAACGTCTGGGTATGCGTGGCCATCTCGATCATCCTGTTCGCCGGCATGCATTTCCTGGGCACGGGCTCCTTCGAGCCGATGGCAGCGGTGCCCTATCTGAGCCTGGGGGCGGTGATCAGCGTCGCCTACGTGCTGACCGGCCGTTCGCTGGCCTACTCCTACCTCATCCACCTGCTGAACAACCTGATCGCCCTGACGGTGGCCTACTACCTGCTTCCCCTGGTGCCCGGGGCATGAGCGAAACCGGCCAGTTCCCGGGGCACCAGCGCGGCTCGGCCGGCTATCGACGCATGATCCTGGCGCTCTTCGCCGCGGGGGTCGCCACGTTCTCCCAGCTGTATTCGGTCCAGGGGGTGCTCCCGGCCCTGGCCCGCTCCGAAGGGATCTCCGAAGCCCGGGCGGCACTGGGGGTCTCGGCCGCCACCCTGGGCCTGGCGGTCTCGGTCATCGGCTGGTCCGCCGTCGCGGACCGGGTCGGACGGCTCAAGGCGATGCAAGGCGCCGTGGTGGCCGCGGTCATCCTGGGCCTGCTGGTCCCGGCCTCCCCGGGCTTCCAGGCCCTGCTGGGACTGCGCTTCCTGGAAGGCGTGGCGCTGGGAGGGATCCCCGCCGTCGCCCTGGCCTACCTCAGCGAGGAAATCCATCCGCTGCATTCGGCCATCGCCGCCGGCACCTACATCTCGGGCACCACGCTGGGCGGGCTCTCGGGACGGCTGGTCGCCGGGCCGCTGAGTGAACTGGTCTCCTGGCGGGTCGGGACCCTGGCCGTGTCCCTGCTGGCTGCCGTGGCCGCGGCGGTCTTCATCGCGTTGGCCCCGAAACCCCAGGGATTCGCCCCCGTCCCGCGCCGCTCCCCGGGCACCCCCGGACTGGGGCGGAAACTATGGACGAACCTGGCCAACGTCCGGCTGCTCGCCCTCTACGCGCAGGGGCTGCTGCTGATGGGCGGCTTCGTGGCCGTCTACAACTTCCTGGGCTTCCGGCTCGAGGCCGCGCCCTTCCTGATCCCCGCCTCGCTGACCTCACTGGTGTTCCTCGCCTACCTCTCGGGGACCTGGTCCTCCCGGCAGGCCGGGCGCCTGGTCGGGAAATTCGGCCGGCTGCCCTCCCTGCTGGGGTCCATCGCCGTGATGGCGGTCGGCCTGCTGGTGACCCTGGTGCCGCATATCGCCGTCGTGCTGGTGGGCCTGGTGATCTTCACGGCAGGCTTCTTCTCGGCCCATGCCATCGCCAGTGGCTGGGTCCCGCTGATCGGACGCACGGGCCGGGCCCAATCCGCCAGCCTCTACAACCTCGCCTACTACACCGGCTCCTCCCTGTTCGGCTGGGCCGTGGGACTGGCTTTCGCCCCCCATGGCTGGGCCGGCGCGGTCCTGTTCGTGCTCCTGCTGCAGGGGGTCGCCGTCGGGGTGGCAGCCATCTTCCTTCGGGCCTCCGGGGCCCGCCGACCCATGACGGGAGCGACGGTCCATGACTGAAGACCGAGACACGACGCCGGATACCGGCACCACCGCCGAGGGCCCGGCCCGCATCCCGGCCCGGCTCGGTCGCACGATCCTGGCCCT
Source organism: Arthrobacter sp. AOP36-C1-22 (assembly GCF_052377515.1). Taxonomy (NCBI): domain Bacteria; kingdom Bacillati; phylum Actinomycetota; class Actinomycetes; order Micrococcales; family Micrococcaceae; genus Arthrobacter; species Arthrobacter sp. AOP36-C1-22. The sequence continues at coordinate 38,003 of NZ_JBQSWW010000015.1, read as the reverse complement.
GGCCGTTCCTGCCCTGGGCGCCCTGATCGCCGAGCCCCTGTTCCTGATGGCCGACACCGCCATCGTCGGGCATCTGGGGATCAATGAACTCGCGGGCGCCGGACTGGGAACCACGGTGTTGCAGACCGCCGTCGGACTCATGGTCTTTCTGGCCTACTCCACCACCCCCGCCGTCGCCCGCTGGCTCGGGGCCAGGCGTCTGGACCTCGCCCTGGCCGCGGGCCGGGACGGGATCTGGCTGGCCGTGGTCCTGGGGCTCGTGCTGGCCGTGGCGGGCTGGTTCGCCGGGCCCGCACTGCTGGGCGCCCTGGGCGCCGAGGGCCAGGTGTTGGGCTTCGCGCTGGACTACCTGCGCTGGTCCATGCCCGGGTTGCCGGCCATGCTGCTGGTGCTGGCCGCCACCGGGGTCCTGCGCGGGCTGCAGGACACCAGGACCCCGCTGATCGTCGCCGGGGCCGGGTTCGGGGTGAACATCGTGCTGAACTTCTCCCTGGTCTACGGGGCCGGGCTATCGGTGGCCGGTTCGGCCATCGGCACCTCCATCGCCCAATGGGGGATGGCAGTGGTGTATCTGGCGATGCTGGTCCCGCGGCTGCGGGCCGAAGGGGTTCCGTTGCGCCCGCATCCCGGCGGGGTCGTGGGTACCGGCAAGGTCGGCAGCTGGCTGATGCTGCGCACGCTGAGCCTGCGGGCCGGCATCCTGGCCACGGTCTGGGTCGCCACCTCCGACGGGGCGTTGACGTTGGCGGCCCATCAACTGGTGTTCACCATCTTCACGTTGATGGCCTTCGCGTTGGACGCCCTGGCCATCGCCGCCCAGGCGCTCATCGGCAAGGAACTCGGGGCGGGGGACCGGGCCACCGCCTCGGCACTGACCCGGCTGATGACCCGGTGGGGCCTGATCTTCGGGGTGGGCACCGGGGTGGTCCTGGCGTTGGTGGCCCCGGTGTTGGGTGCCGTCTTCACCTCCGATCCCGACGTGCAGCGGGCGGCGGCCATCGGGTTGTGGGTTTTGGCGGCCTCGCAGCCGTTGGCGGGACTGGTCTTCGTGCTCGACGGGGTCCTCATCGGTGCCGGCGACGCCCGCTATCTGGCCCTGGCCGGGGTCATCGCCCTGGTGCTCTACCTTCCCCTGCTGGCCGGTGCCGCCTGGCTGCCCCTGCTGCCGGATCTGCCGATCCTGTGGTTGTGGTGTGCCTTCGGCCTCGGGTACATGGCCCTGCGGGGCGCGACCCTGCTGTGGCGGATCCGCAATGACCGCTGGATGGCCCTGGGCGCACCGGCCTGATCCCGCGCCGTCCCGACCAGAAGCCGGGAAGCCCCCGGGGAGGTGGAGCAGGCCAGCGCCGATTCCCATTAGGATCGTAGGGTGCCTGCCATCCCCACCCCCCCTGAAGAAGCCTCCGCCGTCTGGAAACCAGTCATGTTCCGCGCCGTGGTGGCCACGGCCTTCGGAGCTCTGTCGGTCTTCTGGCAGGATCCCAGCGAAGCGGTGGTGGCCTACCTCTTTGCCGCCTTCCTGGTGCTCAGCGCGAAATCCGTATGGGACTTCGCGGTGGCCCGCATCGTGCCCTTCGCGGTCCGCGGGCTGCTCGGAGGCGCCGCGATCGCCGGGGCGTTCAGCGCGGTCTTCCTGCTCGTGTTCGCCAGCACCACCGCCGCCGTGATCGCCGGGGGACTCGGCCTGGCGGTGGCCGGCCTGCTGGAACTGACCACCTACTTCCGCCATCGGGGGGACCTGGTCCCCGTGCGGGAATTCCTGCTCACCGGTGCCGTTTCGCTGGTCACCGGCGTGCTGCTGCTGGCCTGGCCGGGCCTGGACCAGCATGGGGTCCTCGGGATCGCCGGGGGCGGTTCCATCATCGTCGCGGTCTTCCTGCTCATCGCTGCATTCGGCTACCGGCACGATGCACGCGAGGGAGCCACGGAGCGGTAGACTGGAGTCGTTCCAAATTCTTTCAGGAGGCATCCCCGTGGGTTCCAACCCGTCTCGGCCGAAGACCACATGGCAGCAGAGCATCAAATCGCCGTTGATCTTCGCGCTGGTTGCAGGCATCATCGCCGCAGCGGTCGCGTCCATCTCGGCCACCGGCGGTGGGGACAACCCCCTGCGCGTGGACATCGGACTGATCGCCTTCGGTGTGGCATTCGTCGCCAGCCTGGTGGTCATCTCCGTGCTGGCCATGGCCAGCAAGGAGAACCCGAGTGAACTCAGCGAAGGCTCGGGAGTGAACCGGGCCTCGGATCGACCGACGCAGAAGCAGCCCGGCCAGGAGTAGCCTCCCGGGCTCAGTCGGTGGTCTCCACGCCGTCCTTGCCGTTCCATTCCTCCAGGAACTGTTCGCGCGTCATCTCCGCCAGGTCCTTGCGCAGCAACGCCGCCAGACCTTCGGCCTCGTCGATGTTGTTCCCGGTCACCCGCAGGATCTCGGCATCGTTGTCGAGGCGGCGCACTACGGCGGTGGCCCCCATGACATCGGAGCCGTCGCCGCCCAGGACCGCATCCGCCAGCCCGACGAACCACCGTCCGGCCGCCTTGAACGTGCCGTCCGAGGCATGCTCGAGATCCACCTCGTAGTTCTCCGAGGCATGGTGTTCCTGGGGTTGTTCAGAGGTGTTCACAATCTCTTCCTTTCCGACGCCGGTGCCTGCGACGAGGCCGCTTGCCACCAGTCTAGGGCCGCAGGGCCGCCCGGCGCTGCCGGTAGGCGCGCACATGCTCGCGATTGGCGCAGTTCCCCGTCTGGCAGTACCGCTTCGACCGGTTCCGCGAGAGGTCCAGGACCGCTGCCTCGCAGCCCGTCCCGGCACAGATGCGCAGACGCTGCTTCTCCCCCGAGCGCAACACATCCACGATGGCCATGGCCGCCTCGACGGCCATCCGTTCGGCCAGGGGCGCCGCCGGACTGGTGGCATGCAGATGGTAGTCCCAGTGGTCGTGCTTGACCAGCTGCGGCAAGGCGCGGGCATTGCGCAGGATGTTGTTCACGATGACCACCGCCTCGTCCTCCTCGGCGATCCACAGGGCGCGCAGGGTCCCGCGCAAATGCCTGACGCTGCGTAGCTCGGCCTCGTCGTGGGCCCTGGCACCAGTGTATTCCTCCCGGGCCACGAACTCGTCCAGGTCGGCGCCGGTGCGCAGCCCATCGATCTCGGGCAGCGCCGTATTGAGGAGGTTCACGACCGTCTGCAACGACGTTTCCGTGTCAGGGGCAAACTTCATATGACTCCTTTTACCTCGCATGAACCCGGCGGCGTATAGTATGTCACTAGTATACGGAGTTTTACTCCTGATGCCGCTGAAGCCCGGAGGCCGGGCTTCGAACCCATCCGCAACGACCCCCGAGGAGCAGCATGACCGAGCAGGTCAGGACCCGGTCCGGCGCCGTGTCCCGCCCGGGGGTCCCGGGGGTGTGGATCGCGCTGTTCTCCTCGGCGGTCTTCGGGATCTCCGGCTCCTTTGCCAGCTCGCTGCTCGAGGCGGGGTGGAGCAGCGGGGCGGCCGTGGCCGCCCGGATGTTCGGTGCCTTCCTGGTCCTGCTGGTCCCGGCCGTGCTGACCCTGCGCGGGCGGTGGCGTTCGGTGCCCGCGAACTGGAAGCCCATCCTGCTCTTCGGGGTCTTCGGGGTCGGCGTCTGCCAATTCGCCTTCTTCCAGGCCGTCGGCCGCCTGAGCGTGGGGGTGGCCCTGCTGCTGGAGTTCATGGCGCCGGTGCTCATCGTCCTGGTCCTCTGGGCCAACAGCCGGCGCATGCCCAAACCGCTGACCATCATCGGGACGCTGCTGTCCCTGGGTGGGCTGATGCTGGTGCTGGATCTGGCCGGAGCGCAGACGATCGACTTCATCGGGGTGCTCTGGGGGCTCGGCGCCGCGGTCGGGCTGGCGGTGTACTTCTTCGTTACGGCCAAGGCCAATGAGTCGCTGCCGCCGCTGGTGCTGGCCACCGGGGGGCTGCTGGTGGGGGCCCTGCTGATGCTGGTCTTCGGGGTGAGCGGTCTGCTGCCGTTCACGGCGACCTTCGGCCGGGTCGGGTTCGCCGGTTTCGAAACCAGCTGGTGGGTCGCACTGGCCGGGCTGGTCCTGCTGTCCACGGTACTGGCCTATGTCTCGGGGATCATGGCCGCCCGGGCGCTGGGCTCGAAGGTCGCCTCGTTCATCTCGCTGACCGAGGTCCTCTTCGCCGTGCTGTGGGCCTGGCTGCTGTTGGGGCAGCTGCCGGCACCGGTCCAACTGCTGGGAGGCGCCGCCATTGTGGCCGGGGTCCTGCTGGTACGCGCCGACGAGCTCAAAACCCCCTGACTGGGCCCTTTGTGGCCCACGCCGGAAACTGTTCCCCGCGGCCGGGCGGAGCCGCGGCCCGGTGCGGCCAAGGACCCTTGACCCAGCCCCGATCCGGGTTCACACTGGTTGCACATGGCGCAGTGTCGCGCACCATGCGCAACAATCGACAGCAGGTCGGCGCCGGGGGGCCAGATCAGGGAGTGATCATGTCCGAGACCATTGATACCGGTGCCTTCCATTCATCCACCACGGGGTCCCTCGTCAATCCGCATCCCGCGGTGACCCTGTATACCCGGCTGCGCAAGTCGCCGTACTTCTGGAAATCCCGTGAACACGGGGTGGCCGCCTACAGCGTCTACAACCACACGTACCACCCCCGCCACTACGGGGATCCGGTCTCCGAATACTGGTCGCTGCTGACCGATGTCACGCTCTGGGACGTCGGGGTCGAACGACAGCTGGAAATCAGTGGTCCCGACGCGTTCGCCTTCACGAACTACCTGATCCCGCGCGATCTGCATCAATGCGCCGTCGGGCAGTGCAAATACGTCTTCATCACCGCGGCCGACGGCGGGATCATCAACGATCCGATACTGCTCCGGGTCGAGGAGGACAGGTTCTGGCTCTCGCTGGCCGATAGCGACGTCCACCTCTGGGCGATGGGTCTGGCCCATGCCGGCGGATGGAACGTGTCGGTGAAGGAAGTCGACGTGGCCCCGATCCAGATCCAGGGCCCCAAGGCCAAGGCCCTGATGGCCGACCTCTTCGGCGAGGACATCCTGGACCTCGGATACTACTATCTGACCCGTAGGATGCTCGGAGACCTCTCGGTCGTGGTCTCCCGCACCGGCTACACCGGGGAAACCGGATATGAGATCTATCTGGAGAACGCCAGCCGCGACGGCGGCAAGCTCTGGGATCTGGTCGGGGATGCCGGACAGGCCCACGACCTACGCGTCATCGGCCCCTGCCACATCCGCCGCATCGAGGCCGGCATGCTCGCCTATGGATGCGACATCACCCTGGACACCAACCCGTTGGAGGTCGGCTACGACTACAACTGGATGATCAACCTGGACCAGCAGGCGGATTTCGTGGGCAAGGAGGCCCTGCGCGGGATTCGTGCGGCGGGCGCCAAGCGGCTGATGGTCGGCCTGCGGATCGACGGTCCACCCATGGGCAGCTACAACGACGGTTCCATGATCGAACACTTCCCGGTGTCCGAGGCCGGGGGCGACGAACTCGGCCGGGTCACCAGCGCCTGCTTCTCCCCGCGGCTGGAGGCGAACATCGGACTGGCCATGGTCCCGATCGGCCTGAGCGCCGAGGGGACCACCATGGTGGTGCACACCCCCGAAGGCGCCCGGCAAGGGACCGTGGTGCGCAAACCCTTCATCGACCCGACCAAGGAGACGCCGAAGGCCTGATGGGCCACCGACCCGGAACCGTCAGGAGGAGCCGTGGACCAGCAGAAGCCGCCGGCACCATCGCGGCAAGCCCTGCTGGTAGCGTGAGCGCCATGACGGCACCGAGTGAACGCATCGCCAGGGGAAGCATCCAGTCCGTCGATCGGGCCGCCCTGATCCTGGAGTTCCTTGCCACCGAAGGGGCCAGCACCGTCAGCGCCGTCGGCCAGGAACTCGAGGTGCACAAGTCCACGGCCTTCAGGATCCTGAACACGCTGGCCGGGCACGGTCTGGTCGAGCAGCGCTCCGACAGCACCGAGTACCAGCTGGGCCACGGCCTGGTCCGACTGGCCCAAACCGTCCCGACGACCGCCAGCTTCAGCCCGCAGGTGCACCAGGCGTGCATCTGGCTGGCCGCGGAATGCCTGGAAACGGTCACGTTGAACGTCACGGAGGCGGGGGAATCGGTGACCATCGACCAGATCCTTCCCGCGTCCTCGGTGGTGGGGCGCAGCTGGCTGGGGCGCCGCACCCCGCTGCACTGCACGTCACCGGGGAAGGTCTCGCTGGGCTTCCAGTCCGCCTCGGATCGTGAGCGGCTGCTGCGCCGGTCGTTGAAACGCTTTACCGACTCCACGATCACCGACCGTGCGGTGCTGGCCGAGGAAATCAGAACGACGGCGCAGCGCGGCTATGCACTCTCGCTGGAGGAGTTCGAGGCGGGATTGACCTCCGTGGCGGCACCGGTCTTCGGGGCGGACGGGCTCATGGTAGCCCAGATCGGTGTCGCCGGCCCCTCCTACCGGTTGGGAGGGGACGCGCTGGAGATGACGATCGCCCTCGTCCAGGAAGCCGGCCGCCGGGCCTCCGTCTAGGGGCCTCAGGCGGTTTCGAAGGCCGGGTAGGAGACCTCGTAGCCGAGCCGTTTGAGTTCGGCAACGATCTCCACCTTATGGTCCTGGCCCTTGGTCTCGACCTTCACCCCGATCTGCACCTCGGTGGCCGCGAGCCCGCTGGTGGTGCGGTCGTGTTCGACGTTCACCACATTGCATTCGGTACGCGCCAGCACGGTCAGCAGTTCGACCAGCGACCCCGGCCGGTCCGGGACGCGGACGATCATCTGCATGAAGCGTCCCGCCGCCACGAGGCCATGCTGCAGCACCCGGTTCAGCACCAGCGTGTCGACGTTCCCGCCGGAGAGCACGACGACGACGGGCCCCTCCAGATCCCCGCCCCCTTCGAGCACGGCGGCGACGCCCGCCGCCCCCGAGGGCTCGACGACCAGTTTGGCCCGCTCGCTCAGCAGCAGCATCGCCTCGCCGATCTGCTCCTCCGTCACCGTACGGATCTCGGCGACATGATCGCGCACGATGCCCAGGGTGAGTTCGCTGGGCGAAGGCACCGCGATCCCGTCGGCAATGGTGGACATCTTGTCCAGGCGGACCGGGGCTCCTTCAAGCAGTGACGCAGGGAAGGCGGCGGCCCCTTCGGCCTGCACCCCGATGACCCGGGCCCGGGATCCCGAGAGGTGCACGGCAGTGGCGACCCCGGCCAACAGGCCCCCGCCCCCGGTGGGGACGATGATCGTCCCGACGTCGGGGACCTGCTCCAACACCTCGAGGCCCAGGGTGGCCTGGCCGGTCACGATATCGACGTGGTCGAACGGGGGGATGAAGACGCGTCCACTGGTGGCGGCCTCCGCCTGGGCGAACTCGATGGATTCGGCGAGGTCGCCACCGGCCAGGCGCACCTCGGCACCGTAGGCGCGGGTGGCCGTCACCTTGGGCAGGGCCGCCCCCACGGGCATGTAGACCAGGCAATCAATCCCCAACTCGCGGGCGGCCAGGGCCACCCCCTGGGCATGGTTGCCCGCGCTGGCGGCAATGACCCCGCGTCGGCGTTCGTCCTGGCCGAGCGCCGAGAGCCGGGTGAAGGCCCCGCGCAGTTTGAAGGAGCCGGTCCGCTGCAGATTCTCGCATTTGAGGAACACCGGCACCCCGGCGAGGTCGCTGACCGAGGAGCTGGTTTCGATCGGCGTGCAGGCTGTCACCCCGCTGAGCAGTTCCCTGGCCTGTTTGATGTCGGACAGGGCGATCGGCGAGACGCCGTCGTTGACCGGACCCGATGCGCACATGATGAAACTCCTCCACCTCGAAGAACGGAACTCCCGAAGGCCAGGGGTCGACTCGTCCGCAGGAGCGGGGGACCAGGAGGTCGGATGCTCGGATCTTCGGCACCCGCGCCCTGGCCGACGTGGATCCACCCACCTCGTTCGGGAGTAATCCCCTTCACCATAAATCAAATATTTGGGGTGCGCGAGAGCCCCGGCCCGCCGACGGCCAGCCGGCGTCCCCGGTGGGTCGTTCAACATCACACACCCCCACCCTTGATAGGGCATAAAGACGTGACTAAACTAAGTAAGGTAAACCTAATAAATAATTAGGATTCCGTTTCAACAGTGGGGAGTGCACATGACTGAGGTACAGGAACTAGCAGCCTTCGTCCATCAAGCAGACTCGGCCAGGATGTCGGCCGCGGCGCGCGAGCAGCTGAAGATCCATGTCCTGGATACGCTCGGGGTCGCGATCGGGGCCCTCGACGCCGAACCCATCTCCTCGATCCGGGGCCTGTTGGAGGATCTGGGAGGCACCGAGCAGGCCACCATGATCGGAGGCGGGAAGTCCACTGCCGAACGGGTGGCCTTCTTCAACTCGGCACTTTCACGCTATTTGGACTTCATGGATTCGTATCTGGCCCCCAAGGAGACCAACCACCCTTCCGACAACCTGGGCGCGGCGCTCGCCGCGGCGGAAATGGCCGGGGCCAGCGGCAAGACCTTCCTGGACGCCCTGGCGGTCGCCTACCAGGTCCACACCCGCCTCTCGGATGTCGCCCCGGTCCGGGACAAGGGCTTCGACCACACGACCCAAGGGGCCTACGCGGCCGCCGCATCCGCCGCCAAGGCGATGGGCCTTACGGCGGAGCAGACGGCCAACGCCATCGCAATGGCCGGCACCGCCAACAACGCCCTGCGGGTGACCCGGACCGGGGACCTCAGCCATTGGAAGGGTCTGGCCTACCCGCACGTCGCGAAGGAAGGGACCTGGTCGGCACTGCTGGCTTCACGCGGGATCACCGGCCCGGCCCAGGTCTTCGAAGGCAATAAGGGCTTCAAGGAAACCATCGCCGGCGATTTCAGCATCGACTGGTCGGTCGAGGACCTGGAAAGCGTGCTGCGCACGATCATCAAGAAGCACAATGCCGAAATCCATTCGCAGTCCGCGCTGGAGGCCGCCCTGGACATCCGCAGCCAGGAAGGCTTCGACGCCGCCAAGGTGGGTTCGGTCCGTCTCCGGACCTTCGATGTCGCCTGGAACATCATCGGGGGTGGGGAGGAAGGCGATAAGCGCAACATCACCACCAAGGAGGAAGCCGACCATTCCCTGCCGTGGATGCTCGCCGTCGCCCTGTTGGATGGTGAGGCTACCCCCGGGCAGTACACCCCCGAGCGCATCGTCGCCCGGGACGTCCAGGATCTGATGGGCCGGGTGGAGATCAGCGAGGACCCGGAATTCTCCCGGCGTTTCCCGCAGCACATGCCGGCGGACCTGGAAGTCATCCTGGCCGATGGAACCCGCTTGCATTCGGCCCGGGATTCCTACCAGGGCTTCCACGACGACCCATTGGATTGGGAGGGGGCACGAGAGAAGTTCGATGCCCTCGCCGCACCCTTCGCCAGCCACGAGCTGCGCGACAGCATCGCCGAGACGGTGCACACCATCGACGAACACCAGGTCTCGGATCTGACCGTCTTGCTGGCCCAGGTCGGCACCCGGCGGTCCAGTACACCCTCGAGCCCGAATCGGCGCGAGTTTTCTCAGGAGACAGCATGACCAACCAGATTGCCCAAGACGTTTCATTCAACTTCGTTCCCCGGGCGTACCGTCCGGCGAAGCCGCGCACCACGGGACTGACCGAGATCCGCGCCCCCTACTACTCCACCTTCGGCACCCGCCATCTGCAGGACGTCTTCGACGTGGCGGGCCCCTGGGTGGACGGCATCAAATGGGCGGGCGGCTCCTTCGCCCTGGTGCCACCCGAACAGGTCAGGAAATTCAGCGACATCGCCCACGACCACGGATCCTACGTCTCCTCCGGGGGGTGGATCGAGACCGTGCTGCGCTACGGGAACGACGCCGTGGACCAGTATCTGAAGGAGGCCAAGGACGTGGGGTTCGACACCATCGAAATCTCCACCGGCTTCATCATGCTCAACACCACCGGGCTGCTGCGTCTGGTCGAAAAGGTCACCCAGGCGGGTTTGAAGGCCAAACCGGAGCTGGGCATCCAGGTCGGTTCCGGAGGGGACTCCGGGGAGGCGGAACTGGCGGCGGAGTCGATGAAGGACATCGGCGACCTGACGGACCGTGCCACCCGGTGCCTGGAGGCCGGGGCCGAGATCATCATGATCGAATCCGAGGGCATCACCGAGAACGTCGATGAATGGAACACCGGTGCCGCCGCATCCATCATCAACTCGGTGGGGCTGGAAAACGTGATGTTCGAGGCTGCCGACGGACCGGTCTTCGAGTGGTACATCAAGAACTACGGGAACGAAGTGAACCTGTTCGTGGACCACTCGCAGATCCTCCAGCTGGAGGGCCTGCGGCAGAACATCTGGGGCAACAAGTCCACCTGGGGGCGTGTCATCAACCCGGCCCCCTAGGCCCCGGAAGGAAATCAACACCGTCGCGCGCATGGCCAGGCCATGCGTCGGCGGTGCTTTTTTGCCCCGGGTGATCTCCGAGACGTTCCCTGTCCGGGGAGCCGGAGCGGTGGGATCATGGGGGTAGGCCATCGATGACGATGGTTCGTTCGGCCCCGGCCTCCCGACCGGAGCCATGAAATGGAGGTACGCCATGACCGACCCGAAGTCCCTGCCCGAAAGCGATCCGCGCCGGCACACCATGCAGGTTCGTTCCCGGCTGACGGAGCTGGCCGAGCATCTACGCGAGGACGTCGACAAGGTCGACGAACCGCGCTTCAAGGCCCTCTTCGAAACATCCGCCGAAGTCCTGGCCGGTTTGGAGAAGGCCTTCGCGGGCTACGAGGAGAAGTCGGGCAACGCCTGGCGCTAGAGCCGTGATGTCTCAGGCCGGGCCGCGAGGAGTTCGCGACCCGGCCTTCGCTGTGCCAGCGGTGGTGAATTGGTCGATCAGTGTCCGGGCGTCCTCGAGCCGACCGTCGAGCTGCACCCCTGCGTCCTCGAGGGACAGGCCGTCGTAGAGGACCCGCACCCATGCGGATGAGTCGGCATCGACCCGGGCGGTCGCCACCGCGTTGACTCCCCTCTTTCCCTGCGGCCGCAGGAGCCCCCGGCGGTCTCCTACTGCGTGACGATTGCCCTGGCCGGGGCGTTCATGCTCCGCGGGGCAGCAATTAAAAAGGGCAGCGGAGCCCGTTCGGCAGGGAACGGACTCCGCTGAGCAGCGGCTGCGAGGGCGCCTGCCCCGTGGTGTCTAGTCCGCGGTCCTCAGGAATTCCACATGTTCCTCGTAGTGGTCGAGGCAGTCGTGGATCAGCTGGGTGTTGGAGAAGCCCATCACGTCGTAGTCCTGCCCGCCGGCGGACAGGTGGACCTCCAGCCGGGCGTATTGGTCCCTGCTCCCGACCATCCGGCCGCCGTAGGCCGGCACCGGAACGAGCTCGAATTGCACCCGGTAGACAAACGGGTCCGACGAGGCGTTGGTGGTCAGCTGTACTGCCGGCCTCTCGCCCTCTTCCACCGATACCCGGGCGGGCACGCCGCGCTCGTTGAGCTCTTTGGAGACCTCCTGCAAGGCAGGGAGCACCAGGTCCCGGAGATCTCGTCGAGCATCATCGGGGCTCACGAAGTTGGTGACCCTGGACAGTCGCGTCTTCCAGGTTTCGCGGCCTTCGAACCGTGCCGCCAGGATATGGGCCCGGGTGCCGGTGGTCGTATCGGCCCTGCGGCCCTCCACCCGCAACGCCTTCCACAGACTGATCATCACCAGGATCAAGACGATCGAGAACGGCAGGCCCATGATGATCGTGGCGTATTGCAGCGCGGTGATCCCGCCGACCAGAAGCATGCCCATCGTCAACAGGCCGGTGGTCCCGGCCCAGGTGATGCGCAACCAGGGGGCACAATCCTCCTGGACGCTCCGCAGGCGCGACGACAGGTTGCCCATGACCAGGGCGCCGGAGTCGGCGGAGGTGACATAGAACAGCAGGCCGACCAGGACTGCGACGGCAATGACCACCCCGGAGAGCGGGTACTGCTGCAGGAGGTTGAAGAAGCCCAGGCCGCTGCCCGATGCTGCCGTGTCGGCGAACTCCGTATCCCCGCCACGAACGCGGGACAGGGCGGCGTTTCCGAAGATCGATACCCACATCACGATGTAGCTGAAGGGAATGACCATGGTGCCGAGGACGAACTGGCGGATCGTCCGACCGCGCGAAATGCGGGCCAGGAACATGCCGACGAAGGAAGCCCAGGCGACCCACCAGGCCCAGAAGAACAACGTCCACAGCGACATCCATTCGTCGACGTCGTTGAAGGCGAAGGTCTGCAACGTCATGCCCGGGAACATGCTGATGAAGTCTCCGACGTTCATCACGATCGCATCAAGCAGGAAACGGGTGTTTCCGGTGACCAGGACCCAGCCGGCCAGCGCGATGGCCAGGATCACGTTGAGTTGGGAAAGGAAGCGAATGCCCTTGTCGACACCTGTGGTCGCCGAGATGGCTGCCATGATCACGGCCAGGACCACCAGTCCGACTTGCGCCGCCGTTCCGATGGCGATGCCGAAGATGATGTTGAGTCCGGCATTGAGCAGCACCACGCCGATGCCCAGGCTGGTCGCGACGCCGAAGATCGTCCCGAGGACGGTGGCGGTGTCCACGGCGTGACCGAGCACGCCGTTGATGCGTCGCCCGAAGAGCGGGAAGAGGGCCGAACGGACGGCGAGCGGCAGATTCAACCGGTAGGCGAAGTACCCCAGGGCCATGCCCATCAACGCGTACATGCCCCAACCGGTGATTCCGTAGTGGAACAGGGTCCAGAAGGTTCCTTCCCGCGCGGCATCAATGGTTTCGCCCTGGCCGACCGGCGGGTTCAGGTACTGCGAGACCGGCTCGGAGACGGAGAAGAACATCACGTCGGTGCCGATGCCTGCGGCGAAGAGCATCGCGGCCCAGGCGAACGTCGAATACTCGGGGCGGGAATCGTCGGGTCCCAGTCTGATGTGCCCGAACCGGGACATCCCCAGGTAGATCACGAAGACCAGGATGACGGTGGCCAGCAGGATGTAGAACCAGCCGAAACTGGTGGAGACGAAGGCGACCAGTTCACCGATGACTGCCTCGGCTTGATCCGGCGCGGACAGGGTCCAGATCGCGACGGCAAGGACCCCGACGAGCGAGGCGATGAAAACCGGCCACCTGACCGGCGCCGAACCCTTGGGCGGCTCACCACCGGATTCGCTGTCGGCCTGGTCTGCAGGTGCCGGATGTAGATCGCTCATCGCGTTTTTGGCGCTCCTCAAGTCGGGTTATTCGATGGATCACGCGCCCCATGGCCCGGAGATAGCCCGGGCCGACGCTTAGGACACGTTAACACGGGGCTTTGTCACATATCCACAAAACGGCATACGAGCGGTCCAAAACACGCCCATGCCTGCCGGGGCCGCCGGAGGCTAGACCAGCTCCAGGACGACCTTTCCTCGAGCCCGACGGGTCTGCACCTTTGCCAGGGCCTCCAGGGCCTCGTCGAACGGGTACACCCGCTCGAGTTCGAGGTGGACCCGTCCGGAGGCGATCCGGGTCATGAGTTCACCGAGCTCCGTCCGGACGTCGAGCTGGTAGGGGAGCCCGGTCAGGTGGGCCCCGCGCTCGGATACCAGCGGGTCACCGGAAATCGAGACCAGGGTCCCGCCGTCCCTGAGCACTGGCAGACTGTCCGCCGTCGTGCCGGGTTGGACTGCCATCACGGCCGAAACCCCTCCGGGCATCCAGGCCAGCACCTCTTCGCGCCATCGGGAGTCGTGGTAGTCGACGGCCTTTTCAACCCCGATCGACTGAAGGTAGCCGTGGTTGGCAGCCGATGCCGAGGCGGCGACCCGCAAGCCCCGCTGACGGGCCAGTTGGATGGCGAACGTGCCGATGGCCCCGGATCCGCCGGCGATAAAGAGTGACCCACCTGACGGGACATCGGCCACGGTGTGCAGCGCCTTCAACGCAGTGTTCCCGGCCACCGGAACAGCCGCTGCCGCAACGAAACTCATGCCCTGGGGTATCGGCAGGATCATTGATTCCGCCTTCACTGCGGTCCACTGGGCCCACGTGCCTCCGCCCGGCTGCATGGCGCTGACGAAGGACACGCGGTCGCCGACGGCATGGCTTGTGACGTCGTTGCCGACTTCCTCGACGACGCCGGCCGCCTCGATCCCGATGGGGTAGGGGTACTGGGCGTCCCCGGGCAGGAAATAGGAATCGTGGATCCCGACGCCAATGGCGTGCACACGCACCAGCAGTTCGTCGGAGCCGATCCGTGGAACCGGCACGCGGGCCGGTTCCACGGTCTGGGCATCACGATGTGGAAGGACGAAGGCCTTCATCGTGTTGATGTCCTGCATGTTCGACTCCTGTTTCTCCTCGTTCTCAGTCTTGGTGACCCGAGGATGGTGGTGTTGTGGGCGATGTCCCCGGCTGGGTCGCGCCGTCGCCCTCCAGGGTTCCGTCCTCGTCCTGACTCCTGTCGGGCACCGGGGTCTTGGGCGAGGGGTTCATGGCCACCGTGGTGCGCAACGGGGCGCCGCGCACGATGGCGATGGCGATGACAGAGACGGCGGCGATCATGGCGGCGATCATGAAGATCGGGCCGAACGCATCGGCGTAGGCATTGTGGAACACTTCCTGAACCGGTGCGGGCAACCCGCTGATATCCAGTTCGGTGTCCCCGCCTCCTGCTGACATGGCGCCGGCGGGAATGCCTAGCTTTTCGAGGCCTTCGGAGATGTTGGTGCTGACGCGGCTCGTCAACACGGCGCCAAGGATGGAGACGCCGATGGCCCCGCCCAAGGAGCGGAAGAAGGCGATGGCCGCTGAGGCCGCACCGACCTCGGTGACGTCGACCGTGTTCTGCACGGCCAGCACGACGTTCTGGACCAGAGTGCCGATGCCCAGACCCATGAGGGCCATGAAGATCGCGACGTAGAGGTAGGAGGTGTCGTGGTTGATGGTGCCCAAACCGACGAGGCCGATGAGCATGATGACGCTGCCGATCATCATCACCGGCTTCCACCGTCCGATCCGCGTGACGATGAGTCCGCCGATCATGGCTGAGAGCGTCTGGCCGAGGATCATCGGAATGGTCATCAGGCCAGCAGCTGTGGGCGTGCGCCCGTCACCGAGCTGGAAGTACTGGGTCAGGAACACGCCGGAACCGAACATGCCGACACCGGCACCGACGCTGGCGACGATCATCCACGCAGCAGTGGGGTTGCGCAGCACCCGGATGGGGATTATCGGCTCGGGGGCCCGCAACTCGACGATCACCGCCAAGACGGCGGCGATGAGGAAGGCGGCCAAGAAGACGCCGGACTCCCAGGAGATCCAGTCATACTCGCTCCCGGCGAAGGTCACCCAGAGCATCGGAATGGCGGCCGATACGGAGACCAGGATGGCGCCGAGGTAGTCGATGCTGAGGTTGGCACGCTTGATGGTCGGCAGATGGAGCTTGAGTTGAAGCAGGATCAACGCGACGACGGCCAAGGGGACGCTGACGAAGAAGGTCCAGCGCCAGTTCAGGGAATCGGTGATGACCCCACCGATCAGCGGCCCGGACACCGTGGCCACGGCCATGACGGCACCCATGTAGCCGGCGTAGCGTCCACGTTCACGAGGGGCAATGATGGAGGCCATGATCGACTGCACCAGCGCCATGAGCCCGCCCATGGCCACGCCCTGGACCGCGCGAGCGGTCATCATCAAGGTGATGGTCGTGGAGAGTCCGGCGGCGATGGAGCCTGCCACGAACATGATGATCGCGATCTGCGCCAGGGTCTTTTTGTTGAAGAGGTCCGAGAGTTTGCCCCAGATCGGGGTGGCGATTGTCATCGCCAGCAGGCTGGCGGTGATGACCCAGGTGTACTGACGCTGGGTGCCGTCCAAATCGGCCATGATGGTGGGCAGTGCTGTGGACACGATGGTGGTGGAGATCATCGCGGTGAAAAGTGCGGCGAGCAGACCGGTCATCACCTGGAGGATTTCGCGATGCGAATACTCCCGTGGTTCTTCGGTGTTGATTGCTGCGGTGGTGGAGGTGGAGGACGTCATCCCATCAACTCGCTTCCGGTGTCGGAGGTGGTTAGCTTGTCGGCCCCGTGGGGTCCATGAAGTTCGGGGTCCCTGGTGATTTCTTCCAGGTGCAGGTTCAGGCGTTGCAGGAGGTTGATGGCCTGTTCGGCGTCCTCCGTGGACCAGTCGGTCAGGGAGGCGGCGAACCGGCGTACGGCGTGCGTTTCACTGTCGGTGAGCTTCGTTCGCCCGTGGTCGGTGATGGAGATGAGCTGGGCCCGGGCGTCCTCGGGATCGGGGCGGCGCCCGACCAGTCCGTCGGCTTCCAGACAGTCCACGGCCCGCGAGGCCACGGGTGCCGAGACGAAAAGCTGGGACGCCAGCTCACCCAAACGGGCGTCACGGTGGCGCAGATGCTGCAGGAATCCGAACCTGGTCCCCGTGAAGCTCTGGTCCTTATTGCGTTGGCCGGCCAGGCGGAAAGTCCGACTGGTCTGCACCATTTCCGAGAGGATCTTGCCGGCTTCTTGGTCATTGATCACTATTGGCTCCTTGCGTTGCTACCGGACCACGATAACTTACTTGTTTAGGGTAAGCAAACAAGTTGCCGCGTCGGAAAATGCTGGCACAAAGCCCTGGAAGGGAGGGCCCCGGCTACTTCCCGAAGCCGCGCAGACGCAGGCTGTTCAGGACCACCAGCACCGAGCTGGCCGCCATGGCACCGCCGGCGATCATGGGGTTGAGCAGCCCCAGGGCGGCGACCGGGATGCCGATCGTGTTGTAGAGGAACGCCCAGAACAGGTTCGTCCTGATGATGCCCAGCGTTCTGCGGGAGAGCTCGATCGCCTGCGGGATCTGGGCCAGGTCGTTGCCCATCACGGTGATGTCCGCCGCTTCGATGGCCACGTCGGTTCCCGAGCCCATGGCCAGTCCCAGGTCCGCCCGGGCCAGGGCCGGGGCGTCGTTGACGCCGTCGCCGACCATCGCCACCACGGCGCCGGTGGCCTGCATTTCGGCCACCTTGTCGACCTTGCCCGCCGGCAGGACCCCGGCGAAGACGTCGGCCGGGTCGATGCCGACCGAGGTGGCCACCTGGGCGGCCACCTCCTGGTTGTCCCCGGTCAGGAGCATGGGTCGCAAGCCGAGGAAGCGCAGGCGTTTGATCGCTGCCGGGGAGGATTCGCGGACGGTGTCGCGCAGCCCGATCACTCCGATGGCGGAGCTGTCCACGGCCACCAGCACCGCCGTCGTGCCTTGTTTCCGGGCCGAGGACAGGGCGGTGAGCGAGGCGGCGTCGGGCGCGGTCCCGTTGTCCTCCAGCCAGGCGGGTGAACCCACGACCACGACGGAGGAACCCACGGTGGCGCGGACCCCGCCTCCGGGGGAGGAGGTGAAGGCGGAGATGGTGCCGGTGGCGCGGCCGGCCGCGGTGATGGCCTGGGCGATCGGATGCTCGGACCCGGATTCGGCGGCCCCGGCGAAGGCGAGGATGGTTTCCCGGTCGACGTCGGCGGTGGCGATCACGTCGGCCAAGGCCAGCCGGCCTTCGGTGACGGTTCCCGTCTTGTCCAGCAGGACGGTATCGACCCGGCGGGTGTCCTCCAGGACCTGGGGCCCGCGGATGAGGATGCCCAGCTGTGCACCCCGTCCGGTACCCACGAGCAGGCCGATGGGGGTGGCCAGACCCAGGGCGCAGGGGCAGGCGATGACCAGGACGGATACCGCCGCGGTGAAGGCCGACTGGAGGTCCACGGACAGGGTGAACCACAGGATGAACGTGACCACGGCGATGGCCAGCACGATCGGGACGAATACCGCCGAGATCCGGTCGGCCAGCCGGGCGATCGGCGCCTTGCCGGTCTGGGCATCGGAGACCATCCGGCCCATCTGGGCCAGCGTCGTCTCCGCGCCGACCCGGGTGGCCCGGACCAGCAGCCGGCCCGAGGTGTTGATGGTGGCGCCGGTGACGGTGTCCTCGGGGCCGACGTCGGTGGGGGCGGATTCACCGGTGATCAGCGAGGTGTCGATGGCCGATTCCCCCTCGAGGATGTAGCCGTCGGTGGCGATCTTCTCCCCGGGGCGCACGACGATCTCATCGCCGGGGACCAGATCCGAGGCGGGGATGCGCACTTCGGCACCGTCGCGCAGCACGGTGGCGTCCTTGGCGCCCAGGCTCAGCAGCGACTGCAGGGCATCGCCCGCGGTGGTCTTGGCGCGGGCCTCGAGCCACCGGCCCAGCAGTAGGAAGGTGGCCACGACGCCGGCCGTTTCGAAGTAGAGCTGGTGGTCGGACATGCCCATCCCGGTCTCGGCGGTCATGGCCGGGTCCAGGAGCAGCTGCCACAGGGAGAAGAGATAGGCGGCCAGCACGCCGATGGAGACCAGGGTGTCCATGGTGGAGGAGAAGTGCCGGGCGCTGACCGCCGCGGCCCGGTGGAACGGCCAGGCCGACCACCAGGTCACCGGGGTCGCCAAGGCCAGGGCCACCCAGCCCCAATGGGGGAACTGCAGGGCGGGGACCATGGAGATCAGGAACAGCGGAATGGTGAAGATCGCCCCGCCGATCAGTCGCGGGCGCAGGTCCTCGGCGCTTCCGCCGTGGTTCAGGTGGTCGTCGGCTTCGCCGGGGTCGCCCGGGTGGTCCTGCGCAGCGGCCCCGGGGTGGTGGTGTGGATCCTGCCTGACCGAGGCGCCGTAGCCGGCGGCCTCGACCGCTGTGAGCAGGTCCGCGTCGCTGACCGAGGCCGGGGCGGTGACCCGCGCTGATTCCAGCGGCAGGTTCACGCTGGCTTCCACGCCCTCGATCTTGCCCAGCTTGCGCTCGATCCGTGAGACGCACGAGGCGCAACTCATCCCCTGGATGTCCAGGTCCAGGACCCGGGCTTCAGCGGTGGTGCGGTCGACGTGCTGTTCCATGGTGATGCTCCTGGCGGGGACGACTTAGGTGTTCGTGGGGACGAGGGCGTAGCCGGCCTCGGTGACGGCCTCCTGGAGGCTCGCTTCACCGAGCGGCCCGGTGGACTCGATGCGTGCGGTGGAGACTCCTCCGGCGACGAGATCGACCTCGACGCCGGTGATGCCCTCGATCTCCGAGAGTTCCTCGGTGACGGAGGCGACGCAGTGGGTGCAGGTCATGCCCGTGATGCTGATGGTGGTGCTCACTTATGCTCCTGTTCGGGGGTCAGCGGAGGAGGCGGCCGATAGCGGCCGAGGCCTCGCGGACCTTGTCGTTGACGATTTCCGGGTCACCGGTCTCCAGCGAATCCTGGGCGGCCCCGACGACGCAATGGCCGATGTGCTCCTCGACCAGGCCGAGGCTGACCTTGTGCAGTGCCGCGTTGATCGCCGAGATCTGGGTGAGGATATCGATGCAGTACTTTTCTTCGTCCACCATCCGTGCGATCCCGCGGACCTGCCCTTCGACGCGGCCCAGCCGCTTGAGCAGGGCCTGTTTATCGGCGGTGTAGCCGTGCTCGCGATGTTCGTCTGCTGGCTGGCCAGCGGTCGGCAAGGTGGTGTCCATGACGCCAAGTTATACCCCCCTAGGGTATCTGGTCAAGTACCCCATAGGGGTATGGGGACCCGGGGTGACGGCGGTGCATGGACGCCGGGGTGTCCAGGATCGCGGTGCCGCGTCGTGCGGAGTGGGACCGCAAACGAGCCGCCAGGCATTGCTATGCTGACCTGCGTGACATCCACCCAGCTTTCGGTCCGCCAGATTCCCGCAGCCGACCACCTCGCGCACCTTGCTTCATTTCCAGAGACCAGCTTCATGCAGCTCCCGGCCTGGGCCGGGGTCAAGAGCGAATGGCGCGCCGAGTACCTCGGCTGGTTTGATCCACAGGGCGCCCTGCGGGCGTCGGTGCAGGTGCTGCACCGCCCGGTCCCGGTCCTGAAGTACACCTTGGCCTACCTGCCCGAGGGGCCCGTTGCCGATTGGTCCGTACTGGATCCGACGGATATCACCACGCCGATGCTGGCCCATTTCAAGGCCAGCCGGGTGTTCCTGGTCCGCATGGGCCCGCCGGTGATCACCCGGAGCTGGGGGACGGCCGCCGTCCGGAAGGCCCTCGCAGCCGGCGGATATTCATTGGTGACCGAGCTCGAACCTCTGCAGGTCGATGACCGGGCCGCCGCGCTCGCCGAGCAGTTGCGCGGACTGGGCTGGACCAAGCAGGAGGTCAGCGAGGACTTCACCGCCGGACAGCCCGAGTTCTCGGGACGGATCCCGTTGATCTCAGCCGACGGCCAGGCGCTGGACCTCGACGGGGTGCTGGCCCAGATGAACCAGAACTCCCGGCGGCAGGCCCGCAAGGCGGCCGCCGGTCCGCTGGAGATCCAGGTCGGGGGGATCGCCGACATCGAACGGTTCCACGCGTTGTCCCAGGAAACAGCCGAACGTGATGGTTTCACCGGGCGTCCGGCGAGCTACTTCACCACCATGATGAAGGCCCTGAACGCCCACGCGCCAGGCACCTTCACGGTCTACTTCGCCGTCCACGAGGGGCGGGACCTGGCTGCGGCCATCCGGGTCCGCACCGGACAGGGTGCCTGGTACACCTATGGGGCCTCCTCGAGCGCGGAGCGCAAACTCTATGCCCCCAAGGCGCTGATCCACCGCATGATCACCGATTCGCTGGCGGAAGGATGCACGTTCCTGGACCTCGGCGGGGTCTCTGCGACGCTGGACAACGAACACCACCTGGCCGGCCTGACGCAGTTCAAGACCACCCTGGGCTGTGATGTGGTGCAGACGCTGGGGGAGTGGGACTACCCGCTGAACAAGGCAGTGGCCGCGGCGTTCAATCTTTATATGCGCCTGCGCGACCGGGGCTGAGCCTCCGCCGCTGCCGAGGGGGTACCGCCCGCCGGAGTTCGGGCATATGGTGGCGCCATAGCGACCGAGACCTGGAGGCAGCAATGGGCGATTACCGTGCATACACCGATGCGGAGAAGGCCGCCTACGTGGCTCCGGCCTGTGATTCCTGCGGCCAGCATCGACATGTCGTCTGGGAGGACACCGGATCGGCCGAGGCGCACTGGATCCGCAGGGATGCGGGGTGCTCCAACGAGGCCTGCACCGCCTGAGCTACCCGCTCCGGGCAGCGGCTCCACCGTTCGCGGACGGTGGAATTCCTTCCGGCGGTGATCAGCCGTCGCATTCCTTGCAGATCATCATGCCGTCCTTCTCGCGGGACAGCTGAGACCGGTAGCGAACCAGGAAGCACTCACCACAGGTGAACTCGTCCTGGGCCTGTGGACGCACCTGGACGACGAGCTCCTCGTCGATGATGGCTCCGGGCAGTTCGTCGCCATCAAGGGGCTCTTCCTCGTCCAGCTCCTCGACCGCGGTCTTCTTGTTGGGCGCGTCAATCTGCTTGACCTGCTTGAGGGTTTCCTCGTCACGTTCGGCAACGTCGGGACGGACCTCATCGTATTCAACAGCCATGTGTTTCTCCTGAGCATTCAACGGATCGAAAGCGACATGGTAGGCGACGGGAAGTGGCCGACACAAGCCGGGTTTCATGGGCAGGGGTCTCGGCGGGGACGTGGGTGGTCCCCCCGGGTCCTGCCGGTTCCGGGACCTTTTCGGACTCCTCGGGCGTCGCCTCGAACAGGGGGCGACGACGAATGGTCAGGGTGACGGCACCGGCGGCCACGGCGGCCAGCGCGCCGATCAGGAAGCACAGGCTGAAGGCGTCCTGCGTGGGGACCGGGGTGGTCCCCGGGGACAGCGTGACCGAATTGCTGGTCAGGACGATGGCCATCACCGCGGCGGCGCTGGTGGTGCCGATGGAGCGCATCAGGGCATTGACGCCCACCCCGGATCCGGCCTCGGCGGCCGGCAGGTTGTCCATGACGAGCATCGGCATCGCCGCGTAACCGATGCCGATGCCGGCGCAGGCGATGCAGGAGGCGAGCATGAGCTGCCAGGGGGCGTCGGTGAGCAGGAACGCGAAGCCGTAGCCGGCGGCCATGACGAAGGCCCCCAGGGCCAGCGTCGTGCGCCCGCCGAACCGCGTCATCAACCCGGCCGAGATCGGTGAGAACAGCAGCATCATCAGTCCGCCCGGTGCCATCCAGAGGCCCGCTTCCAGGACGCTCTGGCCCAGGCCGAAGCCGGTGGAGGAGGGCATCTCGAGCAGCTGCGGGATCACGATGGACTGGGCCATCATGCCGAAGCCCATCAGGACCGCGGCGATGTTCGTGAGCAGGACCGGGCGGCGGGCCGTGGAGCGTAGATCCACCAGCGGTTCGTCATGCCGGAGTTCGTAGACCCCCCCACAACGCCAGCACCAGCAGGCCGCCGACGATCGCGCCGAGGGTTCCGATGGAGAGCCAGCCCCAGTCGTTGCCCTTCGAGACGCCGACCAGGATGCCGACGATGCCTGCCGCCAGACCCAGGGCGCCGATGGCGTCGAAGGTGGCGGGGTGCTGGATGGCCCGGTGGGGCAACGCCGTGGCGGAGAGCACGGTGACCACGAGGCCCAGTCCGGCCGTCAGCCAGAAGAGGGCGTGCCAGTTGTATTCCTGCGAGATCCACGCGGCTAGGGGCAGGCCGAGGGCGCCCCCGACGCCCAGGGTCGCGCTGATCCCGGCCACCGCGGCATTCCTCATCCGGGGAGCCGAGA
This sequence comes from Arthrobacter sp. AOP36-C1-22, assembly GCF_052377515.1. NCBI lineage: Bacteria > Bacillati > Actinomycetota > Actinomycetes > Micrococcales > Micrococcaceae > Arthrobacter > Arthrobacter sp. AOP36-C1-22. The sequence goes on along the minus strand of NZ_JBQSWW010000015.1, from coordinate 15,364 downwards.
GTTCGCGGGCGAAGCTGATGGCCACCGGGATGTATCCCATGGCCAGTCCCTGCAGGACCCGGCCGATGACCACGAGGATGAAGGCGTTGGAAACGGCGGCCACGAGCGAGCCGAGCAGCAAGGTGAGCGCGGAGACCACCAGAACGGGTTTCCTGCCCTTGATGTCGGCCAGGCGGCCGGCCACCGGCATGGCGACGGCCCCGCCCAGGAGCGTGGCGGTGACGACCCAGGCGGCGTTGCTCCCGGAGGTGTCCAGCAAGGCGGGCAGGTCCGGCTGGATCGGGATGACCAGCGACTGTGTGAGGGCCGCACAGAGGCTCGAGAAGCCGAGCACGACGACCGCCAGCAGGGGATGCCGGGCCATGCCCGAGGATTCTTCCTGGGGGGTGTTGACGGTGGACGTTGATTCTTCCATGTACTTCTTTCGTTGCGTGGGCCCGACCCCACCTGGGTGTGTAAGTTACATAAGCTAAGATATGTAGAATACACATGTTGGAAGAGGTGTACCTAATCGACACGATGCGGAGATGAGAATGGGTGACCGGTGGCCACTGCCCGAGGCGGGCGGCGTATCGCGGGCCCGACTGCTGGCCAGTTATCTCGCGAGCCTTGATCTGCAACGCCGGGCCCTGGAGGCCCAGCTGCATTTGAGCACCTCCGAATTGCGCATCCTGTGGCTGTTTTCCGACGGCCGGCATCGGACCCTGCGTGAGATTGCCGACAGCCTCCGGCTGGAGCAATCCACCGTGAACCGTCAGGTCAACGCGGCGCATGCCGCTGGACTGCTGGGACGTTCACGCCCGGAAGGAGGGAACGCCTACGTCTTCTTCTCGGCCCCCGCGGGCGTGGCGGCCTTCGAGGAGGACCTGGTCACGAGCCTGGGCGCCTACGAAACAGCACTGCAGCAGCTGGGACCCGACGATGCCGCCACCTTCCTGCAGACCTTGCGTCGGTTTCTCGACGTGTACCCCGAGGCGCCCGAGGACCCCGACGGGGGTTCCACGCCGTAGGGTCCCCTCGGCATCCGCGCCGCTATCCAAGGTCGGGGACGTGACCTAGACTGTGTGTCATGGGCCACATCCGTGGTTCTGGTCCCCGGTGCCCGTGGCGAGGGCGGACCGCCGCGCACCTTCACAGTCAGGGTGGTATTGCCTCATGGCCTGGACGTCACCGGCATCGCCGGGATGGCAACGCTCCGCGGAGCGCGCCCACGCCCGGTTGTCCTCGGGGCAACCCCTGCCCGCGGGGGTGCAGGACCCCGGGTTCCCCCGGCTGCGTCCGGTCGTCCATGACTCATGGATCCGTTCGTTGGGTTTCCACGACGACCCCTCCGGGGCCGCCGCCCGCCACGGGTTGAGCGATCCTCAGCTCGCCGATGTCCGACGCAGCCACCCGCTGGTCTCGCTCATGCCCGTCTTCGACCGCCTGCTGGTCCAGCCGGCGAAGGACACGGGACTGCTCGTCGCCGTGGGGGACGACGCCGGGCACCTCCTCTGGGTCGAAGGCGACACCTCGGTGCGCAACGCCGCCGAACGGATGGACTTCGTCCCCGGAGCCGATTGGTCCGAACGCTCCGTCGGGACCTCGGCCCCCGGCACGGCCCTGGTCACCGGGACCGGCGTGCAGGTCAGCGGGGCGGAGCACTTCAGCCCGGAGGCGCACCGCTGGAGCTGCTCCGCGGTCCCCATCCATTGCCCGGTGACCGGCCGACTGCTCGGCGTGGTCGATCTGACGGGCCACGACGACGCGGTGGCCAGCCACTCGTTGACGCTGCTGCGGGCGGCGGTCGCCGCCGCCGAAGCGCAGTTGCACGTCGACGCCCTCCAGGCCGCCGCCCGCGGTCATCAACTCGTGCTGCCGTCCCCGCGGGCCTCCTCGCCCGCGACCCGGCTGCAGGTCCTGGGCTCCGCGGCCGGAACCCTCGATGGTGCGGCACCAGCCAGGGTGCTGGGCGGTCGCCACGCCGAAATCCTGACCCTGCTGGGCTGGAACCGCGGTGGGCTGGGTGCCTCCGAACTCGCCGACCTGCTGTTCGGGGACGTCGGACAACTAGTCAGTGTCCGGGCCGAAATGGCCCGACTGCGCAAGGCGTTGGGACCCGAGGCGGGACGGATCGGGTTGGAGTCGCGTCCCTACCGCATCGGCCCCGCCGTCACGGTCGATGCCCGGGACGTCCTGCGCCATCTCGGGGCGGGGCGCCATCGGCAGGCCCTGGCGGCCTACACCGGTCCGGTCCTGCCCCGCTCCGAGGCGCCCGGGATCATCGACATCCGCGGCGAGGTGGCCGGCGCCCTGCGCGAGTCGATGCTCAATGATGCCGATCCCGACACGTTGCTCGACTACCTCGAATTGCCGGAGGCCGGCACCGACGTCGAGGGCCTGCGCACCGCCCTGCAGGTCCTTCCCGCGCGCTCACCGCACCGATCGGTCGTGGTGGCCCGGCTGCAGCGGCTGGACGCGGAACTGGCCTGACCTTCGGCCGTGGCCGGTCGGCGATGCAACGTCGATGCAACCCCTGACCACGTACCGTGATCCACATCACGCGGAATCCGCCATCGCGGCTCCGGGCCGCTCGGCCCGGCAATGCCAGCGGTGGCCAACAAAGGAGTTGTCATGACCGTTTACGCCACCCCCGGAACCGATGGGGCACTACTGGATTTCAAGCCGCGCTACGAGCACTACATCGGCGGTGAATGGAAGGCCCCCGTGAAGGGCGAATACTTCGAGAACATCACCCCCATCACCGGCAAGGTCTTCTGCGAGGTCGGCCGCGGCACGTCCGAGGACATCGAGGCGGCCATCGATGCCGCCGAAGGCGCGGCACCGGCCTGGGGCAGGACCAGTGCCGCCGAGCGGGCGGGCGTACTGAACCGGATCGCCGACCGCATCGAGGAGAACCTCGAGATGCTTGCCGTCGCCGAGACCTGGGACAACGGCAAGGCCATCCGCGAGTGCCTTAATGCTGATCTGCCGTTGGCAGCCGACCACTACCGCTACTACGCTGGGGCCATCCGCGCGCAGGAGGGGCGGCTCTCGCAAATCGACGAGAACACCGTCGCCTACCACTTCAACGAGCCGCTCGGCGTGGTCGGACAGATCATTCCCTGGAACTTCCCGATCCTGATGGCTACCTGGAAACTGGCACCCGCGTTGGCCGCGGGCAACGCAGTCGTCCTCAAGCCCGCCGAGCAGACCCCGGTGTCGATTCTGGTGTTGATGGAGCTGATCGGGGACCTGCTTCCACCGGGAGTGCTCAATGTGGTCAACGGATTCGGCACCGAGGCCGGCAAGCCACTGGCGTCGAATAAGCGCATCCGCAAGATCGCGTTCACCGGTGAGACCACCACCGGCCGGCTGATCATGCAGTACGCCTCGCAGAACCTCATTCCCGTCACCCTTGAGCTGGGGGGAAAGAGCCCGAATATCTTCTTCGAGGACATTGCCGCGCAGAACGACGCGTTCTACGACAAGGCACAGGAAGGGTTCACCATGTTCGCGCTGAACCAGGGCGAGGTCTGCACCTGCCCCTCCCGCGCCCTGGTGCAGGACTCGATCTACGACCGGTTCATGGGCGACGTCACCGCACGGACAGAAGCCATCAAGCAGGGACACCCGCTGGATACGGACACGATGATGGGCGCCCAGGTCTCTAACGACCAGATGGAGAAGATCTTGTCCTACATCGACATCGGCAAGCAGGAAGGCGCCCAGATCCTCACCGGTGGAGGCCGTGCCGACCTCGGAGGCGAACTCTCCGGAGGCTACTACGTCCAACCGACGATCTTCGCCGGGGACAACTCGATGCGGATCTTCCAGGAGGAGATCTTCGGGCCAGTCGTCTCCGTGGCCCGTTTTAGTGGCTATGACGATGCGCTGAAGACCGCCAACGACACCCTCTATGGTCTCGGTGCCGGGGTGTGGACCCGCGACGGAGCCACCGGCTACCGTGCGGGGCGCGAGATCCAGGCCGGCCGGGTCTGGGTGAACAACTACCACGCCTACCCGGCCCACGCGGCGTTCGGTGGCTATAAGTCCTCGGGCATCGGGCGCGAGAACCACCTGATGATGCTGGACCACTACCAGCAGACCAAGAACCTGCTGGTCTCCTACGCGCAGGAAAAGCAGGGGTTCTTCTAAACCATTTATTGCCCCAACCGCAGTCCACGGGTTCCGGCACCGACGCCGGAACCCGCGAACCCCGAACCCCGAAAGAGCAGGAAACACCATGAGTACCATGAATGCAGCCATCGTCCACGAGTTCGGCAACGACATCGACATCACCACCGCCGAGGTCCCGGAGCCGGGCCCCGGCCAGGCATTGGTGAAGCTGATCGCCTCCGGCGTCTGTCACACCGACCTTCACGCGCTCGGTGGCGACTGGCCGGTCCAACCCAAGCTTCCGCTCATCCCGGGACACGAGGGTGTCGGCTATGTCGAGAAGATCGGCGAAGGCGTCACCGAGGTGAAGGTCGGCGACATGGTCGGCAACGCCTGGCTCGCCAACGCTTGCGGGAACTGCGAGTTCTGCCGCACTGGCTGGGAGACGCTCTGCGAATCCCAGACCAACGGTGGATACTCCGTCGACGGATCGTTCGGCGAGTACATGTTGGTTGAGGCCAAGTTCGCCACCCATATCCCGGAAGGCTCCGATCCGCACGAGATCGCCCCGGTCCTCTGCGCGGGGGTCACGGTCTACAAGGGGCTCAAGCGCTCCGAGGTCAAGCCCGGTCAGTGGGTGGTCATCTCAGGGATCGGCGGTCTCGGGCATATCGCCGTGCAGTATGCGGTTGCCATGGGCATGCGGGTCGCCGCGGTCGACGTCGCCGAGGAGAAGCTGGCCCTGGCGCGCAGCCATGGCGCCGAAGTGACGGTCAACGCCTTCGCCGCCGATCCGGTCGAAGCCATCCAGGAAGCCACCGGTGGTGCCCACGGAGTGCTGGTCACGGCCGTGCATCCGGACGCGTTCGGTCAAGCCATCGGCATGACCCGGCGCGGCGGCACGATCGTCTTCAACGGACTGCCACCGGGAGATTTCCCCGCCCCCATCTTCGACATTGTGCTCAAGGGCCTGACCATCCGGGGGTCCATCGTTGGCACCCGTCAGGACATGATAGAAGCCTTGGAGTTCTATGCGGCGGGCAAGATCAAGCCCACCTTCCACACTCGCCCGCTCGAGGACGTGAACGCGGTCTTCGACGAAATGCGCCACGCCAAGATCGATGGCCGAGTGGTCATCGACTACACGGGGACCACCGTCTAAACGGTTTCCGGGAAGGAACACTGCCGTCATGCCCCCGGTCCGGAGCCGCAATCCAGCGGTTCCGGACCGGGGTCACGGCCCCTGAGGAGAAGGAGAACGCCGTGGATACCGTGCTCGACGCCCGCCCCGACATAGAAGGTGAGGACTTCACCCGCGTCCGGCTCACCGCCGACGCCCAGGTGCTGCTGCGCAGCCTCTGGGCCCGCCATGGGCCGCTGATGTTCCACCAGTCGGGTGGATGCTGTGATGGTTCATCGCCGATGTGCTTCCCGGAAGGGGACTTCATCACCGGCGACGCCGATATCCGCTTGGGTGTCTTCGGACTGAAGGACGACGACGGCACCCCGCTGGGTGATATTGATTTCTGGATGTCGAAGGAACAGTTCGCATACTGGAAACACACCCTGCTCACCGTCGATGTCGTTGATGGAAGGGGCGGGGGCTTCTCTCTCGAGGCTCCGGAAGGCAAGCGTTTCCTGATCCGCAGCGAACTCATCGACGGCTGAGGCCCGACCTTGCAAGCCGGTGGCCGACCCGTGGCGCAGGGAGCCTGGGACCATCGGCCACCCGGTACCCGCGCTCCTTGGCGAGGACAGATCACTCGGGACAGGGAAGTCCCCGGCGGGTGGCCGGCAGGCCACAATCGCGAGATGTTTCGTCAGGCTGGTGTTCCTGCTGAGACAACCCGGCCAGTATTCTCACCTCTTCCAGTCGCCTGGGCTGGAACCAATTTCCTTGCCTCACTTACCGTCAGACCGGATCCGACGGCTGGTATACGAAGCTGCCGCCATCAACAAACTAAGGAGTTCCCATGACTTTCCCTCCCATCGCCCACGTCGCGTTGACCGTGACAGACCTGGACCGCAGCTCGGCCTGGTACGAACGGCTCCTGGGTGTTTCGCCCGTGTTGGATGAGGACGCTGGCGGTTTCTGGCACAAGGTCTATCCGTTGGACGGCGGAATGCTGCTGGGGCTGCACTTCCACCCGGTGACGGACTCCAACGACCGGTTCGACGCCCGACGAGCGGGGATGGACCATGTCGGTTTCGGATGCGCCGACTATCAAGAACTCGTGCGCTGGCGGGATCAGCTGGACACCTGGGGAATCGAGCACGGCGAAATCGTCGAAGCCCACTATGGTTCGGGGCTTTCGTTTGCGGATCCCGACGGAAACGCGCTCGAGTTCTTCGCACCCGCTTCCTGATCCGCAGCGAACTCATCGGCCACTGAGGCGACCCGGCGCGTCCTCCCCGCGGGGGCAACCATGACAGAATCGAGGTGAACACCCCCCCGCCCCGTGGTAGCCGTCAGGAGGCCCCCGACCGATGAAGGACCAGGGAACGCCCGGCGCTGCCCGGCGCCAACTGGACATCGAATCCCGGTCGATCTGGGCCGGTGTCGTCGCGGGGATCCTGGCTGTCATCGTCGGTGCCATCGCGTTTCGTGGATACCGGCCACCCTTGGCCGGGGACGGGTCGGTGGCGATCTATGCCTCGGTGGTCTCCGGGGTGATGGCCGGTGCCGGATTCGTGGCCGGATACGTCCAGAACATCCGTACCGTCCATCTGTGGCTCGGTGCGCGTCCGGTCATCCGGCAGATCCTCGACGTCGCAGCCCTGCTGGTGGTGCACGCCTCGATCGCGACGATGTCCGCCTTGGTGCTTTTCCGACTCTTCCAGCAGGCATTCTCGGGCCTGACCGTGGATCCGGTGGCCGGAACGGTGATGTTGGCTGTTTCAGCTGGTGTCGCTGGCTACTTCGGATATATCTCCGGGGCGCGTATCACCGCCATCGCCCTGTCGGTGATGCTGGCGGTCTTCATGTCCTCCGGGATGCTGGTGAGCATGCTGTATGCGGAGAACCCGCTGTGGTGGCACTCCATGTTCAGCGAGCTGGGCACCGGGCAAGCCGGATTGACGTCCTTCTGGACGTTCAACACCACCATCACGACCTCAGGGATCATCCTGACCACTCTCTCCGCGTTCATCACGCGTGACCTGAAGCAATGGGCCGACGTCGTCGCCGCCGCCAAACGCCACGACGAATCGGGTGCCCGGCGCTGGCACCGGACCCTGGGCGTTCAACGGCTCATGCGCCCCCGCCCCGGGGTGGTGCGTACCTGCCTGGTTGCCGGCGGGGTGTGCATGGTCGGCATCGGACTGTTCCCCGTCAATACATTCGAGCCGGTGCATACATTCTTTGTGCGGGTCCTCGCGGTGTTCCTGCTGGTGTTGCTGGCCGGGGTTCCGCTGTGGCTACCGGGGTTCCCCAAGGCCTTCTTTCTGCTCACCTATCTGGCGGTCGGCGCGCTCGTGGCGGCAGCGGCCCTGTGGCGTCCGCTGCAGTACTACAACCTCACGGCTCTCGAGCTCGCAGCGGCCGGAATCGTGTTCGCCTGGCTCGTGGTTTTCATCCGCAATACCACCGCCGTGGTGGCCTCTGCCGGCGTCGAGCCCGCGGTCCCCGGTCTGCCCGCAGGCCCCCTGGAGGACGAAAAACCCCGCAACGACGGCTCCGGTCATATAACGAACAGGTAACGATAGCTAGCGGGTCAAAACAACACGGGGCGCTCGGCGGCATCCCTTGGCAGCTTTGGGATGCCTCCGAATGGGGTCGGTGCGGCGAAAGTGTCCTCTCGGGCAGAATCCGTGTCAAATCGCCACACCCCGGCTTGATCGAAATCCTGAGCGCGTTAGGTTTGTAGGGATGGAAAATGAACTCGCAAACACACAGTCCGAGGCTACATTTCGCCACCCAGCCACCGAGGACGGAGCAGCCATGTGGAACATGGCCAAGGATTCCGAAGTGCTGGACTTGAACTCTTCCTACTACTACCTGCTCTGGTGCCGTGACTTCGCGCAGAGCTCGCTGATGGCCGTCATCGACGACCAGCCAGCCGGCTTCGTCATCGGCTACATGCGCCCCGACGAGCCCGGAACCCTGCTGATCTGGCAGGTCGCCGTCGGCGCCGGCTTCCAGAAGCGCGGCCTGGCCGCCAAGATGCTCGACGAGCTGGCCGAGCGCACCCATGCCGATCGTCTGGAAACGACGATCACGGCCGATAACGGCGCGTCGAACCACCTGTTCCAGCGCTTCGCCGAACGCCATGAGGCCGAATGCGAGCGTGAGCCGCTGTTCACCCCGGGCATGTACCCGGATGGCCATGACACCGAGTACCTGTACCGCATCGCCCCGCTGGGACTCGATGCCGATCTGCGCACGCTGAACCTGGCGTCCAGCAACTCCAAGGGCTGATCCCCCACCACGACTTCCGGCGCCCCGGGCTCCACCGTGATGCCCTGCGCCCTCCTGAAGCCTGTCATCGACCTATGAAAGGGAATGACCATGACTGACATCTTTGAAATCCGCGAATCAGAGGTTCGCACCTACAGCCGCAGCTGGCCGGCAGTGTTCGCGACCGCTTCCGGCGCCACGCAGACCGCCGAAGACGGCACGGAATACCTGGACTTCTTCGCCGGGGCCGGTGCCCTGAACTACGGGCACAACAACCCCGCCCTGACCCAGCCGCTCGTGGAGTACCTGACCAGCGGCGGCGTCGTGCACTCGCTGGACATGATGACCCCGGCCAAACGGGACTTCCTGCAGACCTTCCAGGACCTCATCCTCGAGCCGCGCAAGCTCGACTACAAGGTGATGTTCCCCGGCCCGACGGGTACCAACACCGTCGAAGCCGCGCTGAAGCTGGCCCGCAAGGTGACCGGACGGCAGAACGTCCTGTCCTTCACCAACGCGTTCCACGGCATGACGCTGGGCGCCCTGTCGGTGACCGGCAACTCGATGAAGCGCGCCGGGGCCGGCGTCCCGCTGGCCAACAGCTCGCGGATCCCCTTCGACGGCTACCTCGAAGGCGAACAGGCCGACTTCGTCTGGCTCGAGCACCTGCTCGAAGACAGCAGCTCGGGCGTCGACAAGCCCGCCGCCGTCATCGTGGAGACCGTCCAGGGCGAAGGTGGCCTGCGCGCCGCCCGCGCCGAATGGCTGCGCAGCCTCGCCGCGCTGCTCAAGCGCCACGACGTCCTGCTGATCGTCGACGACGTCCAGGCCGGTTGCGGCCGTACGGGCACGTTCTTCAGCTTCGAGGAAGCCGGCATCGAGCCGGACATCGTGTGCATCTCCAAGTCGATCTCCGGCTACGGCATGCCCATGGCGCTGACCTTGTTCAAGCGCGAACTCGACATCTGGGGCCCGGGCGAGCACAACGGCACCTTCCGTGGCAACAACCCGGCCTTCGTCACCGCGACCGCCGCACTGAAGAAGTACTGGGCCACCGGCGACTTCCAGAACGAGCTCGCCGGCACCGTCACCGCACTGCGTGATGGCCTGGCCGAGATCGTCGCCCTGGTCGACGGCGCGGAACTGCGCGGCCGTGGCCTGCTCTCCGGCGTCGTCTTCCCGGACCACTCCATCGCCACGAAGGTCGCCGCCGAATCCTTCGCCAACGGCCTCCTCGTGGAGACCTCCGGCTCGGAGGACGAGGTCCTGAAGATCATGCCGCCGCTGACCATCACCGCCGAAGAGCTGCAGCGCGGGCTGACCGTGCTCGGCAACGCCGTGCGCACCGTGACCGGACAGCCGGCCCTGGCCTCGGCCTAGGCTCCGCAGCACCCCGATAACCACCCCGACTTTTCCCCAACTTCCCCAGGAGGACACCAGATGAAGGTAATCAACCGCGATGACCTGAACGAAACCGAGCGCGACATCAAGTCGGAGACCTGGCGCAGCCGCCGCATGGTGCTGGCCCGCGAAGGAGTCGGCTTCTCCTTCCACGACACCGTGATCTACGCCGGAACCACCTCGACGTTCCACTACGCCAACCACATCGAAGCCGTGTACTGCGTGCAGGGCGAGGGAACGCTGACCAACGAAGTGACCGGCGAGGTCCACGACCTGGCCGACGGCACCATGTACCTGCTGGATGGCCACGAGAAGCACACCGTGCGTGCCACCACCGAGCTGCGCATGGCCTGCGTCTTCAACCCGCCGGTGACCGGCCGCGAAGTCCACGACGAGAACGGCGTCTACCCGCTGGTCGTCGAGGATCCCGCCGAGGGCTAGGTCCCGACGGATTTCCGCGAAGCGCGGTACACACTTCGGTGTGTGCCGCGCTTTTGCGTGTCCGGGACCGGCCCCACGGCAGCTCGCTGCGATACCCGGTCGGCCGGCTACGGAACCTCCCACGGTTCGATCGGGCCGGGAATCGTTGAGAAAAGGCGATGCGTCTCGGGTGGCGTGGGGACCGAACCCCTGAGCTCGACCGCGCGGACGGCCAGTTTGGCCAGCAGGTGGTCGCGCTCGTGCTCCAGCTGGCCGGCGGTCACCGTCAGCAGCGGCCCGGCCGGGACGTGCGGGACCAGGACAAGGGCACGGTTGAACCGGTAGCCGCGGGAATCGGCCTCGGCCGCCAGGCCCTCGAGGTAGGCGCCGATCAAGGAGATCGGGTCGCCACCGGCACGGAACCGCGTCAATTGGGGGTGGTTCCGATAGCCAACGGTGTCGCCGCCAAGGACCTTTTGCGCCAGCAGGGTTTCACGCCAGCACGCCACCAGACCCTTGGAATCCAGATACCGGGGGTGCAGGGACCAGAGGCGCATGGGGGTATCGTATCCACATTCCCCCCGGGGCCGCCCTCCCGGCGCACAACGCGGCCGGAACGCTTCACGCGCTGTCCCGGGTCTGGGATAGTGGGCAGCATATCCGCTGAACTGGAGGACCGTCGTGAGCACGCCACCATCCACCGGGTCCCCGCGCCGGGCCTGCCTCGTCGTCGGGGTCCCTCCACGGCCGCGGGACGAACTGATCCGGACCGCGGCGGAGGTCGCCCAGCAGTATGGGGCGTTGGCACTGTTTGCCACCGTGGATCCCAGCCGATATGCCGTTAACGGCGCCGACGGCTCGACGTGGTTCGCACCGATCGACCCGGACAGCGACGAACCAGCCGAACCCACTTTCGACCCCGAGGTGCGTCGCAGGATCGAAGGCCTCATGGGCGGGCTGGACGTGGAATGGTCCACGCGCTGCCTGGTCGGGGACACGGCGACGGCCCTGGCGGCCTTCGCCGCGGAACAAGAGGCCGCGATGATCGTCGTCGGCACGCGGGAGCCGGGCGTCAGCTCGGGCTTTCGTGAGTTCCTGGGCGGATCCGTGGCGGTGCATCTGGCCCACCGGCAGGATCGACCGGTCCTGGTGGTTCCACTGCACCCGGTGGCCACGGACGCCCGGCTGCCGTGGGAAGCTTCCTGAGCCGGGCCCCGGAGCGACGCCGCGGGGTCGGGTCGCCACGGCTACTGCACTAGGATCGTTGTTCGGCCGCGAAGCCACGGCGTGCAATCAAGGGAGTACCGGTGAATGAAGTAGGCGAGGGACTGCGTTCCCTCGACGGGACGTGGGTGTATCTCTTCGGGGCGGTGATGGTGGCCCTGTCCGCGCTGATCCCCCCGGTGCCCAGTACGACGCTGTATGTCGCGTTGGGCGCCCTGGCCGCGCAAACGGACACCCTGAACCCGCTCCTGCTCGCCGCCTCCATGCTCGTCGGCGCGATCGCCGGGGACGCGGCGATCTACGCGTTGGCCGTGCGCTTCGACGTCGTGAACTGGCGGATCCTGGCCGGACGGCGTTGGCAGGCGGCCCTGGCCGCGACGCGCAATAGGCTCAAGGACCACGATCTTCCCCTGGTGATGACCTCGCGGTTCATCCCCATGGGCCGGTTGACGATGAACATCGGCTCCGCCTTGGTTCCCCACACCTGGCGGGTCTTCCTCCAGCATTCGCTCATTGCCGGGGTCCTCTGGTCGGTGTATTCCGTCGGGGTGGGCCTGCTGTCCGGGGCCTGGGACGGTTTGTCCACCGAGGTCGCCGTGCTGTTGGCCATCGTCGTCTCGCTGGTCCTGGGTCGGGCCATCAACAACGTGATCAGTTGGTGGGAAACCCGGAACCTGCCCGCACCCACCGTCGCGGGCAAATCGAAACTCCGTCGTCGTGCCGTCAAACGGGCCGCATCCGCGCAGGAAGCACCCGCGGAAAACCCGGTCTCCGAGGCCTGAATGGGCGCCGGGTGGACGGGCATGGGAGAATGGGTGTAATGAGTACCCCTGAAGAGACCGCAGCCCCCGATTCCACCGAGCGTTCCCGCCAGTCGGAGAACCGCGCCCGGCAGGAAGGCCGCGCCCAGGTCCGTCCCACCGCAGAAGGCTGGACCCAGGCCATGGCCCCCGACGGCCGGCCGAAGCTGGAGTTCAAGTCCAAGGCGCGCGTTTCCCAGCCGCCGGTGCACCTGGCCGATCTGACGCTGGCCGAACGCCAGGCCAAGCTCGTCGAACTCGGTCTGCCGAAGTTCCGGGCCAAGCAGCTCTCCGTGCACTACTTCCAGCACTACACCACCGACCCCGAGCAGATGAGCGATCTGCCCAAGGAACGCCGCCAGGAACTGGTGGACGCCATGTTCCCGACGCTGCTCACCCAGGTGAAGCGCTTGACCACCGACAACGGGGACACGGTCAAGTTCCTGTGGCGGCTCTTCGACGGTTCCCTGGTCGAATCCGTGCTGATGCGCTATCCGGGCCGGGTGACCCTGTGCGTCTCCAGCCAATGCGGTTGCGGCATGAACTGCCCCTTCTGCGCCACCGGCCAGGCCGGACTGACCCGGAACATGTCCGCCGCGGAGATCCTGGACCAGATCGTCCAGGCCAACCGGGTCATCGCCGAGGGCGGACTCGGAGGCGGCCGCCGCGATGGAGGATACGACGCCGAACGCGTCACCAACATCGTGTTCATGGGCATGGGCGAGCCGCTGGCCAACTACAAGCGGGTCATGAACGCCGTGCACCGGATGATCAACGACGCCCCCGAGGGGCTGGGCATGAGTGCACGCAACATCACCATCTCCACCGTGGGGCTGGTCCCGGCGATCAATAAGCTGGCCGCCGAGGACATCCCGATCACCTTCGCGTTGAGCCTGCACGCCCCCGACGACGAGCTGCGTGACGAGCTCATCCCGGTGAACTCGCGGTGGAAGGCCGATGAGGCCATCGACGCCGCCTACAACTACTACAAGGCCACCGGGCGACGGGTGTCGATCGAGTACGCGCTGATCAAGGACATGAACGACCACGCCTGGCGGGCGGATCTGCTGGCCAAGAAGCTCAATAAGCGCGGCCGCGGTTGGGTGCACGTGAACCCGATCCCGCTGAACCCCACCCCGGGTTCGGTCTGGACGTCCTCGGAGCCGGAGATCACCGACGAGTTCATCAACCGTCTGATCGACGCCGGGATTCCCACCACGTTGCGCGATACCCGCGGCAAGGAGATCGACGGCGCCTGCGGCCAGCTCGCCGCCTCGGAGTAGGGCCGCGCCGGAACGAAGGAACCGGTGGCCTAATGCGGCCCCGCCATCGCGTGCCCGTGAAATGGCACTAGCATCGGTGTCATGGGGATCTTCAGTCGTGGCACCACCGGGCCACAGTCAATCGCGGACCTGGCCCCCGAATCGGTCATGCTGGCCGGGGCCGGCCGGGCCATCCTGCTGCAACTGGCCTACCCGCCGGTCGGGCACGGGGTGTCCCGTCATTCGGGATTCGTCCAGGACCCCCTGTCCCGGCTGCACGGCACCCTGACCTACATCTACGCCCTCACCAACGGCACCGACGCCCAGGCCGAGGCCGCCCGTACCTGGGTCGAGCGGGTCCACGCCCCCGTGCATTCCGAGGCCGCCGCGGACGGCAGCCACCCAGCCTACGACGCCCATGACCCGGACTCCCAGCTCTGGGTCGCCGCCACCCTCTACGACTCGGCCATGATCGTGTACGAGGCGGTCTTCGGGCCGTTACCGGGCGATACCGCCGAGAAGATCTACCGCGGGTACTCGGTGCTGGGCACCGCCTTGCGCGTCCCGGAAGGGGCCTGGCCGGCCACCCGCGCCGATTTCGCCGCCTATTGGGAGGCCATGACCGGTGAGCTGACGGTGGATCGGACCACCATGCGGGTGGGCCGTGCCCTGCTGGAGGCCCACAACGCCCCGCCCTGGATCCGGCTGGCGATGCCCGTGGCCAGGATCCTCACCGCGGGCCTGCTGACACCCGAACTGCGCCACGCCTACGGGTTGCGCTACGGGCCGGGGCACGACGCCGTCTTCCGGGCCCTGATGCGAGGGCTCGCCCTGGTCTTTCCCCGCCTTCCGGCCAGGATCCGCCACGCCCCGATGCACTACTACCTGACCCGGCTCGACGGAGCAGCCGCGGGCACCCCCGACCTCGAAGGAGCACCATGAACCAGCCCTTGACCGTTGCCTCCCGGGCCCAGGTGCCCTCCTTCCAGGTGATGGACATCCTCTCCCGGGTGGCCGACCTGCGGGCCGCCGGGCGCGACGTCATCTCCCTCTGCGCCGGTGAACCCAGCGGTGGGGCGCCATCGGACGTCTCGGCACGGGCCGCGGCCATCCACGCCTCGGCCATGCCGCTGACCTACACCCCGGCCCTGGGCATCACCGAACTCCGTCAGGCCATCGCCGGGCACTACCTGCGCTGGTACGGCCTCGAGGTCCCGGCGGCCAACGTCGCGGTGACCACCGGATCCTCCGGGGCGTTCATGCTCACCTTCCTGGCCGCCTTCAACCCCGGGGACCGGGTCGCCCTGGCCCGGCCGGGGTATCCGGCGTACCGGAACATCCTGCGCACCCTGGGCATCGAGGTCGTCGAACTCGATTGCGGTCCGGCGACCCGGTACCAGCCCACCCCCGAACAGCTCGATGCGGCCGTCGCCGAGCACGGGCCGCTCTCGGGGCTGATGCTGGCCTCCCCGGCCAACCCGACCGGAACCATGGTCTCCCGGGAGGAACTGTCGGCACTGACGCAATGGTGTGCCGCCCACGGGGCCCGGCTGGTCAGTGACGAGATCTACCACGGGATCACCTACCCCGCCGCCGGCGACCCCGACGTCCGGGGTGTGAGCGCCTGGGAACTGGAGCGCACCGGCGTGGTCATCTCCAGCTTCTCCAAATACTGGGGCATGACCGGCTGGCGCCTGGGCTGGGCGTTGGTGCCCGATGACCTGCTGCCAGCGGTCGAGGCACTCGCCGGGAACGTGGCCCTC
>NZ_JBQSWW010000014.1:0-82351 GCF_052377515.1 Arthrobacter sp. AOP36-C1-22 | reverse complement strand
TCCCGTCCCGTGGCATAGGGAATGACGTCATCGAGCAAACTGTGGGACAGCAAGACCGGGACCTCCGGCTTGCGGCCCACCCCGATTTCTTGTTCCTTCAGCGCGGCCTTGAAGCGGGGTTCGTCCGCCACATCACTGAGCTTCTTGCCACTCTTGGTCAATTTCGCCGTATCGACGAAGGCATGGCTTCCAATGGCTTCGATCGTGCATTCGCTCCGGGCAGCGTTCATTTCCTTCATGCCCTCGGCGTTCAGGTACGACGCGGGCGCCAAGCCGTTGGTGGTGCCCACTCCATCGATCGCGAACAGCAGGAAGGCCGTGTAGAGGCCGGAATCCAAGCTGTCGGCCACCTCGCTCAGATCGGCGGGGACGGCGCCGGCGAAGGCACCCCGGAGCTTCATGTCCGGCGCGTATTCGGGGGCCAGCTCTGCTGCCGCCGCACTGGCACCTCCACCTTGGGAGTAGCCCACCAAGGCCACAGGGTTCCCTGCATCAAGACCATCCACGCCCAACCCCTGGGCCGCACGCACCCCGTCGAGTAGTGCATGGCCTTGCGAGGCCCGTGCCATGAAGGTGTGAGATCCGGGGGTTCCCAGCCCCTCGTAGTCGGTGATGGCCAGGGCGTAGCCGGATTCCAGCAACGCAGCCATCATCGGCCCCTCGTATTCCTGCCCCACCCCCATCTGGCGGGACGGCGCACACTTATCGGCCAAGCCCTGGGTGCCCACGGCGTAACCGATCACCGGACGCTCACCGGAGCCGGCCCACTTCTTCTTCGGCACCAGCACGGTCCCGGTCACCGCCATGGCATCCCCGTGGCTGTCGGTGGATTTGTACATCATCCGCGTCACGGTCGCGTTCGGGCGGATGAGCTTGACCGGGTCCAGGAAGAAGTCGGCAGGTTCGCTGCGCACCACCGCTCCGTCGGCTTCCGGCAGGGTCGCCGGTGGGGTGTAGAAATCCGGGTCCACGCTGTTCGAAAGCTGCTCCAGCTTCTCCTGACGCTGCACGTCTCCGGGATCGGCGGCGTCGGTCTTCTCGATGGAGGCCGGGTCCGAGGGAGCGGACGTCGCCGCGGCTGCCGGGCCGAGCCCTGCGAACAACAGGGACGAGGCGGCAACACAGGAGAAGAGCACGCGGAGTCGACTTGACTGGGACACGGGGGGCGTTCGGACAGGGGACATATTCGCTCCTTGTGACGGATGGCCATGGATCGGTACGCAAAATGACAAAGCAATGACCTGATCCGTACATTACTGATGAGTAACTAGTGACTCAGTTCACACCCTAGAGCGCCGGTTGTCGGAATGGAAGACCCGTGTCCTCCCGGATTTCAACTTCCCGTCGCCGCCGGTTCATCCGGCGCTGACACGGTGAAGGCGATTCCAGCTCCCGCTCCGAAAGGTTCACGATGACTCCCGGCAACCGGACCCTCCTGCCCATGCTCGGCCACACGCGCGGCAAGCGCAGCCCGGTCACCTGCGCCCTGAAATGCGACAACGCCTGCTCCAAGGCCGTCTGCAACACCTCCTCGAACGACTATTTCCGCGATATCGTCTCGGCCCAAATGACGCGTCGCTCGGCGTTGGGACTCGGGGCCGCCGGAGCCCTCAGCGCAGCCGTCGTGGCCTTCGGCGGGGCCGATACGGCCGTTGCCGGGCCGGTGCCCACCGGCCGCCCGGCCCGGCACGGACGACTGGACTTCACCCCCATCAAACCGGTCGACGCCGCCATCGACGTGTTCGATGTCCCCGAAGGCTTCGAATGGACGCCGATCATCCGCTGGGGAGATCCCCTGTTCCGCCACACACCGGACTTCGACTTCGATGATCAGAGCCCCAAGGCACAGGCCCAGCAGTTCGGCTACAACAACGACTACACCGACATCCTCCGCTCGAAGAACGGCAAGAAGGCCGTCCTGGTGTGCAACCACGAATACGTCAATCCGGGAATCATGTTCCCGACGGCCCCGGGCACCACGGCCGAGGAGCGCCGCCGCCGCAACATCTTCCGTCAGGCGGTGGGCCTGAGCGTGGTGGAACTGGAACGCAGGACGAAGGGGACGCCCTGGGAATACATCCGGGGCGGGCGACGCAACCGCAGGATCACCCTGGACACCGAATTCGAGCTGACCGGACCGGTCGCCGGTTCGGAACTGGTGAAGACCCGGCGCGATCAGCGCGGCCGCTTCGTCGAAGGCACGCTAGGCAACTGCTCGGGCGGGACCACCCCGTGGGGCACCATCCTGTCCGGGGAGGAGAACTTCAATGGCTTCTTCCGCACGAACGGGACCTCGGCCGAGGACAAGCGGTACGGGCTCGAGAACAAGGCCACCTCCATGGGTTGGGAGCAGGAAGACCCACGTTTCGACGCCCGCGCCGAACGCTTCGCCAACGAGCCGAACCGTTTTGGATACATCGTGGAGATCGACCCCGAGGACCCCGATTCGACGCCGCGCAAACATACCAGCATGGGCCGGTTCAAACACGAGGGCGCCAACGTCATCGTTGCCGACAACGGGCACGTCGTGGCCTATATGGGGGACGACGAACGCTTCGACTACCTCTATAAGTTCGTGTCCAAACGCAAATACCGCAAGAACAACCGCCGGCACAACATGACCTTGCTGACCGAGGGCGACCTCTACGTGGCCCGCTTCACCGGCACGTCCGACGACGAGATCGACGGCTCCGGGGACGTCCCCTCCGATGGCGGATTCGACGGGACAGGTCGTTGGCTGCCGCTGGTCAAGGACGGTACGAGCCACGTTTCGGGCATGAGTATGGAGCAGGTCCTGGTCCACACCCGGCTGGCCGCCGACAAGGTCGGGCCCACCAAGATGGACCGGTGTGAAGATGTGGAACCGAGCCTGAAGAGCGGCAAGATCTACGTCGCCTGCACCAACAACTCCCAGCGCGGCACCTCAGGCCAGCAGAAGGCCGATGAGGTCAACCCGCGCACCGAAAACCGGGACGGGCATATCGTGGAGATCACCGAACACCGGGGCGGGCACACCGGGGACCGGTTCACCTGGGACCTGCTGATGCTGTGTGGCGATCCGGCGCAGGGGGATGCGACCTACTTCAGCGGCTTCCCCGCCGAGAAGGTCAGTCCGATCTCCTGCCCGGACAACGTGGCCTTCGATTCCCGCGGAAACCTCTGGATCTCCACCGACGGCGCCCCCAGCGGCATCGGCTACAACGACGGCCTGTTCAAGGTCACCGTGGAGGGCAGGGACCGCGGGAAGGTCGAACAGTTCCTCTCGGTCCCCCGCGATGGAGAAACCTGCGGGCCGGTCATCCACGACGAGGAGTCGATGGTCTTCGTGGCGGTCCAGCACCCGGGCGAGGACGGTTCCTTCACGGACCTGCGCTCGCGTTTCCCGGACTACGTCCCTTCGGAGGCCCGCCCGGGCCCCGGTGAGGTCAGGGCACCACGCCCCTCGGTCGTCCAGGTGTACCGGCCGTAGTGCTGCGACGGCGGCGCCCCGCGGCGATGGCCACCACGGTGATCGCCGCGACCGCGCCGAGCTGCTGCGCCGTCCCCAGGCCCACCCCCACGGGGACGGTGCCCAGGCATCCGGCCGCCGCAATCAACCGCACCCGGGCGGGCCCGACCTGCAACGCCCAACGGAAAAGCCCCGTCGCGCCCAGGTACACCGCCACCCCGCCACCGACGAGCCACGCCGACACCACGGGGGCCGGGGACGACAGCTGACCCAGATCAAGTCTGATGCCGGCCGCGACACCGATGATCCCGATGATCATCAGCAGATGCGAGATGTCATAGCCGATCCGGGCCATCCACGACTGCCGCGGCCCGGACGCCGCGGCGAAGTGCTTTGCCGCGAGGTCGTCATCACCGACGAAGTAGGCCCACCACATGGCCGCGATGGCGGCCACCCCGAGCAGCCCGCCGGTGATGAGCGGGATATCGAGGGCCTGTGTCTGGGCCGCGAGTGCGACGGAGATAATCGACTCCCCCAGCACGATGATGATCATCAGCCCATGCCGTTCGGCGAAATTCCCGGGTCGGACCGCCAGACGGTGGCCGGAGGGTCGCAGATGGGAAGCGGCGAACAGGAGCGCCGCACCGCCGAACAGGATCCAGTCCCCCGCCCCGGTCACCCATCCTGCGGCGAGGACCATCAATGCACCGGTGAGATTGACCGGCGCCACGAGTCTGATGGAGACGTCCTCCCGCGGGCCCTGCAACCACAAGAACCCCGCCAGATGCACCAGGGTCAGCAACAGGAAACCAATGCCCAACACGATGCCCGCTTCGCCAAAGGCCTGGGGTATCGCCTGTGAACAGACGAACAACGCGGCCATTCCGGCCAGGACGATCAGCCGTTGCAGGGTGCCTTCGGTCCCCATCGCGTTGGTCAACCAGGCGAATCCGCCATACATCCAAAACAGGATCGCCAGGATCAGGATCGCCTGGGCGATTCCTGCCGGGTCAGGGTGCAGGTCGATCACCTGCGTCACCTGGGTGACGGTGAAGACGAAGACCAGATCGAAGAAAAGTTCCAGGGTCGAGACATTCCCCGTCTCTGGAGCGGTCCCGGCCGGTACGGACATCGTCCACCTCCCTGGTGGGGCACGACCTCTCTCAGGTCAAGAATCCCACCGGAAGCGGCGCAGCGATACCTCTAGGCCGGCAATTGTCCGAAGACGTGGCGCCGGATCCAGGCGTGCATGGCGATCCCGGCCGCCGAGGCGGCATTGATGGAGCGGGTGGAACCGAACTGCTCGATGCTCAGCGTGGCATCGGCCACCGCATGGAC
This sequence comes from Arthrobacter sp. AOP36-C1-22, assembly GCF_052377515.1. Classification (NCBI taxonomy): domain Bacteria; kingdom Bacillati; phylum Actinomycetota; class Actinomycetes; order Micrococcales; family Micrococcaceae; genus Arthrobacter; species Arthrobacter sp. AOP36-C1-22. The sequence continues at coordinate 77,565 of NZ_JBQSWW010000014.1, read as the reverse complement.
CTCGTCGCTGAGGCCGGGGCCTTCCTGCCCGAATACCAGCACGCAATCACGGGGCAGGTCATAGGTCTCCAGCTGCTCCGAGTCCGGGAAGATGTCGACCCCGATGATGGCCAGGCCCTCGCCCTGGGCCCACTGGACGAAGTCCTCGACGCTGGGGTGGTGGCGCACATGCTGGTAGCGGTCGGTGACCATGGCCCCGCGCCGGTTCCACCGGCGTCGTCCAATGATGTGCACTTCCTTGGCCAGGAAGGCGTTGGCGGTGCGCACCACGGTGCCGATGTTCATGTCATGCTGCCAGTTCTCGATGGCGATATGGAAGTCGTGGCGGCGGGTGTCCAGATCCGCGACGATGGCCTCGTGCAGCCAATACCGGTACCGGTCCCCGACATTGCGGCGGTCCCCCTCCCGCAGCAGTTCAGGATCCCAATGCGCTCCGACGGGCCATTCCCCTTCCCAGGGGCCCACCCCGACTTCCGGTCGTTCCGCGGCTCCGGGGTCGGCGGCCGGAACCGCGTCCGGGGGTGGTGGGGAGGCAGGTTCGTGCGATGAGTGGTCCACCGTCCCAGCGTAATGCGTCAGCCGCGCACCGCAGGGCACGACGGTCGTCGGGGCAGATGGCAGAATATCCGCAGGAGGTGGTCATGGCCATTATCGATAACGGGATCTACGTCAACGGGCGTCGGGTGCACGATCCGTCGCAATTGGGGCACACCATGGCGCGGCTGCGCGAGCATTCCGGCATGGCCTGGCTGGGCCTCTACCGTCCCACCGAGGACGAGCTGCGATCCGTGGCCGATGAGCTCGAACTGCACCCGTTGGCCCTCGAGGACACCTTGAAGGGCCACCAGCGGGCAAAACTGGATCATTACGGGGACCACTCGCTGCTGGTGCTGCGACCGGCCCGCTATCTCGATGCCAGCGAGAAGGTCGAATTCGGGGAGCTGCACGTCTACATCGGGGAGGACTTCGTGGTGACGGTCCGCCACGCCGAATCCCCCGACCTGGCCCGGGTCCGCCACCGGATGGAAGAGGAGCCCGAACTGCTGGCCATGGGTCCACGGGCGGTGCTCTACGCGGTGCTCGACCAGGTCGTGGACGAATACGAGCCGGTCGTCGACGGCCTCTCCAACGACATCGACGAAATCGACGACCAACTCTTCTCGGGCACCCCCGACGTGTCCCGCCGGATCTACGAACTCTCCGGCGAAGTCATCGAACTGCAGCGGGCGACCGTCCCCTTGGAACGGATCCTGTCCATCCTGCGCCGGGACCTGGCCGGCGGGCAGCCGGTGGGGCCGGGCGGCCGACCGGCACCGTCCGTCGCCCGGGACGAGCAGCTGCTCGAACTGGACCACCGGTTCGCCGACGTCCAGGATCACGCCATCCGCGTCTCCGAGCGCATCGCCTCGTTCAGGGCCCTGCTGACCAATGCCCTGTCCTTGTCGGCGACCCTCGTCTCGCAGCAGGCCGCCCAGGCAGGGGTCGCGCAGAACGAACAGATGAAGAAGATCTCCTCCTGGGCGGCCATCCTGTTCGCCCCCAGCCTGATCGGCAGCATCTACGGGATGAACTTCACCCACATGCCCGAACTTGCCTTCACCTGGGCCTATCCGGCGGCCCTGGGGCTGATGGTGGGGCTGAGCGTCGGCCTGTACGTGGTGTTCAAACACAACAGGTGGCTGTGATTCCGGGTACGGCCCCCGTTCGTCCGACGGGATAGCGTTGACCCCGGAACCACCACGAGGCAGAAGAGGCTGAGAATGAGCACCGACGACCGCACACCCGCCGATATCGAATGCTGGCTGACCGACATGGACGGCGTCCTGGTCCATGAGAACAAGGCCATTCCCGGCGCGGCGGAGCTGATCGAACGCTGGGTATCGACCTCCAAACGCTTCCTCGTACTGACCAACAACTCCATCTACACCCCGCGCGATCTCTGCGCCCGGTTGGATGCCGCCGGACTGGTGATCCCCGAGGAGAACATCTGGACCTCGGCCATGGCCACCGCGGAGTTCCTGCGCCGCCAGTCACCAGGGGGAAAGGCCTTCGTCATCGGCGAGGCCGGACTGACCACCGCATTGCACGACGCCGGTTTCATCCTCACGGACCGAAATCCCGATTTCGTGGTGTTGGGGGAAACCCGCACCTATTCCTTCGAGGCCATCACCCGGGCGATCCGGCTGATCGCCCAGGGCGCGCGGTTCATCACGACCAACCCCGATGCCACCGGCCCCTCCCCCGAAGGCGTCATGCCCGCCACCGGGGCCGTCGCGGCACTGATCAGCCAGGCGACGGACCGGCAGCCCTACGTGGTCGGCAAGCCGAACCCGATGATGTTCCGTTCGGCACTGAACCGGATCCAGGCCCACTCGGAGACCACCGCGATGATCGGGGACCGGATGGACACCGATATCGTCGCCGGGATGGAGGCCGGACTGTATACGGTGCTGGTCCACTCGGGCATCACCCAGCCCGAGGACATCGAACGCTTCCCCTTCCGGCCAGACACTGTTTTCCCCTCGGTCGCCGAACTCCTCCCCCGGCTCTAGGGCACCGGGCGGCCGGCCGGCCCTGTTGATCTGCTCACCTCCGACCCTCCCCGGCTTGCCCCGCCCCGCCGCAAGCCCCTAGTTTCGACATATGCCCCTGTCGTTTTCCCTTGATTCCCCCGCCGACACCTCACCGCTGCTGGACTGGTCCTTCTGGCTGGACCGCCCGCTGAAGATCGCGATCGTCATCGTCATCGGCGTGGCGCTGAACTTCATCATCCGCCGTCTCATCCGCCGAACCACCGAACACATCGCCGCCGGTGAGGCCGCCGCCCTGTCCAAGGAGCACCGGAAGTCCGAGAAGAGCGGGCGGCGCTGGCTGGTGCAGGAGTCCCCGATCGCGGTGGCCCGGCGGACCCAGCGGGCCCAGACCGTCGGGTCGGTCCTGCGCTCTGTCACCACGATCATCATCACCGCGGTCGTCCTGCTGACCGTGCTCTCCCAGCTGGGCATCAACATGGCCCCGATCCTGGCCAGTGCCGGCGTAGTCGGTGTCGCGTTGGGCTTCGGCGCCCAGGCCCTGGTCAAGGACTACCTCTCGGGAATCTTCCTGGTCGCCGAGGACCAGTTCGGCATCGGCGACTACGTGGATCTCGGCGAGGCCTCCGGCGAGGTCGAGGCCGTGGGTTTGCGCATCACCCAGGTCCGTGACGTCGATGGCAGCCTCTGGCACGTCCGCAACGGCGAGATCCTGCGGGTGGGCAACTTCTCCCAGGGCTGGGCCCGCGCGGTCCTGGACGTCCCGGTCCCCTACGACTCGAAGATGCCCGAGGTCAACGACCTGATCCTCGCCTCGGCCCAACGGCTCCAGTCCGACCCGAAGTGGTCCCGTGAGATCCTGGACGACCCCGAGATCTGGGGGGTCCAGGACCTGAGCGGGGAGTCCATCACCATCCGGCTGGTCTTCCGTACCCGTCCGTTGCAGCAGTGGGCGGTGGCCCGGGCGATGCGGGCTCAGCTCAAGGCCGACCTCGATGCGGCAGGGGTGCGGATCCCGCTGGTCCAGCAGACCATCATCCGTGCGGCGAACCCCGAGGGCTTCACCACCGCGCATGCCGGGACCGGCCCCACCCCCGAGACGGACCCCGCCAGCCCGACCGGCGAGCCGGAGGCCCACCCGGACTAGAGGCCGAGCTCCTCCTTGCCGTAGGCGAAGAAGTAGGGAACCCCGGCCTCGGACTCGATGCGTTCCTTCGAGCCGGTGTCACGGTCCACGATCACCGCGACGGCCACGACGTGGCCCCCGGCCGCCCGGACGCCTTCGACGGCGGTGAGCGCCGAGCCGCCGGTGGTGGAGGTGTCCTCCAAGACCACGACGTTGCGCCCCGAGACCTCGGGGCCTTCGACCTGGCGGCCCATCCCGTAGGACTTCTGCGCCTTGCGGACCACGAAGGCATCCACCGCGCGGCCGGCCCGCCCGGCGGCGTGCATCACGGCGGTGCCGACGGGGTCGGCCCCCATGGTGAGGCCACCGGCGTTGGTGAAGTCGATCCCCGCATCATCGAGCAGATCGAGCATGACCTCCCCGACCAATGGTGCCGCCTCGTGGTGCAGGGTGATCCGGCGCAGGTCGATGTAGTAGTCGGCCTCCTTGCCGGAGGAGAGAGTGACCTTGCCGCGGACCACGGCGAGTTCGGTGACGAGTTCGAGCAGGCGGGCGCGGGCGGGGGTGTTCGAGGTCATGGACTTCATTCTAGGTCCCGTTGGACCGTGCAGGTCACGTCCGCATCGATGACGCGACAGCCGGTCCGTCCCGGGCTAGGGTGAAACCATGAACGCTCAACGACCGATCGGATACTGGCTCAAGCTGGTGGACTCGCTCATTTCCGAGCAGTTCGCCACCTCCCTGGAGGAGCACGGCGTCACGCGCCGGCAATGGCAGCTCCTGAACCTCCTGGGGTCCAAACCCCATACCTCCGCAGAACTCATGTCCGCACTGGCCCCGTTCTTCGACGAGGTCTCCCCCGAAGGCGAGCCGGCCTCCCCGGCAGAGCATCTGGCCGAACTTCTGGAATCCGGATGGGTCTCCCAGGACGGGGATTCCTACGCGCTGACCGACCGCGGCAACATCAGCCTGGAACGGCTCACCGAACTGGTCGAGGGCATGCGGGAGCGTTCCAGCGACGGAGTCACTCAGGAGCAGTACGAAACGACGATCGCGACCCTGCAACGCATGGCCACCAACCTGGGCTGGTCCGAGGCGGACCGCGCATGAACCCAGCCGACCCCACCACCGATCCGCTCGAGGCCACCCGGACGGCCCCGCATCCCGATGAGGTCTTCCACGGGACCCCGGAGGACGACGACGCGGCCTCCCCGGTCCGCGAAGTCACCTCGGCGGCGGCGATCGCCCGGTTCATGGAACGCACCGACGTCCTGCGTTCGGACGGTCGTTACGCCCTGGTGAATTCGACGATCACTCCGCATGAGGCGATGGTGACCGACCTGCTGTTCATCCGCGATGCCCTCGACGCCGCCTCGGTGGCCTACCTGCTGGTGCGCGGCAACGACGCCCGCCCGGTCATCGCCGTCTCCTGGGATGAGCGCAAGGCCATGCGCGCCGCCCTCGTGGCTGCCTGTCAGGACGAACCGTTCTACTCTTTGGCCGTCGACACCCGCAAGGGCAAGTCCCTGCTGGTGGCCGATGGCGCGTTGGCCCGGAAACCGAAGGCACGGATGTATCGGCTCTACCGTCCCCGGATCGAACCGGCCGGCGGTCTGGCCTTCGGGGCCTCCACCGGGGTGCAGATCGAATTATGGCAGTGGAAGGACTCGGGGCTGCTGGATCTGCCCATGGAGAACTCGCTGACCCGGGCCACCCTGCCGGCGGACGAAGCGGTCCGCGGGACCGTCCACCGCTACGGCAGGGAATGGCCGACCATCGAGAACATGTTCGCCGATCACGCAGCGGACATCTCCTTCCCCATCGATATGGTCTTCTCCTGGGTCGACGGCAACGACCCCGAGCACCAGCGCTATCGCGCCTCCTTCATGGACGGCGTCGTGGTCGGCGAGGGGGATGATTCCGAGGCCCGCTACCGGCAGATCGACGAGCTGAAGTATGCCCTGCGCAGCGTCTACATGTTCGCGCCCTGGGTCAGGCACATCTACATCGCCACCGATTCACCCATCCCTGCCTGGTTGGATGCCGACCATCCACGCATCTCCGTGGTGCGGGCCCCCGACCACTTCCGCGACCCCACGGTGCTGCCCACCTTCAACTCCCAGGCCGTGGAGTCGCAGCTGCAGCACATCGACGGGCTCTCCGAACACTTCCTGTACTCCAACGACGACATGTTCGTGGGGCGCCCGCTGGGCCCGGATACGTTCTTCTCCCCCGGCGGGATCACCAAGTTCATCGAGGCCGGAACCCGGATCGGGTTGGGCGATAACCATCTGGACCGTTCGGGCTTCGAGAATTCGGCCCGGGTGAACCGGCGGCTGCTCAACGACCGGTTCGGGCGCATCACCACCCGCCACCTCGAGCACACCGCGGCTCCCTTGCGACGCAGCGTGCTCAAGGAGCTCGAAGAGGTCTTCTCCGAGGAGTTCGCGGCGACGGCGGCCAGCAGGTTCCGCGCCAAGGACAACATCTCGGTCACCAATTCGCTCTACCACTACTACGCGTTGCTGACCGGCCGTGCCGTGACCAAGGAGAAGGCGAAGGTGAAGTACGTGGACACCACCATGTATTCGGGCCTGGACGCACTGCGCAAGCTGTTGAAGAAACGCAACCAGGACTTCTTCTGCCTCAATGACGGGTCCTTCCCCGAGGTCCCCGCCCGGGAACGCCAGGAAGTGGTCACCGACTTCCTGCAGGCCTACTTCCCGCTGGCCGCCCCGTGGGAGGTGGCCCGGACCGACCGGTAGCATCCTGCGCCGCCGCGGCACCGCCATCATGCCCGGTGGCCGGGGTGCCGATGGAGTGGGGGCTCCGGCCCACGGTATCGGGGTCGATGCCGTGTTCACGCAGGATCGCGGCCACCGCCTCCGGTTCCACGACATCTCCAACACTGACACCGCTGGCCACCGGGACCACCGAATGCACCACGGTCTCGGGGAGCACGTGCACCAGGTTGTAGCCTTGGGCCTCGTCGCGTCCGCGGGTGGTGTGGATCCCCCGCACCGGATCGGCTCGTGCTGCCAGATCCTGGGTGTAACAGCTCGCCGAGGCCACCGATACAGGGATTCCGGCGAAGGTCCCGAACGTCGAGTAGTGCAGGTGCCCGGCCAGAATGGCGCGCACATCGCTGCCGGTCAGCACCTCGGCCAGCCGCGCCTGGCCCCGCAGTTCCACCAGGATGGCCAGCGGTTGGACACTGGCGATCGGTGGATGATGCATGGACAGGATGGTCCCGTCGGGGGCCGGGGTGGCCAATTCGGCTTCGAGCCACCGCAACTGGGCGTCCTCGAGGTGGCCATGGTGGGAGCCGGGAACCGTGGTGTCCAGGGTGATCAGGCGTAGCCCGCCCAGCCAGAAGACGTGGTCCAGCGGGGTGGTGTCTGCCGGCTCGCCGAGCAGTTCGGTACGCAGGTTCGACCGGTCGTCATGGTTGCCTGCGGCCCAGAGGATCCTGGTCCCCAACCGTTCGGCCGCCGGTTCCAGGATCGAGCGCAGGGCGGCGTAGGCGTCGGGTTCCCCCTTATCCGCCAGGTCTCCGGTGACCACGAGGGCGTCGGGACGCACCCCGGAGGCCTCCAGCCGGTCCACGAGCGAACGCAGCCGTCCGATGCTGTCCAGCGTATCGGCCAACAAATGGCCCCCGCCTCGAACATGGGTGTCACTCAAATGGATGAGCACTCGGTCCGGAGCGGGGTGCTCCGGGCGGATGGGTTCCATGACCGCTTTCCTCACGCAGGTGGTACGCCTTACCGCACCCACTATTCCCCATCCGGGGCCGGTTCGGCGACGAAACGCCACGGTGATAGCACAACGGGGGCAGGCTAGGCTGATTCCATGCGCGATATGCAGGCACGGATCATCAGTGAAATGGGCGTCAAGGCCACCATCGACCCGCAGGAAGAGGTCACGCGGCGGGTGGCGTTCCTGCGGGACTACCTGGAGGCCACCGGCACCAGGGGCTTCGTGCTGGGCATCTCGGGAGGCCTGGATTCCACCCTCGCCGGACGTTTGGCGCAATTGGCCGTAGAGGCCGCGGCCCGGGACGGGGACGACGTGGATTTCGTGGCAGTCCGCCTGCCCTACGGCACCCAGACCGATGAGGACGACGCCGCGGCGGCGATGGAGTTCATCGCCCCGAAGACCGCCTGGACCTATGACATCAAGCCCGGGGTCGACGCCCTGGCCGCGGAATATGTGAAGACCACGAGCGAAACGATCAGCGACTTCAACAAGGGCAACATCAAGGCCCGGCTACGCATGACCGCCCAGTACGCGTTGGCCGGCCAACACGGGCATCTGGTCATCGGCACCGACCATGCGGCCGAATCGGTCACCGGGTTCTTCACGAAATTCGGCGACGGGGCGGCCGACCTCCTGCCGTTGTACGGACTGGATAAGCGGCAGAACCGCCAACTGCTGCGCCATCTGGGGGCCAGCGAGCGGCTCTGGGCCAAACCCCCGACGGCGGATCTGCTGGACGGGACCCCGCTGCGCACCGACGAGGACGAATTGGGCCTGGCCTATGACGACATCGACGACTACCTCGAAGGACGTCCGGTGCCGGAGGCCGTCGCCGAAGCCATCGAGACCCGGTTCCTGCGCAGCCGTCATAAACGCACCACCCCCGTGTCACTTCTCGATGATTGGTGGACCCGAGGCGCCGACTGAAGGACGGATCCTCCACAACCCTTCCAAGCAGTAGGATGTCCACGTATATTTTGGGGAACGCCTCGTCGGGGATGGCCCCGGCGCCCCGACGAAAGGTGGAACATGACCGTCACCGACCAGTTCCGTGAAGCCCGCGACCGCCTCGTCTCCCTGCGGGGGGACCAGGCCAAGGCCCGGAAGGAATTCCGTTGGCCCGAGTTCGCCGAATTCAACTTCGGGCTGGATTGGTTCGACGCCGTCGCCGCCACCAGGGAACGGGCCGACACCCCGGCGTTGATCATCGTCGAGAAGGACGGCTCCTCCACCCGCAGGACCTGGGCCGAGCTATCCGAACGCTCCGGCCAGGTCGCCAACTGGATGCGCAGCGTGGGCTTCTCCCGCGGCGACAAGGCGATCCTGATGCTGGGCAACCAGGTGGAGTTGTGGGAGATCATGCTGGCGGCCATCAAGCTGGGCATCGTCATGATCCCGACCACCACCCAGATGGGGCCTGCCGATCTGGCGGACCGGGTCGAACGCGGTGGCGCCAGCTGGGCCATCGCCGGCACCACCGATCTGCCCAAATTCGCCGACGTGCCCGGGGACTACCGGTTGATCGCCATCGGGGACGCCCCCGCCCCCACCGCAGCGGGAGCCCCGGAGGTGCTGCCGTATTCGGCGTCGACCACGGCGCCGACCGGCTTCACCGCTGACGTACCCACCCGTGGTGACGAGACGCTGCTGCTGTATTTCACCTCCGGGACCACCTCGAAGGCCAAGCTGGTCGAGCATACCCATACCTCCTACCCGGTCGGGCACCTTTCGACGATGTACTGGATCGGCTTGGAACCCGGCGACGTGCACCTCAATGTCGCCTCCCCCGGTTGGGCCAAGCATGCGTGGTCGAATGTCTTCACCCCGTGGATCGCCGAGGCGACCGTCTTCATCTACAACTACGACAAATTCGACCCGGCGGCCCTGATGGATCAGATGGAGGCCGAGCAGGTCACCAGCTTCTGCGCCCCGCCCACGGTCTGGCGTCTACTCATCCAGGCGGATCTGACCCGGCTGAAGACCCCGCCGACGAAGGTCGTCTCCGCCGGGGAACCGCTCAACGCCGAAGTGATCGACCAGGTCCACCGCGCCTGGGGCCAACAGATCCGGGATGGCTTCGGCCAGACGGAGACCACCGTGCAGATCGCCAACTGCCCGGGCCAGCCGATGAAGATCGGTGCCATGGGCACCCCCCTGCCCGGTTACGACGTCGTCCTGGTCGACCAGGCCACCGGCGAAGAAGGCGATTTCGGGGAGATCTGCCTGCGCCTGGACCCCCGGCCGTTGGGGTTGATGAAGGCCTACTACGGCGATCAGGAGAAGACGGCAGCCGCCTTCCGCGACGGGTATTACCACACCGGGGATGTCGCCGAACGGGATGAGCGCGGGATCATCACCTACGTCGGCCGCGGCGATGACGTCTTCAAGTCCAGCGACTACCGGCTCAGCCCCTTCGAACTGGAGTCGGTGCTCATCGAGCACCCCGCGGTCGCCGAGGCCGCCGTCGTGCCCTCACCGGAGCCGATGAAGCTCAACGTGCCCAAGGCCTACGTCGTCCTGGCGGCCAGTTACGCCGCCGACGCCACGACGGCGGAGGACATCCTGGGCTACTGCCGGGAGCATCTCCCGGCGTTCAAGCGGATCCGCCGGCTGGAATTCGCTGAACTGCCCAAGACCATCTCGGGGAAGATCCGCCGGGTCGAGCTGCGCCGCAACGAAGAGCTGCGCCACGGCTCGGACACCCCTCCGCAGGGGCTGGGAGTGGAATACACGGACACCGATTTCCCGTCCCTGAAGGCGCGGGGATGAAGCCTCCACTCCCGTTCGACCCCATTGCCACGGCCCAACACAACTGGGAGGGCCAGGGGTGGACCGTCGAGGCGGCGCCGATGGCCGCCTTCACCGCGGTCATGCGCGCCCAGCAGATCCTGCTGCACCGCTGCGAGGCCGTGGTCAAGCCCTTCGGGCTGACCTTCGCCCGCTACGAGTTGCTGGCCCTGCTGTGGTTCTCGCGGACCGGTTCCCTGCCCATGGTCAAGGTCAGTGCCCTGCTGCAGGTCCACCCGACGTCGGTCACCAACGCAGTGGACCGGCTCGAGCGGGCCGGCTTCGTCGAACGCAGCCCGCACCCCACCGACGGCAGGACGACCCTGGTCTCGCTGACCGATCGCGGTCGGGACGTGGCAGCGCAGTCGACGGCGCAACTGAACTCCGTGGTGTTCTCGAATCCGGGGATGTCGGCCGCGGATATCAACGAACTGATCGAGATCCTCGGCCGCTTCCGTCGCGACGCCGGTGACTTCGAGGCGGAAACGGCCCCCTGACAGTTGCTGTCAGAGGGCCGTGATCGTCGCGCTCGGGACCCGCGGGTCAGTCGGACCCGTGGGAGCGGTCGCGGATCCCGGTGATGATGCCGGAGAAATCACGGCCGGCACCACCCTCGTCGCGGAATCGCTCGTAGATCCGTGCGGCCATCGGCCCGAGTTCGGCGGCGACCCCGGTGCTTTCGACGGCGCTCATCGCCAGGCCCAGGTCCTTGGCCATCAGCGCCCCGGCGAATCCGGGTTCGTAGTCGCGGTTCGCCGGGCTGGTCGGCACCGGACCGGGGACCGGGCAGTTCGTCGTCACGGCCCAGCATTGGCCCGAGGCCGTGGAGACGACGTCGTAGAGCGCCTGGTTGCTCAGCCCCAGCTTCTCGCCCAGGACGAAGGCCTCCGAGGCGGCGATCATGCTCACGCCCAGGATCATGTTGTTGCAGACCTTCGCCGCCTGCCCGGCCCCATGATCCCCGCAGTGGACCAGCTTCCCGCCCATGACCTCCAGGAGCGGACGAACCGATTCCAGGTCCGCTTCCAGGGCACCGATCATGAACGTCAGGGTCCCGGCTTCGGCGCCGACCACCCCACCGGAGACCGGGGCGTCGACACTGCGGTGTCCGGCCTCCACGGCCAGCCCGGCGGCTTCACGGGCGTCGTCGACATTGATGGTCGAGCAGTCCAGGAACACGGTGTCCGCGTCGACGGAGTCGAGCAGGCCGGGCCCGTCGACCCCACGATAGGCGTCGAGCAGCTGCTGTCCACCGGGGAACATGGTCAGGACCACCGAGGCCCCGCGGACGGCCTCGATCGCCGAGGAGGCGGTCGGCACCCCGGAGGCGGAGATGGCCTCGACGGCGGCAGGGACCACGTCGAAGGCCCGGACGTCGTAGCCGGCCTGCACCAGGTTCTTCGCCATGGGAGCACCCATGTGCCCGAGCCCGAGAAAGGCAATCGTTCCGGTTTCCGTGGTCATCATGCACGCTCCTTCGCGTCGGCGGCGAGTCCGAGCTCACCGCCTTGTTCGTCCGGGCCGAGCGGCTCGAAGTAGTCCCGGATCATTTCCGGGCTGATCTGTTCGAAGTTGGCCGGACTCCACTTCGGCTGGCGGTCCTTGTCGATGACCTGGGCCCGGATGCCCTCGAGGAAGTCAGGGGAGGCGAGCATGCGCACACCGACCCGGTAGTCCTGGTCCAGGGCCTCCTCCAGGCTCGACAGCCCGACGGCCCGGCGCAGTGCCGCCAACGTGGTCTTCACGGCCGTCGGCGACTTCGCGGCGATCAATTCGGCGGCTTCGGCGCCGTGGCCTCCACGGATGCGCAGGCGTCCCAGGATCCGTTCGATCGAGTCCCCGGCGTAGTCCTTGGCCATCCAGGTGGATTCGCCGGCGAGCGCCGAATCCGGCGCCGCCTGGGCGAACCGCCCGATGATCCCATCGACGTCGTCCCCCTGGCCTGCGGTTTCCAGTGCGGTGGCCAACTCGTCGAGCTGGCCGGAGGGGACGTAGGAATCGGCCAACCCCAGGAACAGGGCGTCGGCCGCATCGAGGTGGGAGCTGGTCAGCGCGGCGTGGGTTCCCGCTTCCCCCGGGGCCCGGGAGAGCAGGTGGAGCCCTCCGACGTCGGGGACGAAGCCGATGGTCGTTTCGGGCATCCCGCTGCGGGTGCGTTCGGTGACGATCCGGTGGCTGCCGTGCGCCGAGATACCCACCCCGCCACCGAGGACCAGTCCGTCCATGAAGGCGATGAAGGGTTTGGGGTAGTTGCGGATCAGCGCATTGAGCCGGTATTCGGTGCGCCAGAAGGCTGCGGTGCCGGCCCCGCCTTCGGGGATGTCACGGTAGATGGCCACGATGTCGCCCCCTGCGCAGAGGCCGCGGTCACCGGCGCCGGCGATCATCACGGACACCACCGCGTCGTCGTCGCTCCAGGCGGTGAGCTGGGCCAGGGTTGCTTCGACCATCCCGTGGGTCAGCGCGTTGACGGCCCTCGGTCGGTTCAGGGTGATGATGCCCAGCGTTCCTCGGACCTCGAACAGGACCTCGGGTTCGGTGGGGGCGTCGCTCATGGTTGTCCTTCCGGCGGTGCGGCGCTGGTGCGGCGGTCTTCCTCCGGCCCAGCGTCGGGTGGCAGTTCGTTGACCCGGACCGGCATAATCGACCATGGTCCAGGTCACTCGGACTCCAAGGTACTCGGACATCCTAGGAATTTCTAGGGAGCACCCATCCGCCGGGGGCTATCGTCCCACCGGGGCCCGGCGTAGCATCAGCCAGCTGCCGGTGGCGCTGATCAGCGCCACGAGGATCATGATCAGGGCGATCTTCGCGAAGGTCGCCCCCTCGAACCAGCCGAAGGGATTCACCCCGGCCGCCAGAAGCAACCAGATCAACGCCAGGAGGACCGCCACCGTGCCGAAGATGACCGCGATGACGCCCTTCTGGTTCCAGCGCAGGAATACGACGGCGAACATCGCCCCGATGAACAACATCGCGGCGCTGAGCCCGAACCCCATCAGGAAGGTGCTCGAATAGCTCCCGTTCCCGATGGCCACCACATCGAAGACCCGGGCCCCATTGAACCAGTGGCCGGTGGCCTTCTCCAGCGCCAGCAGCACGGTCATCGTCACCCCGATGAAGACGGACTCCAGGAGGAGTGCCAGGCAGGTGCCGACGAAGTACTGCCGCCGCGTGGAACCCATCCCCAGGGCAAAGGGCATGGTACGGGAGTAGGCCATGACGCCGATGCTCACGAAGTACCCGGCAAAGCACCACAAGGTCGCCTGGTTGTAGCCGAACCCCTCGGTCAGTTCCGCAGGGGAAGCCGGCGCAAAGGAACGCAATAAGCCCATGACGACGATGCACAGCACGATGATGCTGCCGAAGATGAACAGCGGGACCCCGATCATGCGCATCGGGTCCGCAAAATGCAGGCGCACGATCTTCATCAGGGCCCCGACGGGTCGCTGCGTGGGCAGGGTGGGCTGCGCGGACGGTGCGCCCGCCACGGGGCGCGGCTGGGTGATGCTCATCGGAGGGCCTCCTTGGCCTCGGTCTGGTCCTTCTCTGCTGGGTGGGCCACGGCGGCCGGCTCCCCGCCTTCAAGGAGCCCGTGGGCAGCCACGAGTTCCTGCAGGCTCACCGGGCCGACCTCTAGCCCGCCGGCCCGCGCATCGGCGTATAGACGTTCGTCGGGGATCCCGGCGATCGTCACCGAGCGCAGGCCTCCCAGGGCCTGGGTGCGCAGGACCTTCCGGGGCCCGGTCGCCTCGGCGACGGCAGTCGCCGTACCGGAGAGGGTGAAGGCCGAGGCGGTGGCCTCCTCCACGGAGGAGTCCAGGATCTTGCGGCCATCCTGCAGGACCACGACGTGCTCGAGCAGGTTCGCGGCCTCATCGATCAGGTGCGTGGACATGAGGATGGTGCGTGGATGCTCCATGTAGTCCTGAAGCAGGAGGTCGTAGAAGATGCCGCGGGCCGTCGCGTCGAGCCCGAGGTAGGGCTCGTCGAAAAAGGTGACAGGTGCCCGGGATGCCAGGCCCACGACGATGGCCACTGCGGAGAGCTGCCCGCGGGAGAGCTTCTTGATCGGCGTCTTCAGCGGTAGCCGGAATTCCCCGATCAGGCGCCGGGCAAACCCGGCATCCCAGCCGGCGTAGAACCAGGGGGCCGTGCGCAACACGTGGGAGACCTTGAACTCCTCGGGATATTTCTGGTTCTCCCGCGCGAAGCTGAGTTGGGCCAGCACCGCGGCATTTTCGAAGGGGTCCGCTCCCAGCACCCGGGCCTGGCCCGAGGTCTTGAGTTCCTGGCCGGCCAGGATGGACATCAAGGTCGTCTTCCCGGCTCCGTTGCGGCCCAGCAGGCCACAGATGGTGTTCTTTTCGATGCCGAGGCTGACATGATCCAGCGCGGCGGTGTGACGGTAGACCTTCGTCAGGTCGGTGGTTTCAATGGCGAGACTCATGATCGCGCCTCACTTTCCCGCGACGGCGGCACGGTGGCCGATCATCGCAATGAGTTCGTCGGAATCGATGCCCAGTCGTGCGGCCTCGTCGATCAGTGGTGAGAGGTACTGGTCCCCGAAGGCCTCGCGCCGGACGGACCTGAGCCGGTCGAGGGCCCCGGTGGCTACGAACATGCCGATACCTCTTCTTTTGTGCAGGATCCCGGCGTCGACGAGCCGGTTCAGCCCTTTTCCGGCGGTCGCCGGGTTGATCCGCATGAATGCCGCGAATTCGTTGGTCGAGGGGACCTGGGTCCCCTCCGGGTAGGTTCCTTCGAGGATCCGGCCCTCGATCTCCTCGGCGAGCTGGATGAAGATCGGCTTGGAATCGTCCATCGCGCTCACCGCCCGTTGGTTGGTTCATTGGTCATGTAACTAACCAAAGCACCTCGTTTTCCGCTCGTCAACCCCTGCGCCCGGAACGGCCCCGGATTGATAGGTTGGAGTCGTGAAGATTGCTACCTGGAACGTGAACTCCCTCCGAGCCCGCGCCGACCGCGTGGAAGACTGGCTGCGCCGCACCGACGCCGACGTGCTGGCCATCCAGGAGACCAAATGCAAGGACGAGAACTTCCCGTGGGAACTGTTCGAGAACAACGGCTACGAAGTCGCCCACTTCGGGTTCAGCCAGTGGAACGGGGTGGCCATCGCCTCCCGGGTCGGACTCGACGACGTCGAGCGGACGTTCCCCGACCAGCCGACCTTCGGCAAGGGCGGCAAGGATCCGGTCCAGGAGGCCCGGGCCATCGGCGCCACCTGCAACGGCGTACGAATCTGGAGCCTCTACGTCCCCAACGGCCGCGCCCTGCAGGACGAACACATGCCCTATAAGCTCGAGTGGCTGCGCCGGCTCAAGGAAAACGCCGCCGGCTGGATCGCCGATGATCCCCAGGCGCAGGTCGCCCTGATGGGTGACTGGAACATCGCCCCCTTGGACGAGGACGTCTGGGACATCGACTACTTCCACGACAATGAGCTGACCCACGTCTCAGGCCCCGAACGAGCAGCCTTCGAGGCCTTCGTTCAGGCCGGCTTCTCCGACGTCGTCCGCCCGCACACCCCCGGCCCGGGCGTCTACACCTACTGGGACTACACGAAGCTGCGCTTCCCCAAGAAGGAGGGCATGCGCATCGACTTCACCCTGGCCTCCCCGGCCCTGGCCCAACGGGTGACCGGGGCCTGGATCGACCGCGAGGAGCGCAAGGGCAAGGGCGCATCCGATCATGCCCCCGTGGTCGTGGAGCTGGATTAGATGACACAGACGGGGACACAGGCGCGGCGTCGGCTTCCCCCGACGTCGTATCTGCGGGTCTTCGAGCCATTACGCGCCTACGACGACGAAGCCCAACTGGCCATTGCGGCCCAACGCGGCGTGGGACGCACCGCCTTCGAGGAACGGGCGGCCGCCGAAGCCCTGGAACGGTTGACCCGCGGTGTTCCCGACCCGTTCCCCCACGAACAGGCCGAACGGTACCGGGAGCTGCACTACCCCGGGGCCGACGGGTTGACGGCACCGTACTATTGCCCGGACCAGCTACCGACCCGGGCGACCTTGGCTGCCGAGCAACTCGATTCCAGCATGCGCCCGGCCCTGTTGGAACTTCTGGTCCCCGACGCCGCCCGGGGGGCGAACGCCGGCCGCATCGGCTCCGAAGCCTTCGCCGGGGACGTCGCTTCGCTCCACACCCGCAGCGCGACCTGGGGCATCCCGTTGGGGTGGTTCGTCCTGATCACGGACGAGGACCACTGTGAACTCGAAGAGGACGGCACCACCTTGTTGACGGTCCGGCTCAGCGCCCCGGCCGTCCAGGTCCTGGAGCGCACCCGCCATGCGGCGGCCTCGCTGGCCCTCCACGCACCGGAACTGGAGATCCTGGACGAGCTCACCGCCCTGGATGAATGGCTGCACCTCTTCCACGAGGACTCGATCATCGAGTTGGATTACGGATCGATCGCCGAACGCGTATGGCCCGATGACTCCCCCCAGGACCTGCGGCATGGCATCGAGTCCTTATCCGAACAGGACATGCTCGGGGCGGCCGCCGCCTACCGTCGCCTGACCAACAGGTGGCTGAAGGTCCGTCAGCTCGCCCGCGCCAACTGACGCGCCGCCGGAAAACTTTCGATAGGCTAACCCCGTGTTTATTCAAACGAACCGATTTTCCACGGGTGCCCGCGTATGACGGGGGGCTCCGGGACCGCCTGGATGTACAGCGACGCGATCGTCTTCGGGATTCCCCTGATCGGCGCATTTGCCTGGTGCTTGATCTATCCGGCCTACCGCGCGCTGAAAGGCAGCTGGCGCTCCTGGGTCAATGCTCCCCCATACCTGCCATGGCAGGCTTCGTTGACCAATACGTGGCCCTTCATCCTGCTGTCCATGGGCCTGGCCATCGTCGTGGTCATGCCATCCCTGGTCTTCGAGGCACTGGGTTGGGAGGCAGCCCGGAAATTCATGTGGAACGGCCCCTTCTGGATCCCCTGGATCGGAGCCATCGTGGGAATCTTCTGGTGGCCCAAATCATTCGGACCCGCTTGGTACCGCACCTGGCGCCGGGCCGGAGGCAAGCGAAGCATCATGGCGTTCACCGAATCCGATATCGCCGCTGTCCGGCGTCTACCCGAAGGCAAGCGTCGACGCCGGCTGGAAAAGAACATCGAGGCCTGCCGCAGCTACAGCGCACAGGCCTCCGACCAACCCGTCCGCCGCTAGGCAGGAGCCACCATCATGGAAACCAAGATCCCGGGCCGCACCGGACGTGCGACGCTGGTCCTCGAAGAACCCTGGCAAGCAGAATCCATCCGCGACGAATTCGAACTCTTCGCCTACCTGGCTGGTCCTGAAGGGACCTTCGCGCCCAACCTGATCGTGACCGTGAACCCGTTCGACGGCACCATCGACGAGTTCCTCGACCGCGCCGTCCACGGCCTCACGACGACCCTCCAGAAGCCCTACCTGTTCGACGTCAGGATCTGGGACAAGGAACAATCCCTTGACGATGACTCCGTCCCGTCCGTCGATGATCTGGACGTACTGTCGATGGGTCGAACCATCGCCTACACCCACGAATCAACCCAAACGAGAGCAACCCTGCGCTCCGCGGAGTGGCTGTTCATCGACTCGGGTCTGGCCATCCAGGTGACTGGAACGACCACCACCGCCCAGTGGCCGATCTTCGAACCCACGCTTGGAACCATGGCCCGTTCCGTGTCCACCTCAACAGAAGGCGCATCATGACCGGGAAAGACACCATCTACTTCAGCGGCACCGACCCCGTTGCCCAAGCAGCGTTACGGGCGCCCCTGCCCGATCTGGGCGAAATCGGTACCCAGCAGCCCTTTTCCTACGATGGAGCATGGGTCCACAGCGGTGCCGTCGAGCTTCTGATGAAGATGGTGGGCGGTTATCGTCCCGGCCGCTTGCAGCAGAGGCTCCAGCGGTCCCAGCTGGAAGAGCTGCGGGAGGCAGAGCTGGTCTCGGGAAACGAACTCACCTCCGGTGGGCAGCTTCTCGTCGCGGTCATGAATGAAGCCGAGGCTTCCTTCCGTCTCTCCGGGCTCATCGAGAATCACGAGTACCTGTTCCAATGCTGGGCCTCGGAGCAGATGGCCCTCATCATCACCCAGCCTGGGTATCATGCCGCCGGCAACCCGGAATTCGTTGAACAGCCGACCCCGGCCCACGTCAACATCCGTGTGGTCCCCCTGCTGGATCTCTCGACGCTGATGGCCAAGTGGGTGGGCCTCGCTCCGGCATGGAACTTCGACCTCCTCCCCGTTGAAATCCCCATGACCGCGATAGAAGACCAAATGAACGGGTCCTCGGCTGTCCCGGACGATGCCAACGATGTACTCCAGGATGCGTGGCGGGAGAAGTGGATGCTCTGGAGTCTCGAGGGCAGTTGCCCGGCCGGCGATCTGGACCCCTTGACCTACCTGACGGCCGGTCGTCGGGGCCAGCACCGCTTGGCCCAGCAGGAAAGCGAGTCGGTCATGCTGATCCCCACTGGTTCGACCTATGTCTTCGACCAAATCGAGGACCGCCTCCAGGCCATGGTGTTCCAACGAGACCCCGTCCTGCCCTGACGGGGCCCAAAACGATAGGATCCTTGAATGATTGAAGACGCCAACTGGTATTTGCTCTTTTGGCCGGCTTTTTGGGTTTTCGTGCTCGTCGTGCTGGCACTGTGGTGGATTCCGACCCAGGTCGCCCGCAAGGCGTTAAACGGTAGATGGCGCAGCTGGGTGTTGGCTCCGAGCATCCCCTTCCAGATATCCTCGCGCAACGCCTGGCCCTTCATGTTTGCTGCCGCCTCCGTATCGTTGGGGATCGCGCTGCTCTCCCTCCCCGCGGAAGTCTTGGGATGGGAACGGGCCCGCCAAACCGTGTGGGATCTATTCTTCGCTCCCTGGGCGTTCGTCATCCTCTCCTTTGCCTGGTGGCCCCTGTGGCTGAGCCCGCGGTGGTACCGCTCCTGGGGCCAGGCCGGTGGCACCCGAGAAACCAATCCCTGGATGGAAGAGGAAGTGGCCATCGTGCAGGCCAAGGAGCCGTCGAAGAAGCGGGCAAAGCAACTGGCTGACATCGAGCGCTGCGCGGAAATCCTCCGTGGGCTCCCGACGCCCGGAGGAGCCGCTGAAACGTGTCACGGGGATTTGTCCGAGGAGACAGCATAATCATGGAAGTAACCACCGACCCGGCAGAAGTCTGGCTCAACTTCATCTATACCCCCAATCTGATCATCGGCACCGTGATGATCCTGTTGATCATCTTCGGCCTGGCATACCCGGCACTGAAGGCACTGCATGGAAACTGGCGATCGTGGGTATTGGCTCCCGGCGTCATCAACGTTCCGCTGACGTGGTTCCAGACCAGGCATAAGTGGCCCTATATGTTGTTGTGCTTCGCTACTGCCCTGACGATGATGTTGCCGACCATTTATTTCGAAGCGGCCAATGACGAGCGCATGCGCCAGCTGTGGTGGACCCTCCCGATTTTTTGGGGCCCGTGGCTGGCAGGAATCGTGTCGTTCCTCTGGTGGCCGCTCCGGGCGACCCCCCGCTGGAACCGCGATTGGGAACGTCGACGGGAGGATGAATCGCGCGCCATCCCCTTCACGGATGAAGAGATTGCTGCCTTTGAGGCAATGCCTGCCGACAGTAGCCTGCGCCGTCGTCGCCTCCGCAATGTCAGGGCGTGCCGGCTGTACGCTTCCGGGCGCCAGAACGCTTTCGTGCCGCCATGGAAGGATCGCCAAGATCAGGACATGACGGAATCATGACATCCGATCAGCCGATCACCGGTCGAACCGGTAGAGCTTCATTCAGGATCCCTGCGGCATGGGTCAGCGGATCGGTCCGGGAGGGAACCGAGCTCCTGGCCTACCTGCCTGGCCCGGCCGGACGGTTCGCACCGAACCTCGTAGTAACCGTGGCCCCGTTCGACGACACGTTGGATAAGCTCGCAGTACGGGCCATCGATGGCCTCACGGACCACCTGGTGAATTCCTTCATCGTCGACGTCCGCCTATGGGACGTCCCCGGCCGGGTGATCCACTACACGCACCAATCCCCTGACGACCGGCTGCGGGTTCGGGCCTGCGACTTCCTCACCATCCAAAACGGGCTCGCACTCCAGGTCACCACGACGTGTGCCGTCTCCGATTGGCCCGCCTTCTCCGAGATCTTCGAGCAGATCGCCCGGTCGACCACGGCGATGGAGGCCGCCGTATGAGTACCTTCGTCCCCGATGCGGCCACGGCAACCAGCTACGGAACCCCTCTGCCGGACCTGACCGCCGTGGCCTCACACCAGCCTTTCCACTACGAGGGGTCATGGCTCAACGGAAAATCGATCGAGTTCCTGTCGGGCCGCGGGCAGGATCCAGTCATCGGTCTCCTCCAGCGCTTCATCCACGCCGCCGAGGTCAAAGAGCTGGAGGCTGCTGCCCTGGTCGACGGCAACAAGCTGACCAGACGCGGACAGGCGGTCAACGCCTTGATGCGTGATTCGCCCTTCACGTTCCGGGTCTCGGCGCTCCATGATGGCCGCCAGGAACTACTGCAGATCTGGGCCAACGACGAGATGGCGCTGGTCATTGCCGGCTCCGCCTGGAACGACGGTCAATTCGATCCAGCTCAGCAGCGGCCTGACGACGAGCTTTTCAACGTAGAGCTGGTGCCCCTGCCGGATCTCAGTACGCACATCCTGCGCTGGCTGGGTATCGGCCCGGCCTGGAATCTGGCCCTGGAACCCGACTCCATGGGCATGGACATCCTCGACGCGAAGGTCATGCGCAACGCCCCACCTCCCGCCCCGGACGCTGCCAACGAAGCGTTCCGGGACGCGTGGACGGAACCGTGGATGATTTGGAGTTTCGACGGCGTCGGCCAGGACGGCAGCCTGGAGTCCCTGACCTACGTCCACGCGGGACGGCGCGGTCAATACCGGCTGGCACAGCCCGACGAGCACAGCATGCTCCTGGTCCCCATGGGTTCCAGCGCGGTTCTGGACCAGATCGAGGACAGGATCCAGGCAATGCTCTTCACGCGGCCGGTGCATCTGCTCTAGACCCGTCCCCGAACGGGGCCCCGCGTCGGTCCGGGGCACCTGCCGGCCCCCGGGCCTGCATTAGGCTGGAGACGATTCATTCGTCTCTGATACCCACTGTCCGGATCCCGGCAAAGACCCCCTGAGGAGTTCCATGTCCAAGCACGCCCAGCACACCCCCTGGTGGCAGGATGCGGTCATCTACCAGGTGTATCCGCGTTCCTTCGCCGATGCCGACGCGAACGGCATGGGCGATCTGCGTGGAGTGGCCTCCAAGATCGGGTACCTGAAGAAGCTGGGGGTGAACGCCGTCTGGCTCTCCCCCTTCTACAAGTCCCCGCAGGCCGATGCCGGCTACGACGTCGCCGACTACCGTCAGGTGGACCCCTTGTTCGGCACGCTGGAGGACTTCGACGACATGCTGGCCCGGGCCCACGCCGAAGACATCCGCATCATCGTGGACCTGGTGCCCAACCACACCTCGGACGAGCATGTCTGGTTCGGCCAGGCACTCGCCGCGGCCCCCGGCTCCCCCGAACGCGACCGCTATATCTTCCGCGATGGCCAGGGCCCCGCAGGCGACGTGGAGCCCAATAACTGGCAGTCATTATTCGGCGGACCGGCTTGGACCCGCACTACCAACGCCGACGGCAGCCCGGGGCAGTGGTATCTGCACCTTTTCGATACCAAGCAGCCCGATTTGAACTGGGAGAACGAAGAGGTCCACGCCGAGATGCGCTCCGTCCTGCGTTTCTGGCTGGACCGCGGGGTGGACGGCTTCCGGGTTGATGTCGCCCACGGCATGGTCAAGGCCGAGGGCCTGCCGGATTGGTCGGAGAAGGTCAGCATGGTCCAGGGCAACGAGGAGGCCGCAGCCAGCGCCACCCCACCGTATTTCGATCAGGAGGGCGTCCATGCGATCTACGAGGAGTGGAACGCGGTGCTCGCGGAGTACGACGGCGACCGCATGATGGTCGCGGAAGCCTGGGTCGAGCCGATGGAGCGGATCTTCCGCTACGTCCGCGCAGGTGAAATGCAGCAGGCCTTCAACTTCGGCTTCCTGCTGGCCGGCTGGAATGCCCGGAACATCGTGGAGAACGTGACCGAGACCCTGGCCGAGGCCGCCGTCGTGGCCGCACCGCCGACCTGGGTGCTGTCCAACCACGATACGGTCCGGCACTGCTCACGCTTCGGCCTGACCGACCCGACCTCGTTCCCCAAGGGCATCGCCGCCCAGGATGAACAGCCCGACGAGGCCCTGGGCGCCGCCCGCGGACGGGCCGCGGCCCTGATCATGTTCGCGCTGCCCGGTTCCGCCTACATCTACCAGGGCGATGAGTTGACGTTGCCCGAACACACCACGCTGCCCGATCAGCTGCGCCAGGACCCCAGCTTCTTCCGCACCGAGGGGGCCGAACGGGGCCGTGACGGGTGCCGCATCCCCATGCCGTGGGCCGCCGGTGAAGAGGGGCTGGGTTTCTCCCCCGTCAACCACGATGCCGGCACGCAGGAATCCGGCGCCGCCGAACCGTGGCTGCCGCAGCCCGAAAGCTACACCCGCTACGCGGCAGACCAGCAGGTGGGCGTCGAAGGCTCGGCCTTCGAGTTGTATCGGTCGTTGCTCTCCCACCGTGCCGAGCGGGAACTGGGCCGCGGTCAGCTGGACTGGGCGCCGGCCAATGCCCCGTCCGAGGGAGTGCTCTCCTACACCAACGGCACCTTGCAGGTGCTGGCCAACCTGGGCACCAAGCCGGTGGAGGTCCCCGCGGGGATGTCGGTGCTGGCCGCCAGCGCTCCGGAAGTGTGCACCGACGACGGCCTGCTCAAACCCGATGCCGCGCTGTGGCTGGTGCCCGAACAGTAGGTCAGCGCACCCTTTCGGCCCGTGACATGCGGGTGCGGGCGCCGGTGGCCAGGTGGATGACCACCGGGCCACTGGCGCCGAGCACCTGGTCCAGGTCAACGGCGAGCGCCGAGAGGTCCTCGGCAATCCGGTAGGGCGCAGCCCCGAGCCGGGGCTGGACCTTGATCCGCAGCCCGGCGCTGGACCGTGGCGAGGACCAGGAGGTCACCGATATCGACACCAGGTCCGGGCGTCCCGCCAGGGAGGCCTTGAAGGCTTGTTCGGGAACGGCAGCGGCGAGTTCAACCACCCCACGGGTCCCTTCCTCACGGTATTCGCGGGCGAAGATCCCGGTCTTGCCCTGCCCCTGGACGGCGGCCCACCAGATCATCAACAGGATCAGGGCGATCATCACCACCGAGACCACGATCCACAACCAGGAATCACGCTGGCCCTCCAGCGTGGTGTTGTCCAGTAATTGCATGAAGCCGGTGCGCAGCTCGTCGGCGAGGCCACGCCAGCCCGAGGCGTAGCCGGGGAAGCCTGCCAGGAGCAGCCCGTGGAGGCCCACCCCGGTCATGAGCAGGCCCAGGAAGGTGAGCACGATGCGGTTGGTCGCGCGCGGGGTCCGGTTCATTGTCCGACCACCCCCGTCTCGGCGACCTGGATCCTGACGTCGGGGAACGGGTCGATCCGGTTGGCCTCCAGTTCATCGCGGACGGCAGCGTGGACCGCCTCGGCGTCGATGCCGATGCCGGAGGTCGGGCGCAGTTGGACGTCGACGTGGTTGCGGCTGACGATCACCACGACCTGTTCGGGGGCCACCCCGGCTTCGGTGCGGGCCCGACGGGCCAGGGTGGAGGCGAGCACGCCGTCGTCGATGACCACGATCGCCCGCTCGTTGGGGATCGCGTGCCGGGCCCTGCGGCCAGGCAGCACCCCGTGGAGCAGGAAGAACAATCCCAGGGCCAGCACCACCAGCGAACCGGCAGCGAGCACCAGGGAGTTGGCCGACTCCGGCAGGCGGGTAAGCCAGTCACCCCATTCGCCCGGGGAACGGATCCACACCTCCTGGCCCAGCGACTTCATCGCCGCCTCGAACATGAAGTAGAGGCAGATCGCGGTGACCAGCACCGCGGCGATGATGGAAGCGGTCGATCGGGCGCTATGCAGTTCGTGGGACTGGAGCTTGCGGCGTTCGTCGTCGTTCATGACGTCCTCCTTCTGCGCAGGACGACGCCGGTGACCCGGACGTCGACGCGGCTGACATGGGAGCCGGTGAGCTCCACGAACCGGTCGCGCACCGTGGACCGGGCATCACGGGCCCGGCCCATCACCGATTCGGAGGCGTCCAGGCCCGCGGGCCGGTCATAGGCCAACGGGGCAATGGGCAAGGGCAGGCTCAGTCGCAGGGCCAAGGCACCGAATTCGTCATTGAGCGAGACCCTGATGCTTCCCGGCTGCACGTCGAAGACCTCGGAGGCGATGATCCGGGCGGAACTGGTCAGGGCCTGCGTACTGATCCGGGTGTGTCCGGCCCGGGGGCGCCGCCCGGGGCCGGTGGTCTCGGCGCTCACGATGAGGAACGCCGTCCGGTCAGGGCGTCACGGACCCGACGCATATCAAGACGGCCATCCATGAACCGTCCGACCAGCATGCCGACAGCCAGGAAGACGGCCATCAGCAGGAATCCCCCGAAGCCGTGGGTCAGGGCCGCCCAGCCGAGCACGGCGGCGACGGCGAGTCCGAGCGCTGTGGGGTTCATGGCTGCTCCATCCTTCCGGGGGTGTCGGGGTCGACGATCGAGGCGGAGCCGGTGGTGGGCGCCCTCGAGGGCATTTCCGGCACGACGGGCCCGGGGACCGCCTGCTCGGGGACTTCGGGGGCGCAGACATCGGCGATTTCGATGTTCACTTCAATCACGTGCAACCCGGTCAGCTCGTCGACGGCCGCATAGACCGCCGCCCTCACGTCCTCGGCGATCCGTTGCAGTGGACGGCCGTGTTCGGCCGTCAGCGTGATGTCCACGGCCACCTCGGCCTGACCGACTTCCGCGGTGACGCCCTGTGCTACATCCCCGGCACCCACGGCACCACGGAGCGCCCCCAGGGCCCGGTTGGAACCAACCCCGAGTGAATGAACGCCGGCGACGGTGCGGGCGGCACCCGCCGCGACCTTGGCCGCCGCGGCATCGGTGATCGTCGTCGTTCCCGCGGTCGCCGGGTGCGCGGCGGTGTGCTCGGGCTGGTTCATCGGTGACGGCCTTTCGTTCGAAGCGCACGGACCCGCCTCCAGCCTACCGTCAGTGGGAAAGGACCACGGATGCAGAAAACCCCCCGGGATACCCGAGGGGTTCTAGCTGGTGGCTCCGACCGGCGTCGATCCGGTGACCTTTCGATTTTCAGTCGAACGCTCTACCAACTGAGCTACAGAGCCTGGCATCATCTAGGCGATGATCACCGTGATCTTCCCTCACAAGGAAAATCAAAGCGACCCTGACGGGACTTGAACCCGCGACCTCCGCCGTGACAGGGCGGCGCGCTAACCAGCTGCGCTACAGGGCCTAGTTTCACAAGGTTTTACCCTCGCTTCACAAGTCCTAAATAATACCAGATGATTTCATACTGGTGAAATCAGGACCTGCTCGTACCCCCAACGGGATTCGAACCCGTGCCGCCGCCGTGAAAGGGCGGTGTCCTAGGCCGCTAGACGATGGGGGCCGGACGACTGTCGAACATAAGAGTCCTTCAGCGACGTCATCAACTATAAGGCACCTTTCGCCCCGCGCAAAACCGTGCCTTCACCGCCGGAACGGCGCAGTGGATAGAGTCGCCTCATGGCCTACAGCATGTCGGATGAAGATTTCGAGAACGCCGCCTCCGAGGCACTGGACAACATCCCCGAACGCCTGCTGGCCATGATGGACAACGTGGTCGTTTTCATCGAGGACAAGTACATCCCGCTGCCGGACGAGGACCCGGAGACCTCGCTGCTGGGACTTTATGACGGCATCCCCCTCACCGAGCGCGACGACGGCTGGGGCGCCGGCGCCCTGCCCGACAGGATCATCATCTTCCAGCAGGACACCTTGGCGGCGTGCTCGTCCCGCGAAGAGGTCATCGCCGAGGTCCAGATCACGATGGTGCACGAGATCGCGCATCATTTCGGCATCGACGACGAAGCGCTCCACCATTGGGGCTGGGGCTGATCGAGACCTCCTCACGAGCCGGGACCCCCTCTCGGCCGGTCGAAAGTTTGCGCAACGCCGAGGAATATGCAACGAAATGACACGGATGTTATTTATGATGAAGACGTGACTCGTGTTGCCACTGTTACCTATTCTCCTCTAGTCTCGGGTGAAGCAGTAACCTAACCGTGACCTGACGCACGCCCTGGCGGGCCGCGTTGGACGCTCGGTTCGGTTCACCACTCGCAGTGAGGATTCGATATGGCCAAGGGCCAATTTCTGGGCGTAGCCACGTGCACGGTCGCCTTGATCGGGGGAACCCTGATGACCGGAGGTGCAGCGACCGCTGCACCGGTCGACACGACCATCAACAGCTCCGCCTTCGGTAACACGTTCGCCGCGTCCGTCCCCACGGACCGCACCCTTCCCTCCAAGGCCGAGGTCACCGCCGCCAAGAAGGACCCCGCGGCCTTGAAGGCCATGGTCTCCGACATCGAGGACCTCATCGGGGATTCGACCCGGGAGCTGACCGACGCCGAGGCCTCCGCGGCCAACGACCAGGACGCCTACGAGACCACCTCCCAGACCCTGGCCAAGCGCAACGAGGCAGCTGCTGCGGCCAGCACGGAAGCAGCCAAGGCCACCAAGTACTACGACTCGGTGAAGAAGCAGGTCGGGCAACTGGCCAGCGACCTCTACCGCAACGGCGGGGTCAACCCCGGCATCACCTCCCTGGTGAACGATTCAGAGCACAACGATGTGTTGTATAAGGCCGCGACGATGAACACGCTGGCCACCAACCGTTCGAATACGCTCACCACAGCCCAGCAGGCCGCGTCCTTGTGGGCCGACTGGCAGAACTACGCCGACGCAGCCGAGACGGCAGCCACCGAGGCTGCCGACGCGAACGAGACCGCCCTCCAGGCGGCCGAGCGCACCCGCACGGCCTACGCGGACCGCGTCACCGAGCAGAAGAAGCTCCGCAGCGAACTCATCGACCAGCTCGCCTACCTCCGCGATACCGAACGCGCCGACGAAGCCAAACGCATCACCGCGATGGAGGATGCCCAACGCGAAGAGGCCCTCCAGACCGAACTGGCCACAGCACCGGCGGAACCGGCGGCACAGGAGCCGGCCGAAGAGCCACAGGCCCTCGCCGCTGCCCCGGAGGCAGTACCGGACGAGGCCACCGGCAACACGTCACTGGCCCCGGCCCCCCAGACCAAGACCACGAAGCCCAGCCAGGCCCCGGTGGCCGCCCAGGCCCCGGCCACGGATCCGAAACCGGTCGCCGCTTCGACCCCCTCCCCGGTGAAGGCCGCCCCCCGGGAGCCAGCCAACACCCAGACCTCGGAGCCCAAGCCGGCAGCTCCTGCCGCCTCGAATTCCGGGCCCACGACAGCACAGAAGAAGGCCGCCGCGCACAAGCGGGCCCAAGAGCAGGCGGCAGCCAAGAAGGCCCGGTCCGAGGCGGCGCAGGCCGCCGCAAACAAGAAGGCCACCGCGGCAGCGGAACGACGAGCGCAAGCCGCAGCGGATAAGAAGGCCGCCGAACAACGAGCGCAAGCCGCAGCAGACCGGCGGGCGCAGCAAAAGGCCGCCGCGGACAAGAAGGCCAGGGAGAAGGCCGCGGCAGCGAAGCGGGCCAAGGAGAAGGCAGCCGCCGAGGCCGCACAGTCCTCCTCCGGCTCGTCCAAGGAATCGGCCATCGCCTGGGCTCTGGGGACCGCCTCCGATAACAGCAAGGGCTACGTCTTCGGCGCCAACGGACCCAACTCCTACGACTGCTCGAGTTTCGCGCAGCGGGCCTTCGCCAAGAGCGGCATCTCACTGCCACGGACTTCATCGCAGCAGTATTTCGCCGGGGGCACGAAGGTTCCGCTGAGCCAGCTCAAGCGCGGTGACCTGGTGTTCTCCACCAGCAACGGCGGCGCGTCGTTCTACCACGTCGCCATCTACCTCGGTGGAGGACAGGTCGTCCATGCCCGGAACCCCTCAGCCGGGATCTCGACCACCCCGCTGAGCTGGGTCAACAACATCTACTCCTACGGCGTGCGCTACTGATCCAGCGCCGCAAGGCCGGAAAAGGCCCCCGTCCCACCATGGTGGGACGGGGGCCTTTCCAGTGGAGGGCGAATTGGTTGCCGCCGGCTCAGTCCACGTCGTCGGTATCGAAGTCGGCGCGGTCCTCCAAGCGGGGATCCGGGGAATCGGGGACCACCAGCACCGGGCCCTTGGAGT
Source organism: Arthrobacter sp. AOP36-C1-22 (assembly GCF_052377515.1). NCBI lineage: Bacteria > Bacillati > Actinomycetota > Actinomycetes > Micrococcales > Micrococcaceae > Arthrobacter > Arthrobacter sp. AOP36-C1-22. The sequence continues at coordinate 49,053 of NZ_JBQSWW010000014.1, read as the reverse complement.
GGTGGAGGACGCCCTGCGAGGTGGAGCCCAGCAGCATGCCGGCGAACCCGCCCCGGCCGCGTGAACCAGTCACCAGCAGCTCGGCCCTCGAGGACTCCTCGATGAGCACCTCGATCGGGGCTCCTTGGATCACCTCGGTTTCGATGACCAGCTCAGGGAAGTGGCTGGTCAGCCAACGGACGCCGACCTTGAGTTGGCGGCGTACATCCAGGGTCAGTGCCTCCTGGTCGACGGTGGCCGGCATCCAGGCCAGCGATCCGCTCACGGGAGGCAGTGCACACACCACCCGCAGCGGTACCGCCCGCAGCATGGCCTGCTCCGCCGCCACCAGGACGGCCCGCCGGGCCCGATCCGAACCGTCGATGCCCACGACGACGACGTCGCGGATCTCCGGGTCGGCTTCCGAACGTTCGGCGGTGCAGACCGGCACGACGACGGTGGGACATTTGGAGTGGGCGGGCAGGGCACTACTGACCGATCCGAGGAGCCGGCCCACGAAACCGCCGCGGCCGCGGGTCCCGACCACGATGAGGTCGGCCTCTTCACTGAGTTCCATCAGCACGCCCGAGGGGTCGCCCGATTCGATGCGCAGGCGGACGTCCACCTCCGTTTCACCGATACGCTCCCGGGCGGCGTCCAGCACCTCCTGGGCGCCATCCCGGATGACCTGGTCATCCAGGGTCGCGTACCCGGCATCCATGCTGGACGCGGCGAAGACCGGGATCGTGTAACAGGTGACGACATTCAACGGCACCCCGCGCCGTCGAGCCTCGACGGCCGCCCAGTCCAGGGCACATAGCGCCGGGTCCGAACCGTCGACGCCGACGACGATGCCCTCCGCCGACATCGCGGCCTCCTGTGGAACGTTTGCCTCACTCATGACGGTCACTCCTTGGCAGTCGGCCTATGCTTCTTCCGGCTATGAAACCACCGGGGTGGTTCACTTCCTCACACTACCTACTTCCAAGTCGTTTGAGCCCCACTAGGCACATTAGGATTCTGCCCATGGCTAAAAACGGGCTCGGCACCCTCGATCGATATTTCAAGATCACTGAACGTGGTTCCAACTACTCCCGGGAGATCCGCGGCGGGCTGGCGACCTTCTTCGCCATGAGTTACATCGTGGTGCTCAACCCGCTGATCCTCAGCGGTGCCGATTCCACCGGAGCCGAGCTCGGTTCGGCCCGCGTCGCCGCAGCCACCGCCCTGGTCGCCGGCATCCTGACGATCCTCATGGGGGCCTGGGCCAAACACCCCTTCGCCCTGGCCACCGGGCTGGGAGTGAACGCCTTCGTCGCCGTGACCGTCGCGACGAACCCCGGCCTGACCTGGCCGGACGTCATGGGGTTGGTCGTCATCTCCGGCACCACCATGCTGGTACTGGTTCTCACCGGCTTCCGGACCGCGGTGTTCAACGCCGTGCCCCCGAGCCTGAAGACCGCCATCGTGGTGGGCATCGGCATGTTCATCGCCCTCATCGGCCTGGTCAATGCCGGCTTCGTGCGGCGCATCCCCGACGAGGCCGGGACCACGGTGCCGGTCGGACTCGGATTCGACGGCGAACTCATCGGCTGGCCCACCCTGGTCTTCGTGGTGGGCCTGTTGCTGACCATGGCCCTGGTGGTCCGCAAGGTCAAGGGGGCGATCCTCATCGGCATTGTCGCCGCCTCGGCACTGGCCAACCTCCTCGAAGCCGTCTTCCACATCGGCCCGTCCTTCGACGGCACCACCTCCAACCCGCAGGGCTGGTCGCTCGTGGTCCCGTCCACCCCCGACTGGCAGGCCCCCGACCTGAGCCTGATCGGCCAGGCCAACGTGGTCGGACCGTTCCAGCATCTGGGCGCCACCTCGGCGCTGCTGCTGGCCTTCGTCATCCTGCTCTCGATCTTCTTCGACGCCATGGGCACCATGGTCGGGCTGGCCAACGAGGCCGGGAACGTCGACGAGGACGGAAACATCCATGACGTCGACCGCGTGCTGCTGGTCGATTCGCTCGGGGCCATCGCCGGCGGCGGCGCCTCCTCCTCGTCGAGCCAGATCTTCGTCGAATCCGGGGCCGGCATCGGCGAGGGGGCGCGCACCGGCCTGGCCTCGATCGTCACCGGGCTGTTGTTCATCGCCGCGATGTTCCTGACCCCGCTGATCCACCTGGTGCCCTTCGAGGCCGTGGCCCCGGCGTTGGTGGTGGTCGGGTTCATGATGATCACCCAGATCACCAGGATCGACTGGACCGATTGGGGGGTGGCGCTGCCGGCCTTCCTGACCTTCGTCCTGATGCCCTTCACCTATTCCATCGCCAACGGCATCGGTGCCGGTTTCGTCGCCTACGTCTTCATCCGGGCCGTGCAGGGTCGGGCCAAGGAGATCCATCCCCTGATGTGGGCCGTGGCCGCGGCGTTCGTGGTGTTCTTCGGGATCGGCGTCATCGATCAGGCCATCGGCATCTAGCGTCCCCGGGCCCACCGCGCCGGCAGGGTCTAGGCTGACCGGATGGCACATGAAGGCTCGTATGTATGGCAGCTGCGTCAGGACGTGGGTTCGCGCCTGCTGCTGGTGCCCGGCGCCCAGGTGATCGCCCTGGACGACGAGGGCAGGGCCCTGTTCCAGCGCCGGGTCGATACCGGGCAATGGGAGTTCCCCGGAGGGGCCGCCGAACCCGGCCAGGGCTTCCGGGCCGCCGCCTGTGCGGAACTGGCCGAGGAGACCGGGCTCGTCGCCCCACCGGCGGAGCTGGTCCCGTTCGCGTCATTATCGGATCCCGAATACCACGAGCTGCTCTATCCCAACGGCGACCGGCTGCATGCCTTCGGCTTGTGCTTCCTCTGGCGCGGGGCCCACGGGCGGGTCCGGGCCGAGGAGTCCGAGGTCACCGAAGTGGCTTTCCGGCCGTTGGCGGATCCTCCGCACCCGATGAGCCGTTCCGCGGCCCGGGTGCTGGAGCTCTACCTCGAATATGTGCGCACGGGCGACTTCCAGGCCTTCTAGCCGGGGGTTCCCGGTCCATCGTCGATGACCGCCGAGGTCCCGGCGAAGGAACGGACGCGGGCGTCTTCCCAATACTGGGCGGGCACTGCACCGCCGAGCAGCTCGCGCAACATCCCTGGTCCCGCCGGGATGGGGGCGTTGGAGCCGGCAATGACCATGTTTCCGTAGCGACGGCCCTTGAGCATCGCCGGGTCGGCCACGATCGCCGTGTGGGCGAAGACGGCACCGATGGTGGCGGCCTCCCGGCGTGCCGTCTCTAATTTCGGGGTGTCCCCGCAGTTCACGATGTACAGCCCCTCCCCGGCCAGGACGCGGGCCGCCTCGCGGGTGAAGCCCACGGTGGTCAGGTCCGCAGGGGTCTTATCCCCGGCGAAGACGTCACGGATGAGCAGATCCCGGGTGTCATCGGTCAGCGAGCGCAGGACCTCGCCCGCCTCCCCCACCCGCAGGCGCAGTTTCGGCGCCCGCGGCAGGTCGAACCACCCGCGCACCAACTCGGCGAGGCGTCCGTCGAGTTCAACGACCACCTGGCGGGCCTCCGGGTAGGCGGCAGCGATCCACCGGGCCATCGAACACGCCCCGCCGCCCAGATGCAGGGCCCGCAACCGCGGCCCACCGCCGTCGCGCTCCTGCGGGTAGCGGGCGCCCACCAGGGCGGCCATCCAGCGCATGTATTCGAAATCCAGACGCAACGGATCCCCGACATCGACATGCGAGGACGGCACCCCGTTGACCTTCAGGATCCAGCCGCCGTCGTCATAGGGGTCTCGTTCAAGGGTCGCCGTCCCCGTATCGATCGGATAGTCCCCCGGTTGGGGGTCCCGCCTCTCTGCTGGACCGGCCGTCGTCTTCCGGGGACGGGTCTTGCCCGACGAATTTCCGCGGGAGCGGGATTTAGCCACGGGGACCCGGCCTGACCATCCGCACTTCATCCAGGCCCGCCCACTCATCGGCGAGCAGCTCACGGGCGCCGTCGAAGTCGAACCCGTGCTTGCGGTAGAAGGCCTGGGCGCGCGGATTGTGTTCGAGGATCCACACCACTGCCGGCAGGTTCCCGATCGTCGCCCGCATCAATCCGGCCCCGAGTCCGGTCCCGTGGGCCTCGGCGAGCACATAGAGCATCTGCAGTTCCGCCACGGCACCGGTCGGGGCATCCTCGTCATGGACGGGGGCACCGCCGGCACAACCGACGACCCGCCCATCCGGGGCGGTGGCGATCCACAGGTCGGCCCCGGCCGCCAGTCCGCGGGTCCACCAGTCGATCTGGGCCTCGCGGCGGGCCTCCTCGGCCTCGAAGAACGACTCGGGGCGCTGGTCGGCATAGGTTTCCCGCCAGGCGGCGAGTTTCATGGCCAAGGTGCCGGCAATGTCCTCGGTCGTGGCCTTCCGGATGGTGTAGTCGTTGATTCGCACCCCACCAGCGTACTGGGGTCACCGCCGAGGACCGCCACGGCCCCCGATCAGCTGTCGCTGCGTTCCAACGCCTTCTGCAGGCGGTCGATCTTCCCGGTCAGCTCACCGGTATGGCCGGGGCGGATATCGGCCTTGAGGACCAGCGAGACCCGGTTGCCGTAGGCGGCGACCGCCTCCGTGGCCCGCTTGACCACATCCATCACCTCATCCCATTCCCCTTCGATCTCGGTGAACATCGAGGACGTGTTGTTCGGCAGGCCGGATTCCCTGACGACCTGCACGGCAGCGGCCACGGCTTCGTGGACCGACCCGTCGGTGTTCGGCATGTTGGTGGAAACAGAGAAGGCAACGATCATGCCCTCAGGATCCCACCACGGGAGACGGTTGTCACCCATGCATTGTGTTCAGACGCACATCCTGTGCCACAGTTAATGCGGTTCGCCGACACCGTGGACCGCCTTCCCTTAGCCGCTACCCCAGGTAGGACCATGCAAGAATCACGGACTTCCACCCCGCCGACGACGTCGGGGCCCTCCCTCGAGCGGAAGCTCTCCCTCCGGCATATCCGTTTCATCGCCCTCGGTTCGGCGATCGGTACCGGCCTGTTCTACGGGTCCGCCGAAACCATCCAGGCGGCCGGGCCCGCGGTGCTGGTGGCCTACATCATCGCCGGCTGCGTGGTCTTCACGGTGATGCGTGCCCTGGGCGAGATGGCGGTCCGCCACCCGGTGGCCGGTTCCTTCGCGCAATACGCCAACCGGTACATCAGCCCGCTGTCAGGTTTCCTGGTGGGGTGGACCTTCGCCTTCGAGATGGTCGTCGTCGCGATCGCCGACATGACCGCCGTGGGCCAATACATGGGCATGTGGTACCCGGACGCCCCGGGCTGGATCTGGATGCTGGCCGCCATGCTGCTCATCGGCGGATTGAACCTGTTGCGGGTCAGCGTGTTCGGGGAGCTGGAATTCTGGTTCACGCTGGTCAAGATCGTCACCATCATCTCCATGATCGTCGGCGGCCTCTACCTCATCATCTTCGCCGTCCAGGTCGGCGGCTACCAGCCGGGCCTGCACAACCTCTTCGACCACGGTGGGTTCGCCCCCTTCGGTGTCTGGGGCATCGTCATGAGCCTGGGCATCGTGGTCTTCTCCTTCGGCGGCATCGAAACCCTGGGCATGACCGCCGGGGAGACCGGGGACCCGGCCCAGGCCATCCCGAAGGCCGTGAACACCGTCCCGATGCGCATCCTGCTCTTCTACGTGCTCTCCATCGGGGTGATGCTCTGCCTGTTCCCCTGGAACGAGATCGGCTCCGAGGGCAGCCCCTTCGTGCAGGTCTTCGCCGGCCTCGGCATCCCGGCCGCGGAACACATCATCAACGCCGTCGTCCTCACCGCCGCGTTGTCCGCCATGAACTCCATCTTCTACGCAGCCACCCGCACCATGTTCGGGCTGGCCGAACAGGGCAATGCGCCGGCTTCCTTCGGGCGGCTCTCCCGCAACGGGATCCCGCTCTGGCCGGTGGCCCTGATCTCGGTGTGCCTACTGATCGGTCTGGGACTCTACTTCTGGATCCCCGACCAGCTTTTCCTCATCGTCGCCTCCATCGCCACGTTCGCCACCGTCTTCACCTGGGGAACCATCCTGCTGGCCCACCACCGGATGCGCCTGGAACTGCGGGCCACCGGCCAGCCGGCAGGGAACTACGTCCTGCCGTTCTGGCCCGTGCTGAGCTACCTGGGGTTGGCCTTCATGGTCTTCATCGTGTTCATCCTGGGCTTCAGCGAAGCCGGACGGACTGCGCTGGTGGTCGGCGCCGTCTGGACCCTCATGCTGCTGATCGCCTACCGCTTCGTCGGGCCGGAGGGACGGCGCAGGATCGAGTTGGAGACCGCCGAAATCCAGGGGTGAGACAGGATCAACCGATCGGTTGATGGAACGAAGGACGCTCGACGGGAGAGTGGATACATAGGCCATCCGGCCACCACGACCCCGAAAGTAGTACACCTTGTTCCTCGCCATCCGTGACATCAGTTTCGCCAAGGGCCGCTTCGCCCTGATGGGCGGCGTCGTCGCCCTGATCACCTTGCTGCTGGTCATGCTCTCGGGCCTGACCGCCGGCCTGGGAGACCAATCGACGTCGTCCATCGCCAAACTCGGATCCGTCCACGAAAGCGGCACGTCCGCCCCCGTGGACAGCATCGCCTTCGGCGCCCCCGGCACCTCGGAACCCAAGGCGTCCTTCACCGAAAGCGAAGTCACCGAAACCCAGGTCGACACCTGGAAGGGCGTGGACGGCGTGAAGAACGCCGAACCGCTGGGCATCAGCCAGACCCGGCTGCAGTCCGGCTCCGCCGACACCGCGGGAGGAACCACCAACGTCGCCGTCTTCGGCGTCGACCCCGGCGGCCAGCTGACCCCGGCCAGCGTGGAGGACGACACCGTGGTCCTGAGCCGGACCGCCGCCGAGGACCTCTCGGTGACCACCGGCGACCGGGTCACCCTGGGCGGGACCGAGCTCCGGGTCGCCTCCGTGGTCGAGGACCAGTGGTACTCCCACACCAGCGTCGTCTGGACCGCCCTGCCGACCTGGACCAAGATCGCCCATCTGTCCAACCCCGATCAGGTCGGCACCGTCACGGCGATCACCTACGACGACGGGGCCGCCGTTGACGAGGCGGCAGCGAACTCCGCCGCCGATACCGTGACCACCACCCGCACCGGCGCCTTCCAGGCCCTGGGTGCCTATCAGAGCGAGCACGGTTCGCTGCTGATGATGCAGGCCTTCCTGTACGGCATCTCCGCCCTGGTCATCGTCGCCTTCCTCACCGTCTGGACCGTCCAGCGGACCCGCGACATCGCGGTGCTCAAGGCGCTGGGCGGCTCCGGCAGGTACATCCTGCGCGATGCCATCACCCAGGCCGCCATCGTCCTGGTCGCCGGGGCCGCACTGGGCGGCGCGGTGGGGATAGCGGGCGGCTTCTTCGCCGCCCAGGCCGCCCCCTTCCTGGTGGACGCGACCACGACGTTGCTGCCCATTCTCGGGATCGTCGCCCTGGGGCTGGCCGGGTCGGCCCTGGCCGTCCGGCGGACCACCAAGGTCGATGCGCTGATCGCCCTGGGCGGCAACTAACGCCCCGGGCCGTCCCGGCACGGCCCTTTCGAACCACCCCACCGTCTTTGCCCGAAGGAAAACGTTCCATGACCCTCACCACCGAACAGCCCACCGCCACCTCCACCACGAACACCGGCTCCCTGAGCCTGGTCGATGTCACCCTCGAATACCCGGACGGCGAGGGCACCGTCAAGGCACTGGACGGCGTCGACCTCACCGTCCGCCCCGGCCAGATGGTCTCCCTCGTCGGCCCCTCGGGTTCGGGGAAGTCCAGCCTCCTGGCCACTGCCGCCACGCTGGTCCGTCCCACCGCCGGACGGGTCTTCGTCGACGGGGCCGAAGCGACCGGGCTCTCCGACCAGGACCTGACCACGCTGCGGCGCGAGAAGATCGGCATCGTCTTCCAGCAGCCGAACCTCTTGGCCTCCTTGACCGCCATCGAACAACTGGTCATCGTGGACCACCTGCGCGGCAAACCGGTGAAGGAGGCCCGCATCCGGGCCGCCGAACTGCTCGGGATCGTCGGTTTGGACGAAGCCGCCGGCAAGCGTCCGCACCAGCTCTCCGGGGGCCAGCGCCAGCGCGTGAACATCGCCCGGGCGCTCATGGGCGATCCGAAGGTGCTGCTGGTCGACGAACCCACCGCCGCACTGGACCACGACCGCAGCGACTCCATCGTGAGGCTGCTGCGCCAGGTCACCGATGAGTTCCAGGTCGCCACCGTCATGGTCACCCACGACACCGAATTCGTCCCGTTGACCGATGCCGTCGCCACCATGCGCGATGGCAAGCTCACCGCACCGGAGTCCACCGCGGTCTGAGCCGGGAAATGCGGCACTGCCCACGACCCGGATGTGATCGGGGTCGTGGGCAGTGCCGCGTCCGACGTGGCACGATGGGTCAGGCACAGCGACCGCCTTCGAAGGAGACCCATGGCCCGCGGCATTTATGTCAGTGCATCCACCCCCGCCAGCGGGAAGTCACTGGTCACCCTGGGTCTGGCGGACCTCTTGCACCGCCACGCCGACAGGATCGGCTTTTTCCGTCCCATCACCGACGGCCCCGATGTGGACACCGACCCCGTTGTCGCGTTGATCCGCGATCTCTTCGATCTGGACGAGTCCCATGTCGGCGTCGCGATGACCCGAGCACAGGCCCGCGAACTCATCGTCGCCGGGAATCTCGACGAAATCCATTCCCGGGCCCTGGATACCTACAGCCGGATCGCCCGCGATGTCGACGTCGTCATCGTGGAGGGGACCGACCTATCCGATCACGATGCCGCCTTGGAATTCGGGCTCAACGCCCAGCTGGCCAACCATCTGGGCTGCCATGTGGTGGGCGTGATCAACGCGGCGGAGCATACCGTCACCGAGGCCGTGGACGCCGTCGACCTGGCCCGCAAGGGTTTCTACGAGGAAAACGTCTCCCTCCTGTCGATGATCGTGAACCGGGCCGACCCGGAGCTGGCGGATCAGATCCGGGAGTCCGTGCGTCCGGGACTGCGGCACCGCAAGGTGTATGTGCTGCCCGAGATCGCGGAGATCATCCGGCCCACGGTCGGGGAAGTGAGTTCGGCGTTGGGCGCCCGGCTGGTCGCCGGTGCCCCGGAACTGGACCGCGACATCGACCATGTCCTGGTCGCGGCCATGAACGTGGGTTATCTGCTCGACCGCTACCGGGACGATTCGTTGGTGATCGCCCCGGCTGACCGTTCCGACGTCATGGCCACCGCCGTGGCGACCTCCAGGACCCCCGGTTTTCCCACCACCGCCGGGTTGTTGCTCACCGGCCCCCGGCCGATCGAGGACTCGGTCCTGCCGCTGTTGGCTGCCGCCCCCTTCCCGGTCTTCACCGTCGAGGAGGACACCTATTCCACGGCGCACCGGGTCTGGGAGGTCTCGGGGGCGTTGACCGCGGGGCAGCCGCGTAAGACGGCAGCCGCCCTGGGTGCCTGGTATCGGGACGTCGACGAGGACGAACTGCTGGCCCGGCTCTCGCTGCCGGCCCCGGAGACCATGACCCCGCTGCGGTTCCTGCACCAGCTGGTGGAACGGGCACGATCGGAGCGTAAGCGGATCGTCTTGCCCGAGGGCGAGGATCTGCGGATCCTGCGGGCGGCGGAGATCATCAGCCGTCGCGGGATCTGCGATCTAGTCATCCTGGGCAATACCCACGAGGTCCGCGAACTGGCTGCGTCCCATGGCATCGACCTGGACGGCATCCCCATCACCGATCCGGCCCGCAGCGATCTGTTGGAGGGGTTCGCCGCCGAATACGCCCGGTTGCGCGCCCACCGGGGTGTCACGGTTGAATCGGCCCGTGAGCGCCTGCTCGACCGCTCCTATTTCGCCACGATGATGGTCCATCTGGGCCACGTGGATGGCATGGTCTCCGGAGCCGCCCACACCACCGCCAACACGATCCGCCCCTCATTGGAGTTCATCAAGACCCGTCCCGGAGTGGATATCGTGTCTTCGGTCTTCTTGATGCTCATGGAGGACCGCGTTCTGGTCTACGGCGATTGTGCGGTCAACCCGGACCCGGATGCGGACCAGCTGGCCGATATAGCCCTGGCTTCGGCCCAGACGGCCCGGCAGTTCGGGGTCGACCCCCGCGTGGCGATGCTCTCCTACTCGACGGGCGCCTCGGGCACCGGAGGATCCGTCGACGAGGTCCGTACCGCCACCGATCTGGTGCGCCGGCGCGAACCCGGGCTGGCAGTAGATGGGCCCATCCAGTACGACGCCGCAGTGGACACCTCCATCGGTGCCTCCAAGTTGCCGGGGTCCTCGGTGGCCGGGCAGGCAACGGTGTTCATCTTCCCGAACCTGAACACCGGGAACAACACCTATAAGGCGGTCCAGCAATCGGCTGGCGCCGTCGCGGTCGGCCCGGTCCTGCAGGGACTGAATCAACCCGTCAACGACCTCTCCCGCGGCTGCACCGTGGACGACGTCGTCAATACGGTGGCCATCACCGCCATCCAGGCCCAGGAACACTAGGAGCCCCACCCATGCTCGTACTGGTCATCAACTCGGGATCATCCTCGCTGAAATACCAGGTCCGTGAAACCGGAACCGATGAGATCCTGCTCGCCGGTCTGGTCGAACGAATCGGTGGTCCGGAGGTTCCCGACCACGCCGCCGCCTTGGAAACCGTGCAGGAACACCTGCGCGGGGTTCTGGGTGAGCGCCAGATCGAGGCCGTCGGACACCGGGTGGTCCACGGTGGCGAGCGCTTCGCCGAGCCGGTGCTGATCACCCACGAGATCGTCCGCGCCATTGAGCGGTTGGCACCGTTGGCTCCCCTGCACAACCCCGCGGCCGCACTGGGCATCCGCGCCCTGTTGGAGAAGTGGCCCAAACTCCCCCAGGTGGCCGTCTTCGACACCGCCTTCCACCGCACCATGCCCGAATACGCCTGGCGCTATGCCGTGCCCGATGACCTCTATAAGCGTCATGGCGTCCGCCGCTACGGCTTCCACGGAACCAGCCACGACTACGTGGCCGGCAAAGCCGCCGAACTGCTGGGCATCGAACGCCAGCGCTTCCGTGCGGTCATCGCCCACCTGGGCAACGGCGCCTCGATCACCGCCATTCGCCAGGGCAAGAGCATCGACACCTCGATGGGCTACACCCCGCTCGAGGGACTGGTCATGGGCACCCGGTCCGGTGACCTCGATGCCTCGATCGTCACCCAGTTGGTCATCCGCGGCGAGTACACTGCCGAGCAGATGGACCACATCCTCAACCAGGACTCGGGCCTGAAGGGGCTCTCGGGCGAAAACGACATGCGTTCGGTCGTCGAGGCTGCCGCCCAGGGCGACGACGGCGCGGAGCTGGCTCTGGAGGTCGCCGCCTACCGGCTGCAGAAGTACATCGGCGGATACCACGTGGCCGTGGGCGGCGCGCAGGCCATCGTCTTCACCGCGGGCATCGGGGAGAACTCCTGGCTCTTCCGCCAACGCGTCGTTTCCGGCCTCGGTGCGCTGGGCGTCAAGCTCGACGAGATGGCCAACATCGAGCGCAGCAAGCAGCCGCGGGTCATCTCGGCCCCCGAGTCGGCCATCCCCGTACTGGTGGTCCCCACCGACGAGGAGTCCGAAATCGCCGCCCAGACCGCCGCCTTGGCCACCGCCCAGCACTAGCAACGCAACAGCGCGTGCCATCAGGGCGCGAATCAGGCAGGATGGCACCATGAAGCACGCCACCCAAGGAGGCGATCGTCATGCCGTCATGGCTGGAGCATCCGCGCTCACCTGACGAACCCGATGAACCGGATGAACCGGATGAACCAAGATACGGAGCCCGAACAGGGCAGCCGCCCGGGCCGGCCGAAGACCACTACGCCAATGGGTCCACCGAGTTCCACGGCGCCGGGCCCGTCCCTGACGGTTTCGGTTTCCGCACCGGCATGCGGAGTGCCCGCACGGTCTTGGGTTTCGCCTGGTTCGTGCTGGTGATGGCCACCCTCTTATTGCTGATGGGAGCCATCATCTTCATCGGCCAGTCCGCGTGGATCCCGTTGATCGTGTTATGCCTGCTGGAGCTGGGATTCATCGCCGTGTTCTTCGTGCTGGTGTCCCTCGCCCGACAACGCCGGGCGCAGCACGACTGAACGTTGCTGCTCCGTCGTCCTAGGGCATTCCAGCCAGCCGGAGCAATGCCGCGGCCACCGCCCCAACCATCACGACCAGCAGGAACGGGGCCCGCAGCAGCAGCGCGATCGCCGCTGCCAGCAGGGCGCCGATCCGGGCGTCGAGGACCAGCTCCTGACCGCTGGCAAAAGTGTTCACAGCGGTCAGTGAAGCCAACAGCCCGATGGTCAGCGTCCCGGCCACCCGGCCCATGCGCGGTTTGTCCAGGATCCTGGCTGGCACCAAATAACCGGAAAGCTTGGACAGGTAGGCCACCACGCAGGCGGCCAGGATCCACCACCACAGACTCATGCGCGGGCCTCCCGTCCCTGGTGTCCAACCCAACCCCACACCCCGGCAACGAGTGCAGCAATGAGGATCGGGATGCCCGGTGGAACGAACGGGATGGCCAGCACGGTGGCCGCCGCGCAGACCACGGCAATGGCCACGGGTTCACGCGAGGACAGCCGGGGCCATAACAAGGCCAGGAAGGCGGCGACCGCGGCCCCGTCCAACCCCCAGGCCTTCGGATCTCCCAGCGCGTCGCCGAGTAGGGCCCCGGCGATCGTGAACAGGTTCCAGAGGATGAAGGTCCCCAGCCCGGCGGTCCAAAACCCGCGGCGGACCTCTATCAGCTCCTCCTGGACGACGGCGGTGGCCGTGGATTCGTCGATGGTCACGTGGGCTGCGGCCGCCTTGCGCCATCCGGTGGGGCGGGCCATGGAGTTCATCTGCATCCCGTAGATGATGTTGCGGATCCCCAACAGGGTGGCGGCACCGAAGGCCGCCGAACCGGCACCTCCGCCGGCCACGACCCCGATGAACGCGAATTGTGAGCCGCCGGTGAACATCAGCGCGCTTAAGGCCACGGTCTGCCAGAAGCTCAGCCCGGAAGCCACGGCGAGCGCGCCGAAGGAGATGCCGTAGAGGCCCGTCGCCACGGCGATGGACAGGCCCGTCTTCACGGCCGGGGACTGGCTGAACTTCACCTCGGCAGTCTATCCACGCGCGGGGCCTCCCGAGTCAGGGTGCCGGCCGCAAAACGATCCGGGTGCCGCGGTTCTCCCCCGATTCCAGTCGCGCGTGGGCCCACCCGGCGTCGTCGAAGGACCCGAGGCTCACCTGCCGGGGCGTCCAGGCCCCGGTGGCCAGCAGCATGTTGACGGTTTCTGCGGCGTCGGCCAGTTCGCCGACAGTGGCGTTGCTGATCGCGAAACCGCGCAGGCTCGCGTCGCGCATGTAGAGCCGTCCCACGGGCAAGACAGCTTCCGTGGTGGGCCCGGCCAGGAGAACGATCCGTCCGCGGGGCGCAGCGAGTTTCACCGCCGCCGCCAGGTCGTTATGTCCTGCGGTGTCGATGTGCACGTCGATGCCTTCGGGGACGGCCTGGAGCAGTCGCGGCACCAGGTCGGGGTCGCGGTAGTCCAGCACCGTCTGGGCGCCGAGTCCGCGGCAATGGCCTGCATCGTCGGCCGAGGCGGAGGCCAGCACCCGGGCCCCGCGGGCCACCGCGAGCACGATGGCCGCCGAGCCGACCTGCCCGGCACCCCCGGCAATGTAGATACTCTCCCCGGGCTGGAGGTTCCCCTGCCGCTGAACAGCCAGGGCCGCCGTCGTGCAGGGATGCAGCGCAGCGGCGGCGGCGACCGGGTCCACGTCAGGGGGAAGTAGATAAGCCCGTTCGGCGTCGACGCCGACCCGTTCGGCGGTCGCTCCGGGCCGGCCTGCGAAACCGAGGCTGTTGGTCCAGGCCCGCTGCCCGACCTGCAGGCCGGTCACCGAGGCGCCCACGGCCTCGATGGTCCCCACCGCGTCCCGGCCGACCGCTACGGGAAAGTCCAGTTCCGTGGCGTAGACCCCGGAGCGGACGAAGGTGTCGACGTGGTTCACGGCGACGGCCTCCACGGCCAGGACCACCTGGTCGGCCCCACATTCCGGGGCCGGCAGCCGAAGCTGATGGATGCCCGCGGTATCGGTCAGCCGGTCGATGCCGACGGCCCGCACCCTTTCGGACCCGGTGTTCACGCCCGGGCCAGTGAATTCAAAACGTCGCGCGTGTGCTTCGGATCGTTGCTGGTCATTTCCTGGACACCCACGCCGGCGAGGAATTCGATGTCCTCCTCCCGGTCCACGGTCCACACGCGCAGCCGGGTTCCGTGATGGAGCCACGCCCTGACGGTGTCCTCGTGCCGGCGCACCCAGGCAACGCCCGGGCCCGCAACGCCGGCTGTTCCCGCCTCGATGGCCGGAACGCCTTCCTGCTCGGCCCCGTAGACGACGGACGCGACCTGGGCGCCGAGGTGGTCCCCGCGCTCTTCGAGGGCTGCGACCTTTCGGGGGTTCGCTCCGGTCACCAGTTGGCACAGGAAGTCCGGGGCAACCCGGGAGGAGAGGTGGCGGACCGATCCGGGATCGAAGCACATGAAGCTGAGAGTGACATCTCCGATCTTCGAGGTGGCCGCCTCCCAACCCAGCCGGGTCAGTTCCGCCAATACGGCGTCTTCGAGTCGGCGCCCGAATTCGCTGGGGTGCTTGATCTCGATGGCCAAGCCGATCGGACGTCCCGCGGAGGCGGCCAGCTCCACCAGTTCGCCCAAGGTCAGGAGTTGTTCCTGCAGTGTCCCGTAGTCGGCGGGAATCTCCCGGCCCTTCCAGGAGGCGAAGTCCAGCTCGCGCAGTTCCTGCAGTGTGAACGAGGAGATCCGCCCCGACGCGTTCGAGGTCCGGTCCACCGTCTGGTCGTGATGGCAGACGATCCGGCCGTCACGGGTGAGGTGGACGTCGCATTCGATCCCATCGGCCCCGTCGGCGAGCGCCTGTAGATAGGCGGCCCTGGTGTTTTCCGCGTAGGCGGCGCTGGACCCGCGATGTGCGTAGACATGGTGCATGTTCCATACGCTACGCGATGCCCCGGACTCGTTTCTGCGATCCGCTGGCGAGCCGGTGAACTATCGTGGAAGCGCGCCACCGAGACACCTCACCGATTGGACCACCATGCAGCTGATCTCCGACGTCGAACGGTCCGCAGCGTTGCGGCGCATGAAGACCATTGCCACGGGACTCTTGATCGGGATGGCGGTCCTGTTCGCCGTGTCCTTCGCCCTACAGGAGTCCCATGGGTGGCTCCAATACGTCAGGGCGGCGGCCGAGGGCGGGATGGTCGGTGCCCTGGCCGACTGGTTCGCCGTCACAGCGCTCTTCCGCCACCCACTGGGTCTGCCGATCCCGCATACGGCCATCATCCCGCGCAAGAAGGACCAGATCGGTGAGAGCCTGGGCGGCTTCATCGAGGAGAACTTCCTCTCCGATGAGGTCGTGGGCAGCAAACTCGCTTCGCTGTCCTTCGCCGCGCCCGCCGGGGCCTGGCTCACCGAGGCCAAGAATGCCCAACGCGTCGCCGTGGAAGGGGCGACGGCGATCCGTGCCCTGCTTTCGGTGGTGAACGACGAGGACGTCTTGGCCTTGGCCGAGTCCCTGGCCCGCAAGCACATGTTGGCACCGGAATGGTCCCCGACCCTGGGCCGCATGCTCGAACTGGTCCTGCGCGACGGACACCAGCGCCCCTTCGTGGACCTGCTGGCAGAACGGGTTGCCGACTGGGTGGCGGTGAACCGTCAGACAGTGGTCACACTCGTCGCCGAGCGCTCCCCCACCTGGCTGCCGTCGATGATGGATACCTTCGTGGGTGAACGGCTACACCGCGAGTTGGCGGCTTTCACCGACGCCGTCCGGACCGACCCCGACCATCGGCTGCGCCGCAACATCGACGACTGGCTGGCCGAATTCGCCCGCGATATGCAGCACAGCCCGGACACGATCGCCAAGGTGGAAGGGCTCAAGCACAGCATTCTGGATGATCCGCAACTGCACGAGGCGGTGGCCACCGGTTGGGAATCCATCAAGGCGGCGCTGCTCGATGCCCTGGAGAACCCGGAATCCGAACTGCGGACCGGGTTCGTGCGGGCGGTCATGGACCTGGGGTCACGGTTGCGCACCGATACCGTGCTGGCGGAAAAGATCGACCGGTGGATCACCACCGCTGCCGGCTACCTGATCCACACCTACCGTGAGCAGATCTCGGCGCTGATCGGTGACACCGTGGCCCGGTGGGACGGACCCGAGACGAGCCGGAAAATCGAGTTGCAGGTGGGCCGGGACCTGCAGTTCATCAGGATCAACGGCACCGTCGTCGGCTCCCTGGCGGGCCTGGCGATCTTCATTGCCGCCAACACGCTGTTGGGCTGAGGCCGTCTAGGGGGTGCCGGAGGTGCGGCGGAGCCGCTCCTGTTCGATCGCGCGTTCGACGGCGGTCCGGGCAGCTTCCAAGTCCTCACCGTCCGCGACGCGGCTCGGCGCCACCACCTGGCTGATGACTTTTCGTGGTTCCAGTTCCCCGGGAATGGTGGTGGGGACTGGCCCGAAGGCCAGGGACGCTGATTCGACGACCTTGCGGCCCAGGAACCGGTTTCCGGCCCCGCCGACGGCGGCACCGAGCCCGAAGGGGATGGCCCGGCCGATGATCGAGGCACCCTGGGTGGCCAGGATCTTGCGCAGGAAGCGTTTCTGCACCTGGGCGCCGATGGCGCCCCAGGCCCCCGACGATTTTCCGTTGCTGAAGACCGACCCCCAACCCTTCACCGGGCCGACACCACGCCCTGCCGCCTGGTGGGTCAGGGCGGCGATCATCGCGCTGCCTTCGTCACCCATCAGGATTGCCATCACCATCACCCGGGCCTTTTCCGGGTCTTCTGTGGTGATGCCGTGCAATTCGGCCAATGACTGGGCGTAGAGGGCGCTGGCTTCCAGAAAGCCGACCGTAGCGGCGGCCGAGAGGCCCAGCGATGCCGCCGTCCCGATCCCGGGAACCACCGCCGATGCCCCGACGGCCGCGCCACCGCCAGTGACCGCAACCAGGTAGTCGCGTCGGAGCAGGCGGGCCATTTCCGGGCCGTCCGCCCGGGGGTGCTTACGCTGCAATCGGCGCAGGTAGGCCACCACCAGGGGACGTTGGACGCCGATGGCCCGGATGATCGCCCCCTGGATACCGGCTACGGGTTTTCCGTCCGGGCCCAGGACCGCTGCGGTAATTTTTTCCTTCATCCCCCGATTTTAGGCGCCATAGCCCGTCCGTGCCGGAACATCAGAGCGAAACCGACGCGCGGGGAGCCTGCTGCGCGGAAAGAACTGCCTTGCGCAGCGCCAGGAAAAGTAGAACGACACCCGCGGTGAGGAGCATGTGGCCGAGTCCGGCGATCCCACTCAGCGCCGGGGAGGAAACATCTGAACCCTTCACGGCCAGGGTGCCCTTGACGAGCATCAGGCCTCCGGTGATCGCGACGCCGACGGTCCAGATCCAAAAGAACCAGCTAAAGAGCTTCGGTGCTGCCGCGGAAACGTGCAGGACCCGCTCCAGGACCATCACGATCAGCAAGACAATGAACCCCAGGACCAGGAAGTGGGTGTGAACCAGGGGTAGTTGCGTGGCGGAGCGGTCCGTGAAGTCGTTGGCCTTCGTCAGCTCCCGATAGAACAGTCCGGAAAAGACGCCAACGATCGCGAAGGTGAAGGAGGTGTAGAGAAGGCGGAGCACTTCGGTGACCTTTCGTTGATGGTTCAGGCTGATTGCCTACCGTCAACTATTCCCACCAGCTGCCGATCAGTGATCAACCGATCGGTGGATTTCGTCCCTAGTCCGCGCCGGGGAGGTCAATATCGACCCACACCAGACGGTGATTCCCGCTGGGACCCGGGTCGCCGTAGACCAGGGCCCGTCCCGACTGCCTGGCTGAGGGCCAGAACACGCCGGCCCCTGCGATGTCCACCGTCGTCGAGGCCAAGGCATAGTCGGTGCGCAAGGCGCCGGCAGCATCGTCAATCGACGTCCGCGCCTTCGGGGCCGAGGCTTCCCCTGCTTCAGAGGTAGCGGACTCGTCGGTGCCGATTTCCGCGGCGCCTTCCGACGTCGGACGCGGATCGCTCACCGATGGATTGCTCAACAACTGGTTCACGGACCCGCGGGCGGCATCGTCTTGGCCCGGGTCCACGCCGAGATCGCCGAGGACCACGAAGCGCGCATTCTTGGGCAGGCCGCCGCTCTGCCCCTGATCATCGGTGATGTATTGAGCATCTTCGCCGCCGGAGACGTAGTCGGCGACCAACCGGATCTCGTCCGTGTTGCGCAGATGTTGCTGGTTGCCCTCCTCGTCGACGGGGGCACTGGGATCTGCGGCCACGACGTGCACGGTATGTCCCTTGACCTTCACGGGAACATCCCACGTGGTGGAGCTGTTCAGCCGCAGGATGCTTCGGACCAGCGGTGAATACTCCCCGGTGGGTAGTCCGTTGTCAGGCATCGATGACCACAGCAGGTTCTGGAAGGTCCGGATCCCGTCGCGCTGGATCGGGTGTTTGGAATACAGGACCATGCCGTGTTGTCCGGGGAACTCGCCGTAGCCGAATCCGTCGGTCGCATCCCCGACGGTTCCATTGCCGTCGAGATCGGCACCGGTGGGGATCCCGTGGTTCGTCGGTGCCACGTACATGTACGGGTAGTCGGTGGCATGCCGTTCGTTCTGGTCCTGCTGCAGGTAATTGGTGCGGAAACCCTCGGCGGCCTCTTGGTCTTCGTCGTAGTCGAAGTCGCTGAGCAGGACGACATCGGGGTTGGTCCGCTGGATGACTTCCGCGACGGCCGAGGCTGCCTCGTCGCCGGGCTGGGACAGGTCCTGGGCCAACCCGCCGGCGTACCCGCGGCTGAGTGAGGAGTTGAACGCGGCGGCTCGCAGTGCGCCGTCGTGTGTGGGGGCCGCCAAGTCTCCCGCGGGCTTCAACTGGGCTTGGAAGCGCTGATAGTCGGGGGTCAGGAAGTCCGGGGCATCCGCTCCGTCGGCGAGCGCAGGCACCATGGAGGCAGCCGTCAGGCCGACGGCTAGCAGACCGGCCCCCAGGGCCCTCTTGATGACACGCACCCCACCAGCGTAGGACGTCCGGCCCCCGGCAGGAACTGCTTTGTGGCTTTCTGGGCACGATCCGCCCCCGGAGATCCGACGCGGGCCCGTACCGGCGAATCGGCCCCACGCCCGATCTTCAGCGAGATACCGGCGATCTGGCTACCAGTCGGTAGCCCACGCTGGACGAAACAGGAGGCCTGGGCATCGTTGCCGTATTGAAATCTTCGCTCGATGGACCAATTCGGTTCACCCCGGGGACACCCCGAAACGGATCTCGCCCCGCCCCGCTGATGCGGGACGGGGCGAGATGCGGGTGGACCTCCGTAGCAGCTTCTCAAACCCCCGGAAGCCGCTCGGATCTCTGATATCCCGTGTTCTACGGGGATCGCGGACTCGTCGCCCACGTAACCGGGCCGCTCGGATCACCGATCAGCGAGGACCAGTACGAGAAAATTCGCGTCAGTCTCAAACCCGTTTGAGTGTCTCCAATCGGGCTGAACTGCTGGCCGGGTACACCGCTGGCGTGCCTGTCCGGGAGTTGGCGACACGGTTCAAGCTGCACCGCGGCACGGTGCGTGAGATAGCCAGGCTGGCGGGACTGGCCGCACGCCAACCGGAGTTGCCCGACGCGATTCGCCATGACGCCGCTCAGCTTTATCCCTGATCCACCGATAAATGAGCCGGTGTTGATGGCTAAATAAAGTGGAAGTGCCCCTTCTGACGTGGGAAAATAGTGATGTCTAAAGTCCTATCAAACCCACAAGGAAGGAGCACCTCGCAGGTGCTATTCAATCACACTCCCACCGGCCTGTCCCACGCCTTCGACGACGAACGCCTCATCGCCGATACCGGGCTGATCCCGTTGGTCAGACTCGCCCAAGACACAGGCCTGCCAACAGCCGTGGCCGACCGCGTTCGTATCCCCACCGACAAGGGCGCCAACCCGGGCGGGAAAGTCATGTCCCTGATCGCCGGGATGCTCGCCGGGGCCGACAGCATCGACGACATGAATCGCAACCGTACCGGTGGGATGAAACACCTCGCCACCAGCGTCTACGCCCCGTCAACGTTGGGCCAGTTCTTACGTAAGTTCACATTCGGTCACGTCCGCGCCCTCCAAACCGCCTGCGACCAGTCCCTGCAACGCCTGGCTTCACGGGCCGATTTCTTCCCGACCCGCCTCGACTCGTCGAATCCGGCCGACCGGATGGTGTTTGTCGATATCGACGACACCGTCATCGCCGTCCACTCCGCCCGCAAACAAGGCTCCGGACACGGCTATACCGGTGTGCGCGGGCTCAACGGTCTCCTCGCCGTTGCCTCGACGACGTCGTCACAACCAGTCATCATCGGCAACCGGTTGCGTAAAGGAGCCGTGCACTCGGCCCGCGGTGCCAAGAAGTTCACCCAAGACGCACTCTCGACGGTAGGCCGCCTGCCCGGGGTGGCCGGTAAGCGTGTCGTGTTGGCTGCCGACTCGGCGTACTACACCTCCGACGTCGCCGCCGCGGCGAAGTCGGCCGGTGCCAACGTTTCGGTCACGGCTCGCATGAACCCCTCCATTAGCAAAGCCATCACCAGCATCGACGAGACAACGTGGACGGGCATCCAGTACCCGCAGGCGATCTGGGACGAAGACAACCAGGAATGGATCTCCGAAGCCGAAGTCGCCGAAACCGTGTATACCGCGTTCACGACCACGAAGAACCCGGTGACCGGGCGTCTGGTAGTGCGCCGGATCCCGGAGAAGAACCAGAAGAAACTCGCCAAAGCCGGACAAGAGGGCCTGTTCACCGTGTGGCGCTACCACGCCGTGTTCACAACGATTCCAGCCGATGTTCTCGACACGGTCCAAGCCGATAAAGCCCACCGACGCCATGCCGTGATCGAGCAAGTCAACGCCGAGCTCAAGGCAGGACCGATCGCGCATATGCCCGCCGGAGCATTTAACGCCAATGCTGCCTGGCTCGCTCTGGCCTGCATGGCCCACAACCTCGCCCGCACGGGCGCGCTCTTGGCAGGGGGCAGGCTATCGAAGTCAAGGGCCCCAACACTGCGGGCCAAGCTCATCAGCATCCCGGCCCGCATCGCCTGCCACGCGCGAAAGATCGTTCTTCACCTGCCAGCCCACTGGCCCAAGGCGGCCGAGTTCGGTCGGCTCTGGAACACCGTGTTCAGCCCACCGGTCCCGGTGGCGACCTGACCATCTCGCCCAGGCCCGGGCTCGTCGGCCAGAAGAAGTTGTAGGAGGCTTCTGGCAACACCGAATTGTGGACACACCGGATGCGACGCCGGGCCCGTTGTCATGCCCTTATGCACGAACCGTGACCATCCACGCCTCTTTTCGAATCACGGCCTTATGCAACAGCCGATCGGTGGATCAAGGTTTATGCCGACGGCTTGACGCTCGCGCAGGTAGCCGCGCGTCTCGGCGTCAGTAATGAGGCTGTCCGGTCCGCGGTGGTTGCGTGCGGTGGGGCGATCCGCCCCGGCGGCCGTCGCCTCCGTGTTCCCAGTCTTTAGGCAGCAGCGCGCCTTGGAACTGCAATCGCATACAGCGGCGGCATCGAGTCGACTGTCGCCAGCCGTGCGAGTGTCGCTGGGCGTATCGAACGCCGTGAAGGCACCGACTCTGTCAGTGCTCCGTCGTAGAGTTGGGCCATGATCGCTGAGCGTTCGAACCGGAGGTGCTTCGACGAGCGAGACTAACAAGGCGTGAAACAAAGGAGAGACCGATGCAGCAGTCCCACTTATCAGGGAGCTTGCTTCAAGTGGACTCTTTGGAAAGGCGAGGAAAGCGCCCGATCAGCTACTACGTCTTTACTGGCATCGACGCACTGGAACCGGCGCGCGCTGGGTGTCCACCTTTGAAAGGACACGGTGACGCGGAGTGATCGTCGTTGATGGGCGCACTGACCGAGAGAAGCTGGCGGAGCTGCTCCAACTGCCGGAGCAGACGCACTTGGAGTTCAAGGCCGTCCTGGACCTGACGAACAATCGGGACCAGTTGAACTTCGTCAAAGATGCGATCTCTATGACGAACAGGCCACCCGGTGGCTACATCCTTGTCGGCGTCAACGACGACGGAACCCTGGCTCTTCCTACCGGCACGATCACCGATCGCGCACTCTTCGACGGTGCCCGGCTTGGTGATTTGATCAGGAAGTACATCGAAGGCGAGGTCCATGTGATCTCGCAGGTTCACGAAGTCGATGGGCATGAGGTCGTTCTGATCTACTTTCCGCACCACCGTGACGGGCTTCCGGTGCCTATGAGCAAGCTGGGCCAGTTCGCTGGTCAGAACGGCAAACCGGTGGTGGTGTTCCGTGAGGGAGATGTTCTGGTTCGTGAAGGTGCCAAGAACTCTCCGCTTCGCCACGCGCACTGGAACGATCTGCTCAGCCGTCGCGATCAACGACTGCACGAGGAGACCCGTGCACAGGTCGACTCGCTGATTGCTGACCTGGCCGCCGCCCTGCGGGCGGGCGGCGGTGCTGGCCCCGCCCTTGTTCCGCTGACGGTTCAGATGGCAGACGAGGCCTTCCGCGAGGGTGTGGTGTCCCACCTTGAAGCCGACAGCGACATTCGCCTGCGACAGTTCCTCGGACAGGCGGCCGCGCTGGTGAGCAATCCTGATGAGCGCGGAGCCGCACTCGACAAGGTCACGATCCTCGCGGCTCACGCAATGTATTTCGAACGCGACGCCGTTGCTCAGAAGGCCATCGACAGTCTCTTCGATGCGTACGTCAAGCTCGGCCATGGCGACGCGGCCGCGCGACTCGACATCATCACGCGCGTCTACGTACTCGGCAGCCTCGCCGTCCGCCTCCGGCAATGGGCTGTCGTTCATGACCTCGCGCTTCGCCCGTACCCGCCCAGCGGTGACGTGTACGTCTACTCCTCCTGGATCAGACACGGGCAGGTCGACGCAAGCCGAACTGACCTCTTTCCGCCAGGTAAGGGCGGATTGATGATCTCGGCCGCACGCAACCTCATGAGCGAGCAATCAGCCATGCGCCCCGATGTCCCCGACAGCGCGGTACCCGATCCCAGCGACCTCGCTCACGACGATGTGCTCCTCAACTCCCTATGTCAGTTCGACATCTTCTACTGCCTCATCGTGGCCGCCGAGGGGCAGCATCACGGAAGCGGGTATCCGGCCGCATCGGCGATGAACCAAGACAGAGCTGATCCAGCGTTCGAGGTCGTCGCCAGCGACGCAGACGCGCGCGAAGCGATGTTCCCCACCTCCGATGAGCGCAAGATCGCAGAAGCGATGGCACAGGTGTTCACCAGTGCAGAGCGCGAGTCGTTCGGCTTCGGCGGGCACTGGTGGTCCCTGCCCCAGGGTGCGCAGCGGTTCGTCAGCAACCATCTGAAAGAAGGCACATGAGCAATCCCCTGTCACCGCTGGCGATGCTCGCGACGTCGATGCAGGCACAACCCGGCGTGTACGCCCTGCTCGTGGGCTCCGGTGTGTCCACGGGCGCCGGCGTGCCCACCGGATGGGGTGTCGTCACCGAGCTTGTGCGCCGGGTCGCAGCCGTAGAGGACCCAACTTCGATAGAAGGCGCCGCCAGTAACCCCGAGAAGTGGTGGCACGATCACCACAGCGAGCCCCTCGGTTACTCATCGCTTCTTGAAGCGCTCGCACCCACGCCCGCGGCTCGGCAGGGTCTCCTGGCAGGCTTCTTCGAGCCGTCCGATGAGGAACGAGAGCAAGGGATCAAGACGCCGAGCAGAGGACACCTCGCGATTGCCGAGCTGGTAAAGCGGGGATCAGTCAGGGTCATCGTCACCACGAACTTCGACCGGCTGATGGAGCAGGCGCTCGACGCGGTCGGGATCGCTCCGCAAGTGATCGCGCGG
The DNA here is from genome assembly GCF_052377515.1 of Arthrobacter sp. AOP36-C1-22. NCBI lineage: Bacteria > Bacillati > Actinomycetota > Actinomycetes > Micrococcales > Micrococcaceae > Arthrobacter > Arthrobacter sp. AOP36-C1-22. The sequence goes on along the minus strand of NZ_JBQSWW010000014.1, from coordinate 25,083 downwards.
CCGGAGGCGGTCAACGGCATGAAGCCGCTCGCACACGCTCCGGCAACAGTGATCAAGGTCCACGGGGACTATCTCGATCTCGGTTCCCGGAACACTCCGAGCGAACTGGACCAGTACCCGGATGAATGGGTGACGCTGCTCGCTCGGGTCTTCGACGAGTACGGCCTCATTATCTCTGGCTGGTCAGCGGAGTGGGACACCGCGCTGGTCAGGCTAATTGAGTCCATACCTAGCCGTCGGTATCCGTTGTACTGGGACGCGCGAAGCGGCAGGGGCGTCAACGCTGAGAAGCTGCTCGCAGCACGCTCGGGTCAGATCGTCCCGGCTGCGGGAGCTGACGAGATGTTCAGCGAACTGTCGTCCGCATTGGAAGCGCTGGACCGTCTTGCCGAGCCGCCACTGACAACCGCGATGGCGGTGGCTCGGTTGAAGCGCTATTTGCCCGATCCTATTCGTCGCATCGACCTGCACGACCTGGTGATGGAAGCAACAGACAAGGTCGTCGAGGCTGTGAGGGATCAGCCGCTCTCCATCGATGGACTCGACGGAGCATCCCTCCAAGAAGTGCTGACGACGCATCGGGAGAGGACCCGGCAGTTGTGCGCTCTCCTCGTGACTGGTGTGTGGCACGACCCGGACGGCGACCATGACCGGCTTTGGATGGACGTCCTTGAACGCCTGCTCGATGCCGGTACGACCTCCCGCATGGGTGTCCCCGTCCAACAAGCGCTCGAACAGGCGCGGTTGTACTCCGCACTGCTCGTTCAGACTGCCGTCGGTGTCGCTGCGACGCGACGCGGACGGGACGCTTTGCTCATCAAGCTCGCCATCGAGGTGATGGGCACCGTCGAGGCCGGCATGAAGATTCGGCTCCCTGCCTGCCAGGTCATCCATCCCTACCGCGTCCTCGACAAGGACTCGGTGAATGCTCTGCCCAGGTGGAACGCCGGAAACTGGACCTATCCGCTGAGCCACCTACTCAAAGCCGATGCTCGCGCAACCTTCGCGGACCTGATCCCCGAAGACTCCGACTACGTGGACATCTTCCACGGCTATGAGTACCGGATGAGCCTCCTGCACGAAATTACGAATGCCACCTACTCAGGGGGCTACCGCGCGATGAGTGGTGAGTACGTGGGCGAGCGGGCCTGGTCCTGGGATGACCGGAATCAGCCGCTCGCGGAGGTCGCTTTCCGCAGCACCGGAGAGCGCGCCACAGACTGGCCGTGGGTGCGTCTTCTCGGAGGAGAAGACGCCTACGATCAAGCACTGATCGATCATCGCGTCGTGCTAGAGACCTTCAAGTTTCACAACATGCGCTGAGCGGGCCGATCGACTCTGCGCTGTAATCTCCAAGCGGTCATGACGACGACGTGAGAGCGCTCAACGGGCCGCGCCGGCCTTCGTGGTCTGTTGACCGGATGCGACGCTCACGGGCCTCGCGGAGCCGTGCGCGGCTCAGCAGCACGACGCTGATCGGCCCGATCCAAAGCATCTTGAGCATGTTCCAGATCGCCCACAACACAACCAAGTGCAGCCATCCGGGAATGCCGTCCTCGATGAGCTGGATGCAGACGTTCGCGATCAGCAGGTACGGGATCGCGAGCAGCATGGCCGGGACACCCCACTTCAACCCACGGCGACGAGAGCGGATCGCGTCCAGCATGATGTTCGTAGGCATGTATCGCCGCATGAAGTAGCGGGTGTGGACGCTTGCGGCCCAGATCAGACGGATCATGGCTCTCGTTCCTCTCCATCGCACAGGTATGTCAGGTGAAGCGGTGCGTTGGAGAGTGACCCGGAGGTCTGCCGCGAGCGGCGCGTTACAGAGGAGAAATCCGCTTCGCCCTCAACTTTACGCCTGATCCCCGACGAGGGGAACCGCGCGATGACCCGTCATTGGAGGTTGTCGGACGCGGCCGGAACGAAGTGATGCCGCGGGCCGGTTGCGGCGTGTGGCAGGGCGATGAGGTGAGTTCCCGAAACGACTGCTTGTGACTGCTGGAGGTGAGCACCGACCAGGTTAACGAGGGTCGCAGCGACCGCTGCGAGGTCTGCGGCGGAGCCGTGGAATGTGGGTACCGAGCATCCTCGCGTCGGGACGAGTTCATCACCATCGGCTGCCTCCTGCCAGAACGAGTGGTACAGCTCAAGCCCGCCATCGGCCAGCACCGAACGTCCTGCCTGATCGTCGATCTCAGAAGGCGTGAGCGTAGCGGCGGGCGCGCAGATATTGGCGATGCCGAGCGTCCCTGAGCTTGCGTCGGTGGCGACCTGGGCAATCAGCGCCTTGCGTTCTGTGCCCACGAGCGAATCGAGGTATGCGGTGATGCTGTGGCTGACGGTGGCGTCGAGGATTAGGTCCGCGGAAAGAAAGGATGCTGGGTTGTCGGGCACGTTTCCTTCGGCGACGGTGACCGTCAGATCGTCACGGATCGCTCCGAGCCGCGTGGCAAGAGCCTGCGCCTTCGTCTGACCGACGTCGGCTTCGGTGTAATTCTGTCGCACGAGAAGTCCGCCGGTGATGGTTCCGGGGTCGCAGAGAGTAATGGTGGTGGCCCCGGCCCGTGCGATGAACTCGGCGATCCATGACCCAAGGCCTCCGCATCCCCAAACATGAACTGTCTTTCCCTGAAAACCGTTGACGGGACGGTTGTCGTCGCGTCGGGTCGTGACTTCTTGCCGTTCGTCGGACATGTTGCACCATTCGATGGGGATATCGGCGTTGACCATCGCGGGGTCTAGGTTGACCGCGGTGCCGCGCGTCTTGGCGAGGCGCCGAAGCACGTTGGCTGTTGCCCCTGGCAGGCGTCCACCGAGCAGATGGTGTGGACCGCCTGCCGGGTGGGGTACGGCCAGGACGAAGTACTGCTCGGTGTCGTCAGCGTTCCGGAGAGCGCTGGCAAGGATCGACGTGAGAAACGCTGGCGACTGAGGTGACACCCGCGGCGACCGTCCTTCCGCGCGGTCAAGATACGGATCATCGAGGAGCGTCAGGAACAGCGCGAGGGTGGACGCGGCGCCAAACGGAAGGTCGCTCGCGAGTGCGAAGACGGGCGTGCGGTGTCCATCGCGGTCCGTTGAGTAGGTGAGGTCATAGCGGTACGGCGAACGGGCGATCAGCCGAGCGACCTGATGCTGTTTCGATGGCCCGGCCTCGCGGACGACGATCGTGGTCGTACCGTTAGCGTGGTGCAGTACTCCTCCGACCGCGTGGTACATCGCGGTCGAGGGGTCGAACGCTCCGCCGGCGGCATCGGTGAGCCAGTCCCAGAGCCGGGTGAGGAATCCGGCAACCCCTTCGGACGGGTGCCACTCGCGCGAGGGGTCGAGGTAGATGCAGAGTCGCTGTCCTTGAAGGACATGCGGGAAGCCGAGAAAGCGGGTGTGGTCAACCTCAACGCTCGGGGGCAGGAACAGCGATGGGCAAATCCGGACTATGAACTCCTCGTCATCTCCGAGTTCCAACCCCGCTGGGCTCCGCGGGATGTCCGCGGTGTGGAGCCGGAGGCGGAGTGTGGCGTCGCCGTTAGCGTCGAGCTGGGCCTGTTGGATAACCCGCACGTCGTCGGGGCGCTCCCGCACGAGCGACCTCAGCTCGCCAAGGAGATGCTTCTGCCAGGCCGACAGGCTGGCCCTGTTGCGGCGGCTCATCCCGCGCGGCCAGACCGCCCCACGATGGAGGCGGCGGCTGGGGCTGCTGCCGGGAACTTCGCGCTGCTCGATGTGGTGGCTGGCGCCTTGAATCCGTTCCCGAAGATGCCCTGCCACAGTTCGACGCTGCGCTCCTTGTCCTCCTCCTCGTACGCTTCCTCAATTTCGGCGGCGTGCACATGGATGCGGTCGCGGAAGTAGCTGTAAGTCGCCTGGGCTTTTTCGGGATCAGGACCCCATCGATGCCCGAAGTAGACACCTGACCCGGACGGGTCGGCGACAGGAGGCGTGGTTGGGTTCGCTTGAAGCCAGGTGTCGAGGTCTTTGACGATATGTAGGAGCGTCGTGGGGACGTCGCTGTAGTAGCCGGGGTCCAGCAGCGTGCGCAGTTCGGTGACCTGTTCACCGAGCAGTGTCGTCAGGAGGATTGACCGCGTGCCGATGAAGGAGTTCTTGTGGTCGCGGAGGTATTTCATCAGTCGGATGACCTTGCGGAGGTTGCCCTTCGCGAGCGTGTCCTTCTTCTTCATCCAGTCGGTGAAGCCCTGGGGGTCGGTCAGCTCCCAGTCGTTGTCGTCGCGGTTCACGATGACTTCGCGTCCATCGGCGAGGTTCAGGTGCGGCACGATGTCGATGTGCATGGAGTTCGCGTAGACGAGTCGGACGCAGCGGCACTTGCGTGAGTGCGGCATGTCGCCGTACTTGCTGTGGCGGTGCAGGGCCGCATAGACCTCCTCGATGTAGGTCTTAGGGCTGTCCGTCCAGTCCGGGTTCTCGCTCATGTCGAGCATGAAGTCCGCGTCGAACTCGTTGCTGCCGACCGGGTTGATGATGGTTCTGTGTGCCCAGGAGCCCTGGGGCGTCTTGCCGAGGATGAGAGAACCGATCTGCTCATCGGCCTTCAGTGCCTTATAGACCGCCTCGACGCGAGAGTCGAGCAGATCTAGCTTTCCTTGGCTGAGGTTGACGGTGTCCTTGAGCAGGACGTTGAAGTAGTCAGTGAGCTTCATCGGAGACCTCCGTGTGGGACGTGCTGTTCCGGTGGCCGCGATGTCGGTCTCCGGTCAACGGTGTGTATTCGGCTGCGCGATGAGCTGCAAACCGCTCGGTATAAACGGGGCTGAGTTCGCGACTCACGGACGCGGCGAGCCCGGCCATGTCGTTCGGGTCCGCTGAGTCGAGTGCGTATAGTCCGCCGGGAACCAAGGCGTCGAACCTGGTGTAGGCAGACTTGCCGATCAGATGTTCCGCGATGCCCTGCCCGCCGCGGCTACCGGCGCTAAGGATCAGGGGCGTGATCGGCTTCACCCATTGGAGCAGTCCGCCGCGGTCGCGGCGCTTGGGGTGGTTCGTGAGCTGATCGATGGTGCCCACGTTGAGCACCCTGATCGAACTGAGCGGTACGTGGAGCATGCTCACGGCCTCAGCGATCGCGACGACGGAAGGGTTGTTCGCCCACACCCCGCCGTCGATGAGGCGGTGTCCGTCAACGCGTGCAGCCGGAAAGTAGAGGGGCGCGGCCGAAGTAGCCATCGCGATGTCCACCATCGGGATGCGCCAGTCACGGGCAAGGCGCGTGTGATGTGGCGTCTTGAAGATGTGCACGGCACCTCGTTGCACATCCCATGCCGGGATGACCAGTCGCTTGGTGCTATCGCCGAGCAGCCGCTCTCCGAGCACCTTCGTCAGGGCAGTCCGCAATGCATCGCCGTCGTAGATGGGTGCAGCCAGTTGGCGCGGCCGCCGCAAAAGGCTCCGCCGCGCGGCCGGGAAGACCGTCATGACCAGTTCCTCGTAGTGCCCGACGATCTCGCTCGGGGTGAGACCGGCACCCAGCCCGAGAGCGACGATCCCGCCCGCCGACGTACCGGCGATCAGATCGAACGAGTCCCTGACGCTGACACCGAGGTCTTGTTCCAGTCGCGCAAGCACGTGGGCGGTGAACAGCGCCTTGGCTCCTCCGCCGTCGAGAGCGAGAACCTGGAAGCGATCGGTCGGCAGCTCGGTTGGCCCGTTCGTCGTCCATGGGTCGTCCTGCCGTCCCGGCACGTCAACCGGCCCGATTGGCATCTCGGCTCCGGAGTCCGTCGAACTTGCGGGAACTACATCCATGTAACTATTCTACGTCGCCGCACCGACACTCCCGTGGGCTCGGATCACAAGCTCCGATTGAGGGGCTGTTCGAGCGGCCGACTTTCTGCGTCTCTCGTGCGCTGACGAGCAATATCACTTGCACGTTCGAGTGCGGTTCGTGCGCGGGCGGCGTCGATCTTCTGCGCCGTGGTCTCTGGTGCCGGGCCGAGGGTTGTGTCGTCGCTGATGCCATAGCGGTCCCGATAGGCAGCGACGGTGCGGGCGTGCCGCCGCCACGGCGCTGTCTTCCGTGGATTGCGGGGTGGCATGCCGAGTGGCTTCGTCCACGGAGCTTTCGCGTCCAAGGCGATGTCCAGGACGACGTCGGCGCGCTGCTCGATCAGCTCCCTCCGCTCGGTCAACGCCTGTCGCATATCGGTGCTCATCGACCCGTCTGCGGCGGGCACGAGACCAGCGATCAACCGCGGCGTCTTCCTCGTGCGACCAGACCCAGCGGGTCGTGCGGTCGCACGCGCGACCCGGTGGTGCAGGACGGAGGCGATGTCGTCGGCGTCATCGAACCCGCGTGCGGCGACCAAGCGTGGGACCAGTCGGTCGATGTCGTGATAGTTGGCCTCGGCCCGGCGTAGTTCGGTGGTGAGCGCCCCGAAAGCCTCCGACTGGACTACGGCGTCGACCTGGTCCTCGGTGAGACCCGACGATCGGATCAAAGTCTCCCAGCGGTCGTGTTGTGCTGCCGCCGCGATGGTCTCGTACTCAGCGGCGAGCTGCGCGATTGATCCCCATTGCTCGTGTTCGGCGGTGATGGTCTCGTGCGCAGACAGCTCGGCACCGACGTGCTGGAGCACCCCGTACAGCACGCTTCTGGCGGTGGCGTCAGTGTTGTCGCCGGGGTGCGGGTATGTGTGGTCATCGGAGCGGTCAAGGATCACGTACGCCCGGTTGGACTGCTTGCCGCGGGTCATCGCGACGTAGAAGTTTTCCCGCGTCGTGGTCGGTTCGACCAAGACGTGCGCGGTACCGACAGTGACACCCTGCGCCCTGTGCGCGGTGACCGCGTATCCGAGGTCGACGTGCTCGGTCACGTACGACGCCGGGAGCACGATCGAGCCGCCGAACCGTCGTCCGGTCTTGCGGGTCGTCAGGGAGCCGTCGTCGCGGACACCGATGATGGTCCAGGTGGCGCCGTTGCGCACCCAATCCTTGCCGTTGCGGAGACGGCGGTCGTTACGGCGGGTGATGATCGTGTCCCCCACTCCGGCGGTGGTGCCGTCGTTCAGCTCGACTTCCCGGCCGGGTTTCAGGGTGCCGTCGAGGATCAGGTCCGCGCGGGCACGGACGTTCAACGCAGTCACGTCGTCGCGGGTCTCGGCGATCAACACCGACACCAACCCTTGCTCGTGGTGCGCGCGCCATGCGGCGTAGGCGGCATCGGTCATCGCCTCGGCATCACCCTCATGAATGCGGTCGTGGTCGAGGTAGGTGTCGATCACCTCGGTTCGACCGTGGCGGAGTGCGAGTGAGGCAGTCTTCTCCCACTCGTTCTCAAACCGGTGGACGTCGACCAGCTCTGGCGCATCGTCACGATCACCGACCAAGAGCGAGAACGCGCCGCCTGCGTCCACGGACTGGAGCTGGGCGAAGTCGCCCACCAGGAGCGCCTTCGCCCCGGCCCGCTCAGCCAGGTGGGTGATGCGGTCCAGCGACAGGGTGCCGGCCAACGATGCCTCGTCGATGATAACGAGCTGACCGGCCTCGAAGGTGGTGCCACGGGTGAGGTGGTTCTGCCACCATTTCGCCGTGTTCTCCGTCGCGATCCCCAGGTCATCAGCGAGGACCTGCGCGGCCACCGCTGACGGTGCGAGCCCGACCACTGAGCCGGTGCCGTGCTCCTTCTCCCACGCTTTGCGCAACGCCGACATCGCAGTGGTCTTCCCGGCACCGGCCGGGCCGACAAGCACATCGAGCATCCGACCGGAGACGGCGATCTTCAACAGAGCGTCGGCTTGGTCCTCGCCGAGCATCCGCCCCTCCCTATCCGGCCGGGCGGTGATCTTCTCCACCGTTCCCAGCCGGGCGGTCGGCGCAGTCATGCTGCGGGAGCGGACGAGCAGCCGGTCCTCCGCTGCGAGCAACTGCTCGGAGGAGAACACGGTCGAGTGCTTCGGCCGGAACACGCTCGTGCCGTCGATACGCCGGAACGCGACCGGGCTGGTGGCGAGGTCGGGCGGTGTCAGCCGCAGAGATGCCTGTTCGGCGGCGTCGGTGATCATGCCGACGATCGCCTCACGATCCTGCATGGTGGCGAACCGCAAGCCCATCGTCTGCCGCGACGCCTCGGCCACCAGGTTCCACCGCCGCCACGTCGACCGCTTCTCACCCACCACACCGACGACGGCCTGGCCAAGTTCGGCGATCGCGTCCAACGGCACGTCGTCGGCTCGCAGCAGCATCGGCTTGTCGTTGTCCGTGACGTTGCGTGCCCAGGAGGTGGCGTCCTGACCCAGCACATCGGTCGCGCGGGTGCGCCACTCGCTGGTGAGGTCGGCCAACGACCGCACCTCCTTCTCCGGTCGGGTACTGAGAGTGGCTTGGGCTCGGAGCTTGATGACCGTGGCCGTGGACGGCTGGCGGCCGTGCTTGGCGACGTACTCGGCGATAAGCCGGTTCTTCTCGGCGTCGATGTGCCGGGCACGGGTGGAGAACTCCTGAACGAGCTGTTCCGGCACGCTGCTGATCGCCCAGGCCGGGTTCCGATCGCGGCCCATGTCGCGGGCCTCCCACTCGACGCCGAAGGTGCGGGTCATGTGGTCGGCGAACACCGCCTGGTGCAGCTCCGACAGGGCGACCACGGCGGCGTGCATCGGCCGACCGTCCAAGCTCCGCCACTTGCCGTCAAGCACTGTCTGGACCTTGTTGCTGATGACGACGTGGGTGTGAAGGTGGGGGTCTCCGGCGCGGGAGTCGAAGTGATCGAACGCCGTAGCCACGACCCCGGAGACATCGACCTGTGCAACCGCTCCGCCGCCTGCCGTTGCACCGGTGCGGGTGGCTGCAACCTCACGCTCCATGAACGCAACCACCTCCGCAACCGCTCGATGATGCGCGTCCCCGATGAGAGCTTGGGTGCCAGCGTCCGCGACCGCCCACAACGCCGAAGCGGACTTCGGGACCGAGAACGTGAAGTCGAACCCCGCCACCGCCCGCCGTGTCCCCCGCGAGGCTTCCTCAGCCTCGATCTGCCCGACGGCCTCGCCCTTCGCGCCGGGACTCAACGCCGGGTCCAGGTCCGCGATGCGGGCCTCGACCCGTTCCGCCGGGGACTTGTAGGCCGGGAACGCCAGACCGAGCGGATCTCCGCTGATCGGGTCACGACCCATCCCCATCAAGAGCTGAAGCTGGGCCTCCGAGACCCGATCACTCACCGCGAGCTGACCCTTCCCGAGCGAGGCGACACCGGAGCCCAGCCATTGACCTGGTGGCGTTCCCGCCTCCGCGTAGTACCTCGTCAGCGGCGTGCTGAGGCTCCGGTCGCCGTCAGCGGCGGCGACTGTGCGCAGCAGGTACTTGTAGCCGTCTCCGGCGCTCATTACCCGCATCGACACCGTCATGCTCACGAGGTGCGCACCTCCGGTGTCCGTGAGGGGCGTTCAGCGGCCCGACCTTGTACCCATCTCGGCGAAGTCGTTCTTCGAAAGCATGCCGAGGTTGCTGATGAAGGTTCATTGTCCGTTCAAGGCCAATGCGGTGCGGGTTAGCAACACTGGCCATGACGGTCAGGCCGGCATACCTGAGGGCGCGCTTTGGTTGGGACCGGTTCGGCTACAGTGGTGGCATGACTTGGTGATCCTCGCCCTTCTCCTGCGTCCGTGGCGTGTGCCAGGCGGGAGTTCGATCGACTCTGAGGACACCTGTGGCCATCACAACTTCTTCTTCGCTTTCGCGCGCCGCCGCTCATCTGCGTGTGGACGGTATCTCGATCTCGTTCACAGACCGGCGTGTGCTCACGGACGTGTCGTTCACCGTCCCCGCCGGGGATCGGACAGGCTTGATTGGTGAGAACGGGTCCGGCAAGACCACGTTGTTGCGCGTCATCGCCGGCCTGACACGCCCCGACGGTGGCATCGTGAGTGCCATCGCGCCCGGCGGGCATGCGCCGCGCATCGGGCTACTGCACCAGGAACCACCATTCCTGGCGAGCATGTCGATTGCCGAAGCGCTGGCATCCGCGGTCGCTCCACTTCGCGCGGCCGCCGACGCGGTTGACGCAAGGGCCCACGCTCTCGCCAATACACCCGATGACCAGGCCGCGGCACGCAACTACGCCGACGCTCTGGAGACCGCCGAACGGGTCGGGGCATGGGACGTCGATGCGCGCATCGACGCGATGATGACGGGACTGGGATTGGGCGATCTGCCGCGCGAACGCGAGACCGGGCGCCTCTCGGGTGGGCAGCGCTCGCGCCTGGCCCTGGGGTGGCTGCTGCTGTCCGCCCCGGAGGTGCTGCTGCTGGACGAGCCGACCAACCACCTCGACGATGCCGCCACGGAACACCTACGCGGCGTGCTCGTCTCATGGGCCGGACCAGTGCTGATCGCCAGCCACGACCGAGCGTTCCTCGACGAGGCGGTGACCTCCCTCGTGGACCTGGACCCGGCTCCGAGACTGCACGCGGTGGCTGGGCCGCTCGTCGGGGACGGTGAGGAAGCGGGCATCGGCATCACTCGTTTCACGGGCACCTACACCGACTATCTGCATGCCCGACTGGACGCTCGGGAGCGGTGGGAACGCCAGTACCGCGAAGAGCAGGGAGAACTCAAGCGTCTCCGTGCCGCCGTTGGTGAGAATCAGAGCGTCGGGCACCGCGATTGGAAGCCTCGCTCGGAGGTACGCATGGCGGAGAAGTACTACGCCGACCGCAACGACAAAGTGGTGTCCCGACGGGTCAACGACGCCCAGACCCGATTGGCCGACCTTCAGGAGCGCCAAATCCGCAAACCGCCCCCGGAGCTACAGTTCCGCGGGCTCAACGCCGCGCAGAGCACGGCAACAGCCCAGGGTGCCTGGCCCGGCCCGGTGCTGGCGGCCACCGACGTTGCGGTCGCTGGGCGCCTCAAGGCGACCTCACTGACCGTGAGCGCGGATGAGAAGTGGCTGATCACCGGGCCCAACGGGTCGGGCAAGTCGACGCTGCTGCACCTGCTCGCCGGTGACCTCGCCCCAACGGCGGGGACCATCAACCGGCCACGAGGGCTGCGTGTCGGTCTGCTCGCCCAGGAAGTTGACTTGCCCGATCCGCACCACCGCGGATCGGAACGGACCACACGCGAGGCCTACGAAGACCTTGTCGGGAGGAAACGGGCCGAGCAGGTGCCTCTGGGAACATTCGGGCTGATCGCGGGCCGAGATGAGCACCGGCCCGTGCGCGTTCTCAGCGTCGGACAGCAACGTCGACTGGCCCTCGCTGTGCTCCTCGCCGACTCACCCGACGTGCTGCTGCTGGACGAACCGACCAACCACCTTTCGCTTCTGCTCGTAGCCCAACTCGAAGCAGCCCTCTCCAACTACCCAGGAAGCGTCGTCATCGCCTCCCACGACCGGTGGTTGCGCCGCACATGGACCGGGCAGAGCTTCGACCTGACCGGCACTTGACCTCGCTATCAGACATAAAGTCACCTGGACGTGACAGGTGGAGCCAGGCACGGCCGCAAACAACTCGTACCACCACCGGCGACAAACCGCGATCAGCTACCGCCTCTGCCTGTCACCCATCTCCTATAGGATCGCGCGGATCCACTGTTGTGTCCTGCTAACGGGATTCGGTCGGGGCACCTGCCGTAGCCCGCCCGGCCAGGCCATCGCGGAGCCCCCTTATGGCGACGTATCCCCTTGGGTCACGGCCATACCGGACATTCGAGCTGAAAAGCGTCTGTGCCCGAACGATCAGAACCGAGAATCGGGCTCGTTGAGACGGTTGTGGTCGGGCCGTCTTTGACCATCAGTGGGTCGGCACATGGCTGACGGTCCTCAGTGTTCTATCCCCGCTCGATCAGGACTGTTCTCAGTGGATACTCGTGCAGGCAGGCGGATCAGTGCCGCTAATCCGAGCACTGCCAGGACGATGGCAGCGACGATCATGGCGGTGGTGAATCCGGCTTGCTGGACGCCGAATCCAGTCAGCAGAGGTCCGCCGGCGAGGCCGGCGGCGTAGGCGAGGTTGTACAAGGCGTAGGAACCGCCAAGGGTCGGCGGCGTGGCTCGGAAGCCCTGTTCGCCGATCATTGTGGTCGCCGGTGCAAGCAGGAGCGCTGAGGAGACGCCTAGCAGGACCATGCCGATGCTGGTGTGCCACAGCTCGGTTGCGAACCCGATCACGATGAGCGCAGCAGCGACCGCGAGGACGCCGGCCCCGATCAAAAGTCTGAGTGGTGCCGTGGTGACGTACCGGCCCACGACCGGGTTGGCGATCATTGCCGCCAAGGCTGCAAGCCCGAAGAGCAATCCGATCGTCAGCGCGCTGGCTCCCAGGTGCACAGGCAGCACGGGCTCGACTCCTGAGAGCACGGCCGCGCCGATCGCAACGGCGATCACGATGGAGAACGACCCTGGCACGCGGAGCACGGCAAGAGGCCCTGAAGGGTCGTCGGTAACCCGCGGAGAGCCCTTGACCAGCACGATACGCAGCACCCCATCGATCATGGCGATGGCGGTAGCGAGCAAAAAGGGCGATGCGGTGCCAAAGTGCTCGACCAGAAAGCCCGCGAGTGGGGGGCCGAGCAGCACGCCCAGAGTAAGGGAAGACAGGGCGATCCCCATCGCCTGTCCGCGCTTGTCGAAGCTGGTGGTTGCGGCGATCAACGAAAGGGCAGCGACCCAGGACATGCCGCCGGCGATGCCCTGGGCAAGGCGGGCAACCAGCAACAGCCAGTACGGGCCTCCCGTGGCGAACAACAGCGTCGCTGCGGCCAGTCCAACGAGCCCGATGAGCAGCGGCGTCTTGGGTCCGTGCCGGTCGACGATGCGACCGGCAAAGAGAGTAGCGATGATCATCGCCAGCGCGTAGGAGGAGAACAGCACCCCCGTGGCTGCCGGTCCCGCGCTGACAACTGCGGGCAGCAGCGGCAGAACCGGGACCGCCAGGCCGTGAACGAGCATGTCGGTGAACACCGCCGCCGATCCGACGATCAGCGCATTCCTTGGGGTGGTGCCTCGCGTAGGCAAGGCACCATCACGGTTCGTCATGTGGAGGTCTTTCTATGAGAGCAACCCCTTCACCAGCGCCGTCACAGCGGCGTCGAGGTGTTGGAGGTGCGGAAGGTCATCGGGACGGGTCACCGCGGTAACGGTGAACCCCTGAAGCAGGATCAGCACCAGACCGGCGGCCGTCGCAGCCGACACCGGCAAGTCGGGGTGTTCGCCCAGGGACGCGGCGATCTGATCGCGCCATGCATCCAGTGCTTCGTGCTTGGGACGACTGTCATCGAGGGCTTGCGGAGCGACCAGGACTGTGGTGTACGCCAGGGCTCGGAACCGCTTATCAACTTGCAGCAGCGTCACGAACTCGCTCAGCAAGGCGCGCAACCGGCCCTCGGCATCAGACCGCGCAGGTGCAGCATCGAAGATCCGGCTGCCGTAGTCCAACCAACCCCACTCCAGGGCCTCGGTCAGCAACACAGTCTTGCTCTGGAAGTGATGGTGGAGCGCCCCTCGCGAGACACCGGCACGCTCGGCGATGCGCTCAAAGGTCGCACCGCGCCAGCCCTTCTCCTCGAAGGACTCCAAGGCAGCCCCCAGCAGCGCCACACGGGTCTTCGCTGTGTCCTTCGCAGTACGCTTCATACATACAGGCTAGCCCGTATGTAACCACCGTCAAGCCGACTTCCTTCACGCCCAGAGGTCAGGGGGCTTGCGCGCCACGTCCAGCTCGTCTCCGTGGCGGTTCAGTCGCAGCTACCGTTGCTTCCCTGCGAAGTAGACTGAACCCCGTAATTACAGAGGCAAAGACGCGACTACTTTTGCTCCCTCACGGGGTCCCCGACTCCACGTAGTACCTCGTCAGAGGCGAGCTGAGGCTCCGGTCGCCGTCCGCGGCGGCGACCGTGCGCAGAAGGTATTTGTAGCCATCCCCAGCCGACATCACCCGCATCGAAACCGTCACCACGCCACCGCCCTTCGGCAGTCAGGTGAGCGGACGACGACCGCGCGGAGCGCCGTCAACTTTTGTTGACGCTCTCGACGTGCAAGACGCGTGGCAGCTCTGGCGGGTAGTAAGAATCGAGCGTGGTGGAGAGTCGGCTGGGCAGCCCTGGATCGTGGATGGTGCTGTCGTCGGGCTAGTGAGAGGCGGACTGGCGACGACGAGGGGGATGCAGTGTGTGGGTGGTGCCCTGGTAGGTGATCTACCCGGCGAAGGAGTCCACGGAGGGTTCGGGATCGGGTTCACCGACCTGCCGGAACTCTCATGCCTCACACTGCCACGCACGCCCGCGGACTGATGATCGGTTTATTGTTCAGCGGATATGAAGCAATCAACCTCGCCGCCGGGCACTACTTCGGCGGCGAGACGGTCTGGTCCTCCGAGCTCATTCCCCCGTCCTCCGCATGCTTGTCCGCCACTGGCCGGATGCGCCGAATTCGGGCGAAAACAGAAGCCGGGAAGCGTTCTAGGTGAGCTGGAGCGTGGTGATACAGGTGGGATCGTCCTTGGCGGTCGAGATGGTGGTACTCGCGGTCTGATCGCCGTGTTCGACGGTGACTGTGGCATCGATATCGCGGGGCAGCCAGATGCCTGCGAATCCGTTGTCGTGGGTGCGGATGGTCTCATCGAGGATCACCGCGTCGGTGGTCGCGTCGGTGACCGTGACGTCGATGTCCTCGTTGTTGAGTTCACCGAGGCAGGTGGTGAGGCTGTGGGAGAAACAGTCATGTGTCTGGGCGGAGTACGGGGCGATGGATACGTAGAACTCGTCCTCGGGCAGATCAAGCGAAGACTCGTTGCCGGCCTCGTCAGAGAGCAAGAGCACGTCGGGCTGGACCGAGGCGATGAGGCCGTCCGGGCGCTCCGTGACCGGCATGGTGTCGAGGTGTTCGATGACCTCGCGGGCATCGAGCCCATCGAGGTCATAGTCGCTGAGCCACGCGTTGCCGGTCTCGCCCGCAACGGGGCCGGTGCTGGCCGGGGCGCAGGCGGTTACGAGCACGATCGCGCAGAGCGCGGCGGTGAGGGTGCTGAGGGTTCTGGCTGTGGTTCGGATGATCGTTCCTTCTTAGCGTGTCCGGAGTGGTCGTGATCCAAGCTTATGGATCAGTAGCGGAGTATCGCCTGCTGGTGCAGGTGCGGTATCCAGTCTTGGACGAGGCGGGTGGAGTCGATCCCGGTCAACGCGACCGGGATGTCGCCAAGGTGATGGACGATTAGCAATGGGTCGGTGGAGACGACCCGGGTGGTGCTACCCAACGCGGGGTGGCCGGCGCCGGTAAAGGTATGTCCGTGGATACGTGCGGAGAATCGTGAGGCTGGCAGGTAGCGGCAGGGTTCGTCGGCTAGGGCGAGGTCATGCAGCAAGGTCCTCGCTGCGTGGTTCCCTTGGGCGCTGGAGTCCTCCCAATGGTCAATCCGGTAGGAGCTATGACCGGGATAGTGGTGCACCGCGACTCCGCCAGCGGCGTAGATGCGCTGGCGTGGGGCGTGCAGTGCACGCAGGTGGCCGTCGACGGGGATCCCCTCGGGCCCGGTCCAGGGAGCTGGCGCGGCGGCCAGGGTGCCGTGGGCGACGATCGCCAAGTCACCTTCAACATGGGTGCCGTCGTCGAGGATGATGGTGATCCGATCGGCGTGGGTGCGGATTGCACGTGGCTGGCGCCCCAAGTAGGTCGCGTGCTGGGGCTGGCTCAGATCGAGCAGGCGTCTTGCGACGTGCTCGCCGATGGCGGTGGCGCCGGGCACGAGCGAGCGGGCGATCAAGGCGACATCGTGACCGGCTTCGATGAGAAGGGACGCGGTCTCCGAAGCCACCAACCCGCCTCCAAGTATCAGTACCCGCGTCGGGTGCGTTCCCGCGAGCAGGTTGCGCACACGGACAGCGTCGGCGATTGAGTGCAAGGTCGTCAGCTGGCCGGCGCTCACGGCTTGGTCCCGACCGATGATTGTCTCGTCGAGGGTGCGCGGTCGGCTGCCGGTCGCGATGACCAACGCGTCATAGGCCCTAGTTTTACCAGAGGCGAGATGCACTTCTCGTGTCTGCGGGTTGACGCTGCGGACAGTGTCGGTACTCGTCCGGGTATCCGTGACAGATAGCGCGGCCTGGTCGGGTTCGAGCAGTCCGAGCGCTACGCCCTTGTTAACCAGTGTCCGGTTGTAGGGGCGTTCGCCGCTTCGGGCGAGGAGATCGATCTCGACATCAGCCTCCGAGGTGTGCAAGGTCTTCACGGCGGAGGTTCCTGCCGCGCCTGCGCCGATGATGCCAACGGTGCGGGTGCTCATCGCGCTCCGTTCGCGGTGAAGGATGGCAGCAGGATCGCGTCGATGAACCATGGCGCGTCATCGGGGTCGAGGCGTCCTGCTCGGACTTCCTCGGCTGCGCCGTTCATCACCACGTGGGTAGTGGTCAGCAGCCAGGTCACGGGCAGGTCTACGCGGAACGCGCCCTCGCGCTGGCCCCGGAGCAGTAGGCTGCGCATGCGCGCCTCGGCCTTCTCATGCAGCTCGCGGATGCGGGCTGCGGGAAGCTCCTTCTGCGCAGCCGTCAACAAGGCACCGGATTGATCGACGAGCACCCAGCTGGAAGCAACCAGTCGCTGGAATGCCTGGGCGGCCTCGCCGTCGAGAGACACCTCCTCCAGCACGACCTCGCCGTGTTCGAGGCTGTCCACCAACGCTTCTTCGATGAGCTCGGCACGGGTCTGGAAGTGGCCATACAGGGTCATCCGCCCCACGCCGGCCTCCGCCGCAATGTCGGCGACCGAGGCATCGGGATTCTTGCGGATCGCCGTCACCGTGGCCGCCAAGATTTTGGCCCGGTTGCGCTGGGCGTCGGCGCGCTGGTTGGCCGCGCGGTTCGCTGTCGTCGGGGCGCGTCGGGTACCCCGTGTCGCCTGAGCCTTCTTCGTCGGCATCGTCCACCTCGTAAGTCGTATGGGAATGTATGAGATAGTGTAGCTGTTGCAACTCGTACCCCATTGATTGAGTTAGGAGTCGGAGATGACCAACCGCACACAACCCGACAGCGCGACGTCGGCCTACCCGAAACGCTGGCTGGCGCTCGCCTTGCTGGGCACGGCCCAGTTCATGCTGATCCTCGACGTGACTGTCGTGGCGATCGCCCTGCCGCAGATGGAGGCGGACCTGGCGCTCTCCCGCGAGGCGTTGACGTGGGTTGTCACCGCCTACACGGTCGCTTTCGGCGGCCTGATGCTGCTCGGCGGGCGCAGTGCCGACCTGTTCGGCGCCAAACCCATCGTCTACACCGGCCTACTGACCTTCGTCGCCGGTTCTCTGGCCGCCGGCTTCGCCGACACCGGAACCGTGCTGCTCGCTGGGCGCGTAGCCCAGGGCGCTGGAGCGGCCATGCTCTCCCCGGGAGCGCTGTCCGTCGTCGTGCGCCTGTTCGAAGGTGACGAGCGCAACCGCGCCCTGGGCATCTGGTCCGCGCTCGGCGGCGGTGGAGCCGCCGTCGGAGTGCTGCTGGGTGGACTTATCAGCGCCGGACCCGGTTGGCCGTGGGTGTTCTTCATCAACGTTCCCGTCGGCGCGATCGTCCTCATCGGCCTGCTGCGGGTGCTGCCGCCGCTGCCGCCGCAGCCCGGTGCCCGCGAACGGTTGGACGTCCTGGGGGCCATCCTCGTCACCGGTGCCACCGGCCTGGCGATCTACGCGCTGACTGTCGCTGGCGAGATTGGTTGGACGGCGCCGCGCACGCTCATCTTCGCAGGGGTCGCGGTCGCGCTCTACTTGCTGTTCGGCTGGTGGCAGAAGACCGCGCGCTCGCCGCTGATGAACCTATCGCTGCTCGGCAGGCGGCCGGTGTTCTCTGGCGTGTTCGTGCTCGGGATCGCCACTGCGCTCATGGTCGCGGTGTTCTTCCTCGGCACCTTCTACTTCCAGCAGTACGCCGGCTTCGGCCCGCTGGCAACCGGCCTACTGTTCCTGCCCGTCGCACTGGCGACGATGGCCGGTGCGCAGACGGCAGGAAAGCTCGTTGGCAGGCTCGGCGCCCGCAAGCTCGGGGCGATCGGCATGACCGTCGGAGCGATCGGCCTGCTTGTTCCCGCACTATGGTCCACCACACTGACCACGACCATCGGGATCAGCTTCGGCTCGCTAGGCATCGGGATGCTGTTCGTCGTCGCCTCGGTCACCGCGCTTGGAAACGTCGCGCCGGAGGAGGCGGGTATTGCCTCGGGTCTGCTGAGCACGTTCCACGAGATCGGTGCTTCCGTCGGTGTTGCGACCGTCTCCAGCATCGCCGTGGTCAGCCTGACCGTTGGTGGCGATGCCGGATTCAAACAGGCGTTCCTCGCTGTAGCGATCGGTGCGGTCGCCGCGACCATCATCGCCAGCATCGCCATCCCCGGACGCCCTCGGGTGGCAGCACCGGAACCCACCCCTTGATGGATACCCCATAGGGGTATATGTTGACAGAAGTCGTACACGAATGAAGGAGTTAGTGATCATGACCACCACGACCGAGTACCAGGTGACCGGAATGAGCTGCGGACACTGCGAGACCGCAATCCGCACCGAAATCTCCGAGATCCCCGGCGTTACCGATATCGACGTCAGCGCAGCCACCGGCCGGCTGGCCGTCACCACCGACAAACCGGTCGACGAAACCGCGGTGCTCGCCGCGGTCGACGAGGCCGGATACGCCGCCGTCAGGAGCTGACATGAAAGCACCTGCACGGCTGGGCCTGTACGGGTTGGTCCTCGTGGCCGTGTTCGCCGTGGCTGGATTCGCGGCGAACGCGGTCATCCCCGAGGAGACCGTGCAGAGCTGGTCAGAAGGCACCGAACTGAACACCAATCAGAGCGAAGGAGACAACATGAACACCGCCGGGCACGAGGGCCACACAGACGACACAGCCGCCCTTGGCCTGGGCATCGCGCAGGAGGGTTACCGGCTCACCGCAGTGACCGCCCCCACCGACACCGGTACCGAGAAAAAGCTGTCCCTGACGATCACCGGCCCGGACGGGAACCCGGTTACCGACTTCCAGCTGGAGCACGAAAAAGAACTGCACCTGATAACCGTTCGCGCCGACGGTCAGCACTTCCGCCACGTCCACCCAGAGATGAACGACGGCGGCACCTGGACGATCCCCTGGCAGTGGGACGCGGCCGGGACCTATCGAGTCTTCGCGGACTTCGTTCCCGCAGAGGCCGGGGAAGGACTCACCTTGTCGACCTCGGTCCACGTGGGCGGCGACTACGAGCCCACACCGGCCACCGGGCCGAGTACCGAGACCACCGTCGACGGCTTCGACGTCAGCGTGGAGGGCGATCTCACCGCAGGCGAGGCCTCGCCGCTGACCATGACCATCACCCGTGCCGGAGAACCAGTCACTGAGCTGGAACCCTATCTGGGCGCGTTCGGCCACCTCGTCGCCCTGCGTGGCGGAGACCTGGCCTACCTGCACGTCCACCCCCACGGGGACGAGCCGCAGGCCGGCGAGATGTCTGGTCCGAAGATCGTGTTCGAGGCCACCGCGCCCACCGAGGGGCGCTACCTGCTCTACCTGGATTTCCAGGTTGACGGCGAGGTCCACACCGCCCCTCTGGTGATCGATACGACCACCGGCTCGGGCCTGCGCGGCGACGGGCACTCCGATGGTGGGGGTTCCGGTCAGGAGCCGGGCACGGGTGGCGAGCATCAGGAAGGAGAAGGCCATGACCACTGACAACACCAGTACTGGGGTCGCCGGCATCGAGTTGCAGATCGGTGGCATGACCTGCGCCTCGTGTGCGAACCGGATCGAGAAGAAACTCAACAAGCTCGACGGTGTCACCGCGAGCGTGAATTACGCGACCGAGAAGGCCAATGTCACGGGCCCCGACGACCTGGACCCGCAGGCTCTGATCGCGGAGGTCGAAAAGACCGGCTACACCGCTGCCCTTCCGGCGCGTGCCAAGGGCTCCGGTAACAGTTCAGACGAGGAGGGCGAGTCGTCCGAGGACGCCGAATTGCGATCTCTGCGTCAGCGTCTCATCGGCTCTGCGGTCCTGGCGGTGCCAGTGATCGCGATGGCGATGACCCCGGCCTTGCAGTTCGACTACTGGGGCTTTGCCTCCCTCGTCCTCGCCGCCCCCGTGGTGGTTTGGGCCGGGTGGCCGTTCCACCGCGCAACGTGGATGAACCTCAAGCATGGTGCAGCCACAATGGACACGCTCATTTCGGTGGGCACGACCGCGGCGATGATCTGGTCGATCGTCGCCCTGTTCTTCGGCACCGCTGGCCAGCCCGGCGTCGTCCACCCCTTCGAGCTGACCATCTCGCGCTCCGACGGGCTCGGGAACATCTACCTCGAAGTCGCCGCCGGGGTGATCACGTTCATCCTGATGGGCCGCTACTTCGAGAAGCGCTCCAAGCGCAGCGCCGGGGCCGCCCTGCGCGCCCTGCTGGAACTGGGGGCGAAGGAAGTCTCCCTCCTACGCGACGGCACCGAACAGCGAGTCTCCATCGACGACCTCGTGGTCGGCGACGAGTTCGTCGTCCGGCCCGGTGAAAAGATCGCAACCGACGGGACCATCACCTCTGGAAACTCCGCGGTCGACGCCTCGATGCTCACCGGCGAGTCCATGCCGGTCGAGGTCTCCGAGGGTGACACTGTCACGGGTGCGACCGTCAATGCCGGTGGCCGCCTGGTCGTGAAGGCGTCCCGGGTGGGCTCAGATACCCAACTGGCGCAGATGGCGAAAATGGTCGAGGACGCCCAGTCAGGCAAGGCCGAAATCCAGCGGCTAGCCGACCGGGTCTCCGGGGTATTCGTGCCGATCGCCATCGCCGTCGCCGTGGCCACCCTCGGTGCGTGGATCGGAGCCGGGTTCCCGCTGTCAGCCGGGTTCACCGCGGCAGTGGCGGTGCTAATCATTGCCTGCCCGTGCGCCCTGGGATTGGCAACCCCGACCGCCCTGCTGGTCGGGACCGGTCGCGGCGCGCAGATGGGCGTGCTCATCAAGGGGCCCGAGACCCTGGAATCGACCCGCAAGGTCGACACGATCGTGCTGGACAAGACCGGCACCGTCACCACCGGCAAGATGACCCTCACCGACGTCATCACCGCCAACGGGGTGGATCGGGACAAGCTGCTGCGCCTGGCCGGCGGGCTGGAAGATGCCTCGGAACACCCGATCGCCCAGGCCATCGCCGCCGGCGCGACCAGTGAGGTCGGCGACCTGCCCACGCCGGAGTCCTTCGAGAACATCGAAGGCAAGGGCGTGCAGGGCGTCATCGACGGCCACGCCGTGCTCGCCGGACGGGAGACGCTGCTGGCCGAGTGGTCCCAGCACCTTGACGAGGATCTGCGTTCGGCGAAGCAGGCGGCCGAAGCTGAGGGCAAGACCGCGATCGCGGTCGGCTGGGACGGTGTCGCGCGCGGCGTGCTGGTGGTCTCCGATCAAGTCAAGCCCACCAGCGCCCAGGCCATCGCCCAATTCAAGGAGCTGGGCCTAACGCCGGTGCTGCTCACCGGGGACAATCAGGCCGTGGCCGAGCAGGTCGCCGCCGCGGTTGGCATCGAGAAGGTCATCGCCGAGGTCCTGCCCAAGGACAAGGTCGACGTCGTCGCCCGCCTCCAGGACGAGGGCAAGGTCGTAGCGATGGTCGGCGACGGCGTCAACGACGCGCCCGCCCTCGCCCAGGCCGACCTTGGCCTGGCGATGGGCACCGGCACCGACGTTGCGATCGAGGCCGCCGACATCACCCTCGTCCGCGGCGACCTGCGTGCCGCCGCCGACGCGATCCGGCTGGCACGGCGGACGCTGCGCACGATCAAGACGAACCTGTTCTGGGCCTTCGCCTACAACACCGCCGCGATCCCGCTGGCCGCCTTCGGGCTGCTCAACCCGATGCTCGCGGGAGCGGCCATGGCACTGTCGTCGGTGTTCGTGGTCTCCAACAGCCTCCGATTGCGGACCTTCAAGGCCCGCGCGGACGACGACAGCGCGCCGGCACCTGCCGGCTCGACGCCGGCCCGTGAGCCGGTGAACGCCTGACCAACCGTCATCACACAACAAGAAGGGAAACCCGATGACTGCACACGAAAACCTGAACCTAACCGACAACTCGTCCAGTGGAGGCGGCTGCTGCGGCCACGCGCCGAGCGCCGACGCCGTTGCTCAGACCCCCGACATCGAGATGGCCGAATGCCCGGTGATGGCCGGCACCCCGGTCGTCAAGACCGACGCTGAGGCCGCCGGTCTCTACCGCGAGCACAACGGCCAGCGGTACTGGCTGTGCTGCGCCTCGTGCGGCCCACTGTTCGACGCCGACCCCGATCGCTACGCCACAGCCACGTAACGATGGGCAGGGCAGACTCCGCGCTTCTCAAACTCATCGGGAAGCGCGGAGTCCTTCTCCTCAAAGCTGCAACTACCGGGCGCAAGTGGAACGTGACGACAAGTCGTGCTCACCCTGTGGCCACCGAGCACAGCGATCGTTCGGACGATGAGTTTGCCCGTTGGAGAACCCAAGGCCCCTACAAACCGGGCCTGACGAAATGACGACAGCCGCCGTGGCCACCATCGCCTACTCAACGGAGAAGACCGTTTACGTCGTCAACTACGAGGCGGACGGCATGACGATGACGAACCACAAGTAGGTCATCGAAAGCGAGATACAGCCTGCTTCTTAGGGGCAACGGCTAGGTGCTCCCGGACGGGAACAAGAAGAACGGATCGGATATGAACGACGAACATACGAACCACAGCCATTCTGAGGACCGCTCGGGACGAGGCGGGGGCGTCACTCTCGCCAACCATCACGAGCACGCGGATCACGACGCCCCCACGAGCCACGGCGGTCACGATCACGGGCACGGCGGCCATGCCGGTCACGGTGACCATGTGGGACAGTTCCGCCGGCTGTTCTGGATCATGCTCGTTGTTGCTGTCCCCGTGGTGGGTTTCAACGATATGTTTGCCCACCTCATCGGCTACTCTCTGCCCGAGGCCGAGTGGGTTCGCTGGGTCTCCCCGGCCCTGGGCACGGTCATGTACTTCTGGGGCGGCTGGCCGTTCCTCACCGGCGGGCTGAGCGAGATCCGCTCCCGCAAACCCGGAATGATGCTGCTGATTGCCCTGGCGATCACGGTCGCCTTCGCCTCCTCGTGGGGCGCGAGCCTGTACCTGATCAGCCACGAGCTGAACTTCTGGTGGGAGTTGGCCCTGCTGGTCGTCATCATGCTGCTGGGCCACTGGATCGAGATGCGTTCCCTGGCCCAGACAACCTCGGCGCTGGATTCGCTGGCTGCGCTGCTACCGGACGAGGCCGAGAAGCTCGACGGCGACGCCGTGGTGAAGGTGGCACCCGCCGACCTGACCGTCGGCGATCTGGTTATTGTTCGGCCGGGGTCCTCGGTACCCGC
This sequence comes from Arthrobacter sp. AOP36-C1-22, assembly GCF_052377515.1. Classification (NCBI taxonomy): domain Bacteria; kingdom Bacillati; phylum Actinomycetota; class Actinomycetes; order Micrococcales; family Micrococcaceae; genus Arthrobacter; species Arthrobacter sp. AOP36-C1-22. The sequence continues at coordinate 1,754 of NZ_JBQSWW010000014.1, read as the reverse complement.
CGACGGAAAGATCGTCGACGGTAGTGCCAGCATGGACGAGTCGATGGTCACCGGTGAGTCCAAGACCGTCCGGCGAGAGACCGGTGAACGGGTGGTCGCCGGCACCATCGCCACCGATTCCGGCCTGCGGGTCGAGGTCACCGCCACCGGCGACGACACCGCCTTGGCCGGCATCCAGAAACTCGTCACCGATGCCCAGGCCTCTACCTCCCGTGCCCAGCGGATCGCGGACACGGCAGCGGCGTGGCTGTTCTGGTACGCACTCAGCGCTGCGGTGATCACCGCGGCCGTCTGGTCATTGGTCGGGCTGCCCGACGATGCCGTGGTCCGCACCATCACCGTGCTCGTGATCGCCTGCCCTCACGCCCTGGGTCTGGCGATCCCGCTGGTCGTGTCCATCGCAACCGAACGCGCCGCCCGCGGCGGCGTCCTGGTCAAGGACCGCCTCGCCTTGGAATCCATGCGCACCGTCGACACGGTGCTGTTCGACAAGACCGGCACCTTGACCAAGGGCGAGCCCACCGTCACCGCGGTCGAACCCGTCGGGAACCGCAGCCAGGACGAGGTGCTTGCCTTAGCCGCGGCTGCTGAGACCGACAGCGAACATCCACTCGCTCGAGCCATCGTGGGCGCCGCCCACACCCGCAAACTGGACGTACCCGCCGCGGCGGACTTCTCCTCCTCCCCAGCAGTCGGCGTGAAAGCCACCGTGCAGAACACCGTCATCACCGTCGGCGGCCCCTACCTGCTTGACCAGCACCAGCAGGACGAGGTCCCCGTCGCCGACACCTGGCGGGAGGAAGGCGCGATCATTCTCCACGTACTCGCCGACGGTCAGATCATCGGCGCACTACGCCTTGCCGACGAGATCAGGCCCGAATCCCGCGAAGCCGTCAACGCCCTGCACACTGTCGGTGCGCAAGTGGTCATGATCACCGGCGACGCCCAGGCCGTAGCAGACACCGTGGCCAAGGACCTGGGCATCGACCGGGTCTTCGCCGGAGTCCGCCCCGAAGACAAGGCCGCCAAGGTTGCCGACCTCCAAGAAGAGGGTCGCAAGGTCGCGATGGTCGGCGACGGCGTCAACGACGCCCCTGCCCTCGCCCGAGCCGACGTCGGCATCGCGATCGGCGCAGGAACCGATGTCGCCATCGGTTCGGCAGGCGTCATCCTGGCCTCCTCGGACCCACGTTCGGTGCTGTCCGTCATCGACCTCTCCCGCGCAACCTATCGGAAGATGAAGCAGAACCTCTGGTGGGCCGCCGGCTACAACCTCATCTCCGTGCCTCTGGCCGCAGGCGTCCTCGCCCCCATCGGATTCGTGCTGCCCATGAGCGTCGGCGCGATCCTCATGTCCGTCTCCACCGTCGTCGTGGCCCTCAACGCGCAGCTGCTCCGTCGCCTCGACCTCAAGCCCGCGGCCAGCACGACAAGACTTCTCGACGCTGGCCCATCCACATGAACGGCCGCCGCTGCCGGAGCCGACACCACTCGAATCAGGAGGAGACGTCATGGACACCGTCACCACATCAGTGACCGAAACCAGCCATGGCTATATCAGTGACAAGACCCGCTATCTGGCGCGCATCAAGCGTATCGAGGGCCAGGCCCGCGGCATCCACCGGATGGTCGACCAAGACACGTACTGCATCGACATCCTCACCCAGATCAGTGCCATCACCTCCGCCCTGGAGAACGTCGCCCTTGGTCTGCTCGACGACCACCTCAAACACTGTGTCGCCGGAGCCATCCAC
>NZ_JBQSWW010000013.1:0-84587 GCF_052377515.1 Arthrobacter sp. AOP36-C1-22 | reverse complement strand
CAAGAGAGCCGGACAAAGAGCCGAACGGTGTACTCACCTAGTGACTCAGCCAAGGTGTCGATGCCGCTCGGTGGGCACCGCGATCCTCTTTACTTTGCGGCGGTGTTTTTGCGGAATGCCTCGCCCATTTGTCGTACGGCGCGTTTGAGGATGGGCGTCGGCATGGCCAGGTTGAAGCGAAGATAACCCGCACCGTTGTCCCCGAACCCGGCACCGTCTGAACAAGCGACTTCAGCATTTTCGAGAAAGAACTCAGCCGGGTGGTTGCCGAGGTCGAGACTCCGACAGTCGAGCCACGCGAGGTAGGTACCTTCAGGGGCGTGATACCGGACCTCGGGAAGGTGCTCGGCAAGCAGGACAGCCAACTGTTGTCGGTTGTGATCCAGATAAGTGATCACCTCGTCCAGCCAGGGTTTACCCTCGCTGTCGGCGGCAGTCGTCGCCAGGACACCCAGATATCCGACGCCGTGTTCGGCCATGAAGCTCGCCGATGACCAGGTGTGCTGATCAGTACTGTTGCTGAAGATGATCTGTGCGCATTTGAGACCCGACATGTTCCAGGCTTTGGTGGCGGAAGCCACTGTCACCGTGTGTTTGGCGGCTGCTGGTGAGACCGAGGCGTAGGGGACGTGGCGGCTACTCGAGAAGACCAGCGGTGCATGGATTTCATCGGAACAGACTCGTGCACCGTGTTTTTCCACGATCTCGGATAACTCGAGCATCTCGGCCCGTGAGTAGACCTTCCCGATCGGGTTGTGGGGGTTGCAGAAGATCAGGAGGCCCCCGCCCGCGGCGAACGCGGCATCGATTCCCTCCAAGTCGAGCTTCCACTCGTTGGCACCGAAAGTCATGGGGACCTGGATGATGCGGCGATTCAGGCTCGCTGGGATCTTCAGGAACGGCATGTGGGCCGGAGTCGGAAGGACAATCGCCGACCCGGGTGCCGAGTAGTGGGTGATGGCGAGGACGATGCCGCCAGCACATCCGGGATGGGACGAATATCAGTGGCGGGAACAGTCCAGCCGTAGATGCTCTCGAGCCAGGCCGAGCAGGCACGTGTCATGTCGTCCACGGCGGTCACCGGGGCGTATCCGAGGGCGGCGGATCCCACCGGCTCCTGAAGCGCTGCCTGGACCTCCGGGGCCGTACCGAAATCCATCTCTGCGATGAAGGCGCCGATCGCGTCCGGGTACGTAGTCCACTTCCTGCTTCCAGCGCCTCGTAGTTTGGTCTCCGTCAGACCATCGAAGTAGTCCGCGTGATTCATCTGGGTCCCTCGCTGGTTCGTGGATATCGGCGTAGCTGTGGTTCCCAAGATACACATAAAAGTACGTACATTTAGTGCTGGGAGGACATAGTCAGCACCTTCTTTTTTCGCGCCCTGGTCCGAAAGGGAGCTACAAGCGGTGGTGGACGCCTTTTGTGGGGGTCACGTCGGCAGCTTCGTCGCGGAGGCCTTGTTCAAGGATCCCGCGGGCAGCCAGTGCGTCCCCGGTCTGATGGGCGAAGGCGACGGCCGAAACCACGACCGGGCCCGCCAGCGCAATAGGATTCCGGCCCAGGCCCCGGGCTCGCGCCGCGTCGGACACATCGGCGATGCACCCCAGTACGGCGGGGATGCTGCGCAGCATGAGGCCTACCGCCAGGGCCACCAGCTCCGGGTTGACCCCCACCTTGCGCAGCGGGGAACACGCCCAGGCCAAACCATCGATCAGATCGGATTGGTCGGTGGTCAGCAACAGGAGGCGAGCCAGTTGCAGCGCCGCGAACATGCCTCCGACGACCATGAACGCGGTCCACGGGCCGTTCATCCACCATTGGTAGGCCGCGAGCAGGGCGAAGATCCACCACAGCAGCCGCAGTGGGGACGCCCAGGCGGCGAGGACCCGTGCTCCGGCGAACGCATACAGCAGCAGGCCCACCACCAGCAGGGCGGCCGCCGTAGTGGGGGAGCGGAGGAAGACGACGGCGGTTCCTGCCGCGACCAGCACCAGGTACTTCAACCACAGCGGGGCCCGGTGGACCATCGAGGTTCCGGGGATTCGCAGGCCCAGCAAGAGGGCCTGGCCGCGCATCAGGAACCTTCACTCGACGCGGAAAGCGCTAGCTGTCGGTAGTGCTCGATGGCCTCGCAGGGTGTTCCATCGTGCACGATGTGGCCGCCCTCGACGACCAGGACCCGATCGGCACGGGCGGCGAAGTCCAGGTCATGGGTGGCGTAGATGATCTGCTGATCGAGGGCGAACAGGGTGTCCTGCAGCAGGATGTTGTTGCGTAGATCCAGCAGGGTCGTCGGCTCGTCGGCGACCAGGATGTCCTGTCCCGCAGCCAGCACGCTGGTCAAGGCGACGAGCTGGCGTTCGCCGCCCGAGAGGTCATGGACGCTACGGTCGGCCAGGTGGGCCAGGTCCATGGAATCCAGATGATCCATGGCGGCCTGACGACGTCGTACCTTGTTCTTGAGGGTGGGCTTCAGGGACAGTTCCACGTCCTCGCGAACCAGCGGCATGACCAGCTGGGAGAGCGGGTCGCTGAACAGGAAGGCAACGCGTCGGCGGACCGCCGCGACGTCCCGGGCCACATCCTTCCCGTCGACCACGACACGGCCCGTCGACGGGCGGGCCAGCCCGTTGATGAGCCGGAGGAGAGTCGATTTGCCGGATCCGTTGGCGCCGATCACCGCCACTCGGGACTCGCGTAGGTCCAAGCTCACCGGGGCCAGGATGACGGTGTCGTCATCGCTGCCATCGGGGTTCGGGACGCTGAGGCCTGCGGCGTGGAAACTGATCACTTCAATAGCCTAGGCATCGAATTCGCGCCGGGCCATGCGGGGGAACGCCTTGAAGACCATGACGGCCACCAGGGCCGCGATGATGTTCTTGATGATGTCTCCCGGCCAGTACGCCAGGTCGACGACGACTGCCTGCGCCCAGGGGATCTGCCCGTTGATGCTCATTCCGAGGATGCCCAACGGGTGGGTCACCAGGATGGACCCCGCCATCGCGGCGGCGAAGAGCCAGGGCATGCCGGCCGTCCGCTTGCGGCGCAGGATGAACGTGGCCAGGGAGCCGGCCACCAGCGCCGCCAGGGGGAAGGCCAGCAGGTAGCCGGCCGTCGGGCCGGCCAGGACGCCGAGTCCGCCGGTGAATTTCGCGAATACGGGAACACCGGCCAGGCCGACCACCACATAAAGCAGGACACTGACCGTACCGCGGAGGCCGCCGAGGCAGAGGGCCACCAGCGACACCGCCAGGGTCTGCAAGGTGATCGGAACGCCCAAGGGGCCGACCGGGATGGCCGGGACGAGGGTCAGGGCGGCCATCAAGGCGGCGAAGACCGAGATCAAACCCAGGTCACGGGCGCCCCATCTGCTGCGGCGGGCGGACAGCCGAGGGGCGTCGAGATACGAATTCGTCATGCTGCACATAATACTTGATCACTGTTCAAGCCGGTATTTTGGGGTGAGATGGCACTCGTGGGGTGGATCGGCCTTAGGCGGTCATCGCTCGCACGCGTACACTGGAAAGGTTGCGTGACAGCGCATCACATTCCATTTGAGAGGTTCCCATTGATTTCCGTTGCCGACCTTGAGCTCCGTGCCGGCGCTCGACTCCTGATGGAGGGTGTCAACTTCCGCATCGATCAGGGAGACAAGATCGGCTTGGTCGGACGCAACGGCGCCGGCAAGACGACGATGACCCGCGTCCTGGCGGGCGAAGCGGAGCCCACCGGAGGAACGGTGACGCGGAACGGATCCATCGGATACCTTCCGCAGGATCCCCGGACGCCGAACATGGGACAACTGGCCCGCGACCGGATCCTTTCGGCCCGCGGCATGGATGAGATCGTGACCAAGCTGCGCAAGTGCACGGACGAGATGGGCAGCGAGGACGAATCCATCCGCACCAAGGCGATGAACCGGTACGACCGGTTGGACGCAGAGTTCATTTCGCGCGGTGGCTACGCCGCCGAAGCGGAAGCCTCGGCGATCTGCAACAACCTCGCCTTGCCCGAACGGCTCCTCGACCAGACGCTGGACACGCTCTCCGGCGGTCAGCGCCGACGCGTCGAACTGGCACGGATCCTCTACGCCGACGCCCAGACGCTCCTGCTCGACGAACCCACCAACCACCTTGACGCCGACTCGGTGGCCTGGCTGCGCGAGTTCCTGCGCAACCACCAGGGCGGGCTGATGGTCATCTCCCACGACACCGACCTGCTTGAATCGACCGTCAACAAGGTCATCCATCTCGATGCCAACCGCGCGACGATGGACCTCTACAACCTCGGGTGGAAGCGGTACCTCGAGCAGCGGGAAACGGATGAGCGTTCCCGCAAGCGCGAGCGTGCCAGCACCGAGAAGAAGGCCGGCGCCCTGCTGGCCCAGGCCAATAAGATGAAGGCCAGGGCCTCCGGCGCCTCCGCGGCGCAAAGCATGCTCAAGCGCGTGGATCGCCTCATGGGCGGCCTGGAGGAAGCCCGGGCCCAGGAAAAGGTGGCCGCGTTGCGGTTCCCGGAACCGGATCCCTGCGGCAAGACCCCCATGATGGCCAAGAACCTGAGCAAGTCCTACGGCTCCCTGGAGATCTTCATGGACGTGGATCTTGCCATCGACCGCGGCTCCAAGGTGGTCATCCTGGGCTTGAACGGTGCCGGCAAGACGACCCTGCTGCGCATGCTGGCCGGGGTTGCCGAGCCCGATACCGGCGAAGTCATTCCCGGCCACGGACTCAAGGTGGGGTACTACGCCCAGGAGCACGACACCCTCGACGTGGAACGCACGGTGCTGGAAAACATGCGCTCCTCCGCGCCGGATAAGCTCGGCGACGCTGAAGTACGCGGTATCCTCGGCTCCTTCATGTTCAGCGGAGACGACGTCAACAAGCCGGCAGGGGTCCTCTCCGGCGGCGAGAAGACGCGTCTGGCACTGGCCACGATCGTTGCTTCCAGCGCCAACGTGCTGCTCCTCGACGAACCGACCAACAACCTGGACCCGGCCAGCCGCGCCGAGATCCTCAATGCGTTGAGCAACTACAGCGGCGCCGTCGTCATGGTCAGCCACGATGAGGGTGCCGTGGCCGCCCTGAACCCGGAACGGGTGGTCCTCTTGCCCGATGGCGACGAGGACCTGTGGAACGAAGGCTATCTGGACCTGGTCACCCTGGCCTGAGTCACCTTGGCCTCAAGGCCTGCAAGCCCCGCCGGTGAATCCGGCGGGGCTGCTTCCTTTTAAGACCGGCGCGCCCGGCTCACTAGCGTCGGGCCTGGTCCTCGAAGCGGTCGAGGTAGGCGTCCTCGAGCTCTTCGTCGGTGGGCACGTTGCCCTTCCTGCGGGTGGGGCGTTGACGGGGTGCGCGGTAGGCGGAATGGATGACTTCGGTGCCCGCCGCGGCGGCCTCTGCCGCCTCCTGTGCATCCTCGCGATTGAGCCGGGCCTGCTGCCGGGCCGCGTATCCCAAGCCGATGAAGGACAGGACCCCGAAGGCGAACCACTGCAGCGAATAGGACAGGTGGTTGCCCTCATCGATCGAGGGCCGTTCCAAGGCGGTGGGGGTCGTCGCCGGGGCCGGTTGCTCCCGGGCGATCACCCCGTAGGCGCCCGTCGCGATGGGATAGCCCAGATCCTCTTCCAGGGCGGGAAGCTCGATCGAGGCCACCTGCCCTTCGGGGGCCGAGCGGCGGACCGCCGGCTCACCGACCTTCATGCGGGCCGTGATCTGAACCTGGCCCTCCGGCGGGGCAGGGACGCTGTCGGGCCTGCCGGCGGAGTCGTCCCCGATGGGCAGCCAGCCGCGATCGATGACGACCCGGGTTCCTTCATCGGTTTCGAAGGGAACCAGGACCTCATAGCCGGGTTGTCCGTTGGTGGTGCGGTTGCGCACGATGCGCGTATCCCCGGGGAGGTAGCTGCCCTTCATCGTGACCGGGGTCCAGGCCCGGTCCGCCGGAAGCGTGTCGAAGTAGGGGAGCGCCTGCCGGAAATCCAGGGGAGCGGCGTCGTAATTGGCCTTGACCAGGTCGTTGGCGGCCCGGGCTTCATCGAGCCGGTTCATCTGCCATTTGCCCAGCCCCACGCAGGCCGCCGCAAAGACGCAGACCAGCAGCAGCCAGCCAAGCCAGCGGGTGCTGGCCAGGAATCGGTACACGGATTCACCCCTCCTGGGCGTCGGCGGGGAGCGGCTGTGATTCCTTGAAGAGACCGCGTTCCGTGAGGTAGGTGGTCAGCCATCCGCGGTGGTCGTCACAGGCCAACCAGATCTTCCGGCGCTCCGGGGTATGGATCCTGGGGTTGTTCCAGAGCAGTTGCCACTGGGCGGACTGCCGGCATCCCTTGCGCGAGCACTTCGGCACCGCGGGGCCCTCAACGCCTGAGAGTTGGTCGAAAATGCTCATCCGTGCTCCCTTTCGCTTCCTGGCCGGTGGCGGTGGCCGTGATGGTGATGGACCCGTTCTTCCTGCTGTGGTTCCTCCGCCTCGTCGGGGACGTACCAGTGCCCCGAGAGCAGGTCGGGTTCGGCGTCGTCCTGCGGGCTGGTCGAGCCGGAAGCCGGGTCGAAGGGTCCGGTGGTGGTCCCTTCGCTGCCTTCCGTCGGGTCATCAGTGTTCGACTCGTCCTTCGCCGTGGGGTCCTGCGGGGCCTCGTCCTTCGTGCCGTCGGCTGCGGCGCCGGCGAGCATGGCGGGCTCCGTCGGACCGCCGTCGTAGTAGTTGGTCTCCGTACGTTTGGCCAGATCGGCACCGCTGGCGTTGGCCACGACCACCGCGAAGTAGGGCAGGATCACCGCCAGGATGAGCATGACCACCTGGATCCACCCATGGACGAAAAAGGCAGCGATGAAGCAGGCCATGCGCACGGACATCGAAATCGTGTATTTGACGGTGCGCGAATGCATGTCCGCCGAACGTGACTCATCGGCGTCGGTGATCCGCTGCGGGTGGCCGGCGGGGACAGGCTGGTTCAAAGGATGCGAATGCTGGCTCATGTCTCTTCCATGGTGTTCCCCTCCATTGTGTCACCGTCGCGACGATCCGCCGAACCCTCCACGGCTAGAATGGTGCGGAACCGTTGACGTACCGACTTGGAGGACCCATGACCGAAACCGCCCAGCCCGCCCCGCGCAGCGTATTGATCACCGGTGGCAACCGGGGTATCGGCCTGGCCATTGCCCGGGCATTCGAAGCGAACGGCGATCAGGTGGCCATCACCTATCGCAGCGGCGAGGTCCCCGAAGGTCTGCTGGGGGTGAAGGCGGATGTGACCGACTATGCGTCCATCGACGCGGCGTTCACCGAGGTCGAACAGGCCCACGGTCCCGTCGAGGTCCTGGTGGCCAACGCCGGGATGACCAAGGACATGCTGTTGTTGCGCATGAACGAGGACGACTTCAGCTCGGTGGTCGACACCAACCTCACCGGCGCCTTCCGGGTCATCAAACGGGCCTCGAAGGGAATGATCAAGCTGCGCAAGGGCCGTGTCGTGCTGATCTCCTCCGTGGTGGGCCTGCTGGGCTCTCCCGGTCAGATCAACTACGCGGCGTCGAAGGCGGGGCTGGTGGGCATGGCCCGGTCGTTGACCCGTGAGCTGGGGTCCCGGGGCATCACCGCCAACGTGGTGGCCCCGGGGTTCGTCAACACCGACATGACCGCCGCACTGCCCGAAGACACGCAGAAGGAGTACCTCTCGGGCATCCCCGCGGGACGGTTCGCCGAGCCCACCGAGGTGGCAGGAGTCGTCCGCTGGCTGGCCAGTGACGAGGCCGCCTACATTTCCGGCGCCGTCATTCCGGTCGACGGCGGTCTGGGCATGGGGCACTAGGCCCACCTGCCGTTCGTCTTTGGAGCATTCCCACAACGGCACGACGCCGGATGGGCTGGCAAGATGGAGGAAAGTGCCCGCGACAGCGGGCTCCCTTGCCGCATCCGCGCCATGGCCGCGTGAACCCCAACTAGGAGAATCCATGTCAGAACTCAACGGAAAAACAGCCATTGTCACCGGGTCCTCCCGGGGCATCGGCGCAGAAGTGGCGAAGAACCTCGCAGCGGGGGGTGCCTCCGTCGTGGTGAACTACCGGCAGAAGGCTCCCCGTGCCCATAAGATCGTCCAGGGCATCACCGATGCCGGGGGCCGGGCCGTGGCCGTCGGTGCGGACCTGACCGCCGAGGGGGGCGCCCAGTCACTGGTGGATGCGGCGCAAGAGAACTTCGGGTCCCTCGATGTGCTGGTGCTCAACGCCTCCGGCGGCATGGAAGCCGATCTCGGCGAGGACTATGCCCTGCGACTGAACCGCGACGCCCAGGTCGACATGCTGCGCACCGCGGCCGCCGTCATGCCCGCCGGTTCGCGTGTGGTGTTCGTCACCAGCCACCAGGCCCACTTCATCGACCAGACGGCGACGCTGGATGCCTACGAGCCCGTGGCCCGTTCCAAGCGCGCCGGGGAGCTGGCCCTGCGTGAGGAGATCCCGGCGCTGGAGGCCAAGGGCATCTCGTTGGTGGTGGTCTCCGGGGACATGATCGAAGGGACCGTCACCGCCACGCTGCTGGACCGGGCCCAGCCAGGGGCCATCGAGGAGCGCCGGCAGGCTGCCGGCAAACTGCTCACCGTCCAGGAGTTCGGGGTCGAGGTCGCCGCGATGGCCACGGCCGACGTCCCCACCGGACATACCGAATACGCTGGGGGAGCAGGACACTTCCTGGACTAGAACACACCGGCAGTACACGGAGCATCAAAGGCGGCGGCTCCACCCTCCCACGGGTGGAGCCGCCGCCTTTGGCGTCGGTGCGGGGGTTAGGGCTTCTTCCCGCAGACGACCTTGTTCCAGGGCTGATACGTCCAGTGCAGGCTGTCCTTGAGCGTCTCCGAGCCCGCCGTCCGGGTGCGGTGCACATCGACCGAGAACCCCTTCTGGCCACCGGACTCCGCGACACACTTCTCGGCGTCGTTGTAGGTAGTCTTGGGGTTGGTCTTGTTGTAGTGCCCCGAGGTCTTGGAGGTGACCTTGTACTTCTTGGTCCCCCAGAGACGGGTCTTCACATGGCTGTCGGTCACCCAGGCCTGGATCATCACGGCGTGGCCGGTGTTGTTCTTCCAGGCCATGTCGATCTGGCCTTCCCACAGGGTGGATTCACGCCCGGCGGGGTAGCGGTCGAACCAGCGGCTATGCGGCCGGTGGGTGACATCGTCCATGCCCCCGAGCCATCCCACGTTGAACAACTGGGTGGAGATCTGCGACAGACCACCGCCGATGGCTTCGGTGGTGAAGCCGTCTTCCACCACGCCGGACTTGAAGTAGCCGTTCGCCTCCGTGATGGGGGCCAGCGCCTTGGTCAGCGAGAAGGTGTCGCCGGGCATGACCAGCATGCCGTTGAGCTTCGAGGCCCCGGCGCGCAGGTTCTTGGTCCGGACCGTGTCAAAGGTGGGGTACGGCGTGGAGAACTCGACGATCTCCTCCTTCACACCCAGCTTCTTCGCCTTCGCGGTCGTCAGTTCCGGCTTGGTGACGGCGACGTCGATCTTCGCGGTCCGTGAATCGGTGGTCGCGGCGGTGAGGATCTTCTCGGTGAGGTTCTTCGTCTCGACGCCATGGCCCTTGACCGCGGGGATGATCTTCGGCTTCCCGTCCTTCAGGACGATGCGGGCGTCCTTGGCCGTCGACGCCATCTTGGGATTGGCCTTGAGCAGACGGTCGGCGAGCTGCTGGTTGTCCAACGACATCTTCACCGCGCCGTCAGAGACCTTGAAGGACGCCGCCTGGGCCAGCTCGGCCGGCTTCAAGGTGGCCTTCAGGTCATCGGCGGCCACGGTCACGTTCCCGGCGACCAGGGGCTTGGCCTGCTCATCGCGGACCTTCTCGAACGCCGAGGCGGGGGTCTTGGGCTCCACCGTGGTGGTGGCCACCTCGATGGGTTCGCTCGCGCCGAACCAGGAATTGCCGATGGCGTCGCCGGCCTGGTCCGCGTCGACCTTCTCGCCTTCGGACGGGGCGTCGTACTGGACCTTGGAGTCCTTGAAGGCAATCTTGCCTTCGGTGGCCTTGGTGTCCAGCTTGGGACGCAGATCCTCTATGGCGGCGTGCAAGGCGTCGTCGTCCTGGGTCAGGACCGGCTTGATGGCCGAACCGCCGGTCAGGCGTTGAAAGAGGACCATGGGGTTCAGGGTGTACCCGGTCCGGCCCTGCAGGGTGGCCTCGATGTCCAGGCCCAGGCCGGATTCGTCGGGGGTCAGCGGCGCGGACTGTTCCCCGGCGGCGATCGTGACCGGTTCGGAAGCCAGCGGGTCCAGGTCCCGGTGCAGTCGGGCGGCGGCGTCGGAACTGCTCAGACCGCCGATCTCGACCCCGTGGACCGTGGTCCCGTTGGGGATCTGGTCGCCGAGCAGCGACGCCCCGCCTGCGTAGGCGCCCGCCAACAGGATGATGGCGCCACCGCCGATCAGCCAGCCCTTTTTCTTCTTGCTCGTGTCTTTTTTGTCCCGCATCATTGCCCGCGAATGCTCCATGTTCATCGACGCCGTGCGCCCGTCGGAACGCGCACCACAAAAGATCCTAGCGCCGCGGGCTCGCGCAGATGCGCCGCTGATGTCCGCGGGGCCCGGTAGTTATGCAATCGTCATGATCAAATACCTGCCAGATGACGAATGATGTCCAGCCGTGGCAGATCGATCACCGCGTCGGCGGCGGTACGCAACGCGGGTTTGGCGCAATAAGCGATCCCGAGTCCGGCAGCCCGGACCATCAACAGGTCGTTGGCTCCGTCGCCGGCGGCGATGGTGTGTTCCACGGGGAGGCCCGCCTCGACGGCCCACTGCCGCAGGGACGACTCCTTGGCGGCGGCATCGACGATCTCCCCGTTCACGGTTCCGGTCAGCCGGCCTTCGCTGACGCCCAGATCGTTGGCCCGGGCGAAGTCCAGCCCCAACCCGTCGGCCAGCGGCCGGAGGATCTGGAGGAACCCGCCCGAGACAACGCCCACCAGATGCCCGCCCTCGTGGCAGGCCGCGATCAGTTCCCTGGCCCCGGCCGAGAGAACGACGGCGTCGCACACCCGATCGATGACCCCGGCCTCCAGCCCGGCCAGGGTGGCCACCCGGGCGTGGAGACTTTCGGAGAAGTCCAGTTCGCCGCGCATCGCCGCCTCGGTGACGGCGGCGACTTCGGCCTCACGCCCGGCATGGGCGGCCAGCAACTCGATGACCTCCTGCCGGATCAACGTGGAATCGACGTCCATGACCAGCAGCTTGCGGGGCGCCTCGATCAGGCTGGCCGGGACCAGGGCATGCTGCGCGGAGTCGGCGGCGAGCCGGTCCAGCAAGGCGGCGGAGCGGTCTGCGTCGGGGCCTTCCGGCGTCGTGCGGGTCAACGCCCTGCGTGTTCCGGCGTACCCCAGCCCCGAGAACGCCGTGGAGGAGGCCGTGGAGAACCCGTGGTCCCCCAGGAGCGCCTCGATCCGTGCCGGTTCGAACCGGGTCGCCTCCGGGCCGTCGGCGGCCGTCGGAGTCGCGGCACCGTCGTCGGGGGAGGACGCGGTGCCGTGATGGGAGACGAGGTAACTGCTGATCTTCATGGAACGATTCTCCCGTGCGGTGCCTGCTAGGCGCTACTTCGCGACGTCGCGGGGCGGCACACCCGGTAGCATTTGGCCGATCACCTAGGTATTGCCTTAGTGTTTTGACCATGAATGATGTGCTCTCCTTTACCGGTATCGACGTGGTCCGGGGTCAAAAGAACCTCTTGACGAGCATCGACTGGCAGGTGAAGGAGGACGAACGATGGGTTGTTCTGGGTCCCAACGGGGCCGGGAAGACCACCCTGTTGCAGATCGCCGCGGCCCGCATGCACCCCACCCGGGGCACCGCCGAGATCCTCGACGAGACCCTGGGACGGGTCGACGTCTTTGAACTGCGTCCGCGGATCGGGTTGTCCTCCGGGGCCCTGGCCACCCACATCCCCGCCCACGAGAAGGTGTTGAACGTCGTGGTCACCGCCTCCTGGGGCACCACCGGCCGCTGGCGTGAACAATATGAGGCCATGGACGAACGCCGGGCCTTCTCACTGCTGCACGACTGGGGGATGTCCACCCTGATCAACCGGAAATTCGGGTCACTGAGCGACGGCGAACGCAAGCGGGTGCAGATCGCCCGGGCCCTGATGACCGACCCCGAACTGCTCCTCCTGGACGAACCCGGGGCAGGACTGGACCTGGCGGGGCGCGAGGACCTCGTCGCCCGCCTCTCCGAGCTCGCCGCCGACGACGAGGCACCGGCCATGGTCCTGGTGACCCACCACCTCGAGGAGATCCCCCCGGGCTTCACCCATGCCATGCTGCTGAACGAGGGCAACATCGTCTCAGCCGGCCCCATCGCCACGACACTAACCGAAGCCAACCTCTCGGAGACCTTCGAGATGGATCTGCGCCTGCGCGTCGACGACGGCCGCTACTCGGCCGTCGCCCGACCCGGCGCCTAGGGCCAGCGCAGCGCATGGATTTATGGAGGGAACTGCTCGTCCTCTTTGCCGGGCTCTGGGCGGGCACGATCAACACGATCGTCGGCTCCGGCTCGCTGGTGACGTTCCCGGTCCTTGTGGCCCTGGGCTTCGCGCCGGTCAACTCCATCATCTCCAACGCCATGGGCCTGGTCGCCGGCGGGTTCTCCGGCGCCTGGGGATACCGGCAGGAAGCCCGCACCGTCCCCAAGACGATGCTCAAACTGGTTCCGGCCTCGCTGCTGGGCGGCATCCTGGGCGCCTTCCTGCTGCTCCACCTTCCCGAAACGGTCTTCGGGTATGTGGCCCCGGTCCTCATCGCGATCGCAATCCTGCTGGTCATCTTCCAGCCGCGGCTGGCCCGGTGGGTGCGTGAGAGGCAAAGCGGCGGGGCCCTGCGGCCTTCCCATGCGGACGAACAGAAACTATCGCCGCTGGTCTACGTCCTGGTCTTCCTCATCGGGGTCTACGGAGGCTACTTCACCGCGGCCCAGGGCATCCTGCTCATGGCCGTGCTGGGCATCTTCTTCCATGGTTCGCTGCAGCAGTCCAATGCGATCAAGGTCATCCTCTCGCTGGTGGTCAACCTGGTCGCCGCCGTGTCCTACCTGCTCTTCGCCTTCGACCGCATCAACTGGCTGATCGTCCTGCTCATCGCCGGCGGTTCCCTGGTCGGTGGGTTCATCGGCGCCCGGGTCGGCCGGAAGCTCTCACCGCTGCTGCTGCGTTCGTTCATCGTGGTGCTCGGGCTCGTGGCCCTGGCGGTCATGATCGGCAAGCTGGTCTCCTGATGCCGATCATCACCCTGGAATCTGCCTCCGACCCGCGCGTCTCCGATTACGTCCGGCTCTCCGATGCGGCCCTGCGGCAACGAACCGATCCGGGGCGCGGGCTCTACATCGCCGAAAGCTCCAAGGTCCTGCGTCGGGCCCTGGCCGCCGGACACGTCCCGCGCTCCTTCTTCCTGGCCGATAAATGGCTCGAGGGGCTCTCCGATGTCCTCGAAGCCCACCCCGAGGTTCCGGCCTTCGTCGGGGCGCCGGGCGTGTTGGAGGAGATCACCGGCTTCCACCTGCACCGGGGTGCGCTGGCTGCCATGAACCGGCCGCAACCGGTTCCGGTGGCCGACGTCGTCGCCGGGGCCCGCCGGGTGCTGTTGTTGGAGGACATCGTGGACCACACCAACCTCGGCGCGATCTTCCGTTCGGCGGCCGCCCTGGGAATGGACGCCGTCCTGGTCTCCGCCCGCTGTGCCGATCCGCTGTACCGGCGTTCCATCCGGGTGAGCATGGGTGGGGTCTTCCAGATCCCGTGGGCGCGGCTGGAGGACTGGAATGAGGGGCTGGACCGGCTGCGCGGGGACGGATTCCGGTTGGCGGCCATGGAGGTCACCGACTCGGCCCGGCCCATCGATGAAGTAGCCGCCGAGAACATCGATCGGTTGGCCCTGGTGCTGGGCACCGAAGGGGCCGGTGTCTCGGACGACACCCTGGCCCGGGTGGACGAGGCCGTGATGATCCCCATGCGCCCGGGCGTCGATTCGTTGAATGTCGCTGCGGCCTCCACCGTGGCCATGTGGGAATTGCGGGCGAGGTAGGCGCGGCGAATGTCGTGGGCGCAGGCCGGGTCTCCTGGATGGTTCGCCGGAGTGGCTCCGGCCCTCTCAAAACGCGCCCTAGAAAGCTGGCATGACTCCAGCAGGGGAGTGCGAGCCCAATGAGAGGCGTGATGGTCGTGGTTCATCAGAGCCAGACGTGGACGTTGGCGCTCTCCACTGAAAGCCAGGGCTTGAATCCGACTGCAGGCCATGGACTCGTTGATCCTGGGCTGACGCTTCGGACGTACTCGAACAACCGGCGCTGAATATTACCCGATGAGCAGTTGGTGAGCGCCCAACGCCGAGTAGTGCCGGCTTTGAGTGGGATCCCGGTAGTGCAAACCATCAGCAGCAGGGCGACGAACCGATCGTTCTTCTACCTGGCGAGAGGGTGTTGTTGTGGCAGCTCGTCCCTGTCCAGGCACTCAGGTCTTCACCAACGACTGGGGCGAGTGGCGGACCGCCGGATCATCCAAGGTCGAGGTCGCCCGTGAGCCACTCATATGCACGATGCTTTTCGGCAGTGAGGGTGAAGTTCAGGACGTCGTCTAAATACGGGTCGAATGCATCAAGTGTCAGTGAGTCGCCAAGGGGGATAAATTCGGCGTCGTCGTCTTCGGCGCCGAAATCAGCGGTCGCTATTGCCGTACCGGCAACAACGAGCGAGGTGAACAGTCTTGCTTGGCCGACAAGGTGGACCAGTCGAACTTGGACTTCGTTTGTTCGGTTGTTGACGGCAACGTGTTCGAGCGCGGCTGCGGACTCGGGAATTTCCGAGTAGTCGTAGTGACCGTTGCGTTCGCAGTAGCGCGCCAGTTCGATTTGATTGATTGCCGGGCGCGCGTCGCCCAGCAGCTCGGTCAGGAACTCGTCTCTGGGGTGGAGCCCGGTATAGGCATCCTGGAATTTGTCGTAGAGATGGCCCAAGGCAGCGAGCGTGATGAGTTGGGATGCATCGTCAGGACTGGATTCGTCCACGATCGGCTCGAGGTCCCCCTCTCGGGAAATCGCCGCCCAAGCCCACGGGATCCAATGGTGCTTATCGTGGTACTCAAGACCAGAGGTGATGATTTCCAGTGTTTCCTCGGGAATCTGGACGTGCATCTGTGAAGCGGTATCCATGGTTGTCCTTTCGTGTGTTGCTCGCTTGACTGTGAAAGCAGGCTGTCATGCAGCCCTGACATTTTGCCCGCGCAGGTAAGCGCTACGTGCGGATGTCAGTGAAGCTGTCCCACGAAACCATCGGGCTGCGGATCCCAGCGTCGATGCCCCCCATCCGGGGACCAGCCAGGGAGGTAGCCGGTGGGGTGCAGGAGGGGCGTGGCTTTTCGTGTTGGCACCGGACTACGCACCCAGTAGGCGCGGCGATTTTTCCGGGCATCTGTCGATGGGATACAGTGAATGGTCGGTTCCGTGACGAACGGAACGGCTGTACCCGTATGGCTGCTGGCAAAATCCAGTGGCTCGAACAAAGGTTTTCCACATGAAGTCCAATACCCACCCGAAGTACGAGGCGGTCGTGTTCAACGACCTCGCCTCCGGCGAAAAGATCCTGACCCGCTCCACCCGGTCCTCGAGCAAGACGATCGAGTGGGAAGACGGCAAGACCTACCCGGTCATCGACGTCGAGATCTCGGCAGCATCACACCCGTTCTACACGGGTAAGCAGCGCATCATGGACTCGGCCGGCCGCGTCGAGCGCTTCAACGCCCGCTTCAAGAACTTCGGCAAGAAGTAAGCGGACCCTTCATGTGGCAAAAGGACCCTTCGGGGTCCTTTTGTCGTTAACGGCCCGGGGCCGACGCCGCCCCGCCGGGCCGTTCCGGGACCCGTGGGCCCGGCGGGTTCACTAGGATGGAACCATGCCAGTCGAGAATCTTCCCCAGCCGGACAGCACGCCCTACACCCACCACGGAGAATTCAAGGTCCACGGAGGAAAACTCGTGGTCGCCGATCTCGAGGTCGCCGGTGAAGGGGCGGAGGCGCGGATCGTGCGCGCCAACATCAACGGGGACTTCTTCCTCGAACCGGATGAGGCGCTGGATGACATCAACTCGGCCCTGGTCGGAATGGAGGCCTCGGCACCGCATGCGGTGATCAGCGGAGCCGTCGACAGGGCGGTCGGCCACGACGCGGTCATGTTCGGATTCGATCCCGCGGCCGTGGCCACCGCGGTGCGCCGGGCCCTGGGCCTGGCGACGACGTGGGCCGACCACGACTGGGAAGTCATCGGACCCCGTTCGTTGCCCATCGCCGCCAACGTCGCCCTGGACGAGATCATGACCCGTGAGGTCATGGAAGGGACCCGGAAACCCACCCTGCGGATCTGGGACTGGAACGAGCCCGCCGTAGTCATCGGCAGTTTCCAGTCGGTCCGCAACGAAATCAACCCCGACGGGGCCCGGAAGCATGGGGTGACCGTGGTGCGGCGCATCAGCGGGGGTGGGGCCATGTTCATGGAGGCCGGGAACTGCATGACCTATTCCCTCTATCTTCCCGCGTCGCTGGTGGATGGCATGAGCTTTGCCGACTCCTACCCGTTCCTGGACGCCTGGGTGATGGAGTCGTTGAAACGCCTAGGCGTGGAGGCGTTCTATAAACCATTGAACGACATCGCGACCGACCAGGGAAAGTTCGGCGGAGCCGCGCAGAAGCGTTTCGCCGGGGGAGCGATCCTGCATCACGTCACGATGAGCTACGACATCGACGCCGAGAAGATGACCGAGGTGCTGCGCATCGGGCAGGAGAAGATTTCCGATAAGGGGATCGCCAGCGCCAAGAAACGGGTGGATCCACTCAAGCGGCAGGCGGGCATCCCGCGGGCCGAGATCATCGAGACGATGATCTCGACCTTTGCCGAGCGCTATGGGGCGACCCGGACCGAAATCGATGAGGCCACGTTGACCCGGGCCGAGCGTCTCGCCGACGAGAAGTTCCGGACCGATGGATGGCTGAACCGGGTTCCCTAGCCGGACCGGGCCCCTGGACGGGCCGGCGCCGGATTGGGCCCGGCGCCGGCCTCATCCGATTGCCGGTGAGCTCAGTCCCGTGACGCCAGGACGGCGGCCTGCCCGTGCAGGGTGCGCACCAGCTGGTCGCGCTGTTCGATGATGATCCGACGCAGGGCCCGTGGAGCCTCTGCGTGGTCGGCGAGCCAGGCATCGGCGCTGCGCACGACGCGATGCTGCTCCGGTGCCTCGGTGCCCAGATCCTGATCCAACGGGAACAGGCCCTGCACGATCCGGGTGGCCAGGCCGATGCTCATCTTCTCCCAGATATCGGCCAGGGCCGGCCAGTAGCGTTCGTAGTAGCCGTCGATCTGCTCATGTGAACCGATCAGGAAACCGTTGACCGTGGCACTGAGGACATCGTTGGAGAGGACCGCGCCGTCGGCGTCGGTTCCGGACAGGGCGGCGTCGAAGGCCGCCTGCTTCACCTGCGCCTCCGGGCGTGCTGCCCAGGCGAGCGCCTGCCCCACGGTGGCGACCGCCGACGGGTTGGCCTGGCGCTCGGCCTCCAGGGTGGAGGTGGAGATGTGTCCCCGGGCCGCACCGGCCTGCAGCAGGGCCCAGCGCAACTGCTCGTCGACGGTGAGTCCTTCGACCCGGAGGCTGCCGTCCAGCAGCCCGGCCACGACATGGTCGAGTTCGCCGGCGCGGGCCAACTCGGCCAGGGCCCTGGCGAAGGCCAGCTGGGCGTCGGATCCGGGATCAGCAGCGAGCAGGAAATCATGCAGCGACTGGGCCAGCTGCCGGTGTTCGGCATCCCTGACATGGGGAGGGCAGTACCGTTGGACGGCGGTCTCGGCCTGCCCCAGGATCATCGACAGGACTCCGACATCGGTGATCGTGGAGACATGTCGGCGGACCGCGCTCAGGAAGACCGGTGCCGGAAGCAGGCCATCGCGGACCATGGACCAGAGGGCTGCCCAGGCGGTGGCCCGCGACAGAGGCTCTGTCAACGTGCCGAGGCGTTCGAGCAGGACCTGCAGGGAGGACTCGTCGAATCTGACCTTGGCATAGGTCAGGTCCCCGTCATTGGGCAGGACGACGGCGGGGCGGGGCCGGCCGACGAGTTCGGGGATCTCGGTCCGGGCCCCGGTGACATCGAGCCTGAATCCTCCGGTGCGCTCCAGCTTGCCATCGCGCAATTCGAAGGTGCCCAACCCCAGGGTGTGTGGACGGATGGCGGGGGATCCCGTCGTGGGATCCGCGCCCTCCTGGACGATGACCGCCGAGGTGACTGCGCCGTCGTGCTCCTCGAACTCGACCTCCAGGGAACCGACCCCCGCGGTGCGGAGCCAGGATTCGGACCAGGCCCCCATATCGCGGCCGGAGGCCTCGGCCAGGACGGCCAGGAAGTCCGCCAGGGTGGTGTTGCCGTATTCGTGGCGACGGAAATAGGTACGGGCCGCGGAGACGAAGGCCTCGCGCCCGACGTAGGCATCGAGCTGCTTGAGCACGGAGGCGCCCTTGGCGTAGGTGATGCCATCGAAATTCTGCCGGGCCGCTTCCAGATCGGGGATGTCGGCGACGATCGGGTGGGTGGTCGGCAGCTGGTCCTGGACGTAGGCCCAGGCCTTGCGGCGGTTCGCGAAGGTGACCCAGGCGGTATCGAAGTCGGTGGCTTCGGCCACGGCCAGGGTGCCGATGAAGTCGGCGAAGGATTCCTTCAGCCACAGGTCGTCCCACCAGCGCATCGTGACCAGATCGCCGAACCACATATGGGCCATCTCGTGCATGATCGTATTCGCCCGGCCCTCGTACTGGGATTCGGTGGCGCGGGAGGTGAAGACGTAGTTCTCAGTGAAGGTGACCAGACCGGGGTTCTCCATGGCGCCGAGGTTGTATTCGGGGACGAAAGCCTGGTCGTATTTGCCCCAGGGGTAGGGGTAGTCGAAGAGGTCATGGAAGAAGTCCAGCCCCTGCCGGGTGGTGGTGAACAGGGCATCGGCATCGAAGCTTGCCGCCAGCGAGGCCCGGCAGCTCAGGCCCAGCGGGACGGTCAGCGTGCTGCCGTCCTCGAGGCGGCGGGACCAGCTGTCGGTGACGTAGTGGTATGGCCCGGCCAGGATCGTGGTGATGTAGGTCGAGATCGGCAGCGTCGGGGCGAAGAGCGAGGTTGCCATCCCGTTGCCGTGTTCGCTGCGTTCGGCCACCGACTGGTTGGAGGCGACATGCCAGTGTGCGGGCGCCGTTACGGTGAAGGTGAAGGGGGCCTTGAGGTCGGGTTGTTCGAAGTTCGCGAAGACGCGACGGGCATCGGCCGGCTCGTACTGGGTGTACAGGTAGGTCTGGCCGTCCACCGGGTCAACGAACCGGTGCATGCCCTCTCCGGAGGTCGAGTAGAGGGCCGTGCCGTCGACCTCAACGAGGTTGTGGCCTTCCGTGGGGGTGAAGTGGATCCGGGAACCACGGACCGCCGTGGCGGGATCCAAGGCCTTGCCGTTATGGACCACCGAGGCGACGCCACCATGGATGAAGTCCAGGAAGGTCTCTTCGCCGGCGACCTGGGCGGTGAGCGCGATCCGCGTCCGGGATCGGTAGCCGGAGACCGCGGGATCCGGGGCGCCGGTCAGATCGAGATCGACTTCATAGGAGTCGACACAGAGGATCCGGGCGCGCTCGGCGGCCTCATCGCGGGACAGGTTCTGGTTTCTGGGCTGCTGATTCTCCACGGGGCCATTCAACCATGAAACAGGTGTTGAAGATCACCGTTGCGTGGTTCTTTGGCCGGTTACCAGGGGGAGGGGCGGTAGTCCTTGATGAAGCAGCCCCGCAGATCGGTGCCCTCCTCGCCGGCGACGATCGGATGGTAGACCCGGGCCGCCCCGTCGATCAGATCCAAGGGGGCGTGCCAGCCTCCGGCGGCGTGTCGGATCTTGGACTCGTGTGGGCGTTCGTCGGTGATCCAGCCGGTATCCACCGCCGTCATGAGGATGCCATCGGTCTCGAACAGTTCCTCTGACGAGGTGCGGGTCAGCATGTTCAACGAGGCTTTCGCCATATTGGTATGAGGGTGTCCCGGCCCCTTATAGACCCGGGAGAACTGCCCCTCCATCGCCGAGACGTTCACGATGTACTTGCGTTTGAACGAGGAGGCGGCCATTGCCGGACGCAACAGGCTCGCCAGCAGGAACGGGGCCGTGACATTGCACAGCTGGACCTCCAGCAGTTCCAGCGCCTCCACATGACCCAGCGTATGGGTCCAGCTGTTCGCGCTGACCAAATCCGGGACCAACCCTCCGGCATCGATGGCGGTTCCGGCGGCCACACGGTCCCAGGAGGCCGAGCCCGCGGTCATCGCCAATTCGGCCAGCCGTCCAGGAGCCAACGCCGCCGCCGATTCCACGGCCCCGGTGTCCAAGTCAAAGGCAGCTGCCAACGCCTGGGGGTGGGCTTGCGGTGCTTGTCCTGCGCCCCAGATCTCGGGGCCGCCTTGGGCATACGTTAGCTCGGGGGCTAGTGGTTGTGCCTCGGATTCAATCAGGTGACGGTAGGCCTCGCCGGAACGACGAACCGTCTGCGCGGCATTATTGATCAGGATGTCCAGGGGGCCGGCAGCGATGAGCTGTTCCGTTAGCGAGACCACCTGCGAGGGATCACGGAGGTCGATCCCGACGATACGCAACCGGTGCAACCAGTCGGCGCTGTCATCCAGTGCCGCGAAGCGTCGGGCCGCGTCGGCCGGGAAACGGGTGGTGATGGTGGTGTGGGCGCCGTCGCGCAGGAGCCGCAAGGCAATATGCATGCCAATTTTGGCGCGCCCGCCGGTAAGTAGGGCTCGGCGTCCACTCAGGTCCACCCGGGCTTCGCGCCAATGCCTGCCGCCGGCGGCGCAATCGGGGCATAACAGATGGTGGAAGGCGTCAACCTTCGTGAAGGGCTGCTTGCAGACGTAGCATTTGCGCGGTTGCTGGTATTCCCCGGCGCTGGAGCCCGCCGAGCTGGTGGAAAGGTCCAGCCCTTCGGTTTCGTCATCCAGACGGTTGGCGGCTCCGGTGGCGGTGCGTTCCATGACTTTCCTGTCGGCCTCCACCACCGCTTGGCGGGCATCGGTCCGGCGGGCGCGCTTGACCTCCTTGAACATCTTCGCGGTGGCGCGGCGCACGGCGATGAATTGTTCGTTGTCGTCGGGGAGTTCGTGGATGCGCTCGAGGACGCTCAGGCAGGCGGCCAGATCGTCGGCGGCGATGGGGAAGGAATGCTCAGTCATGTCGGGAGAACTCTACCGCCCCCACGCCGCGTCCACCGAGTCGGGCTAGGCGTCGATCTGCTGGCCCTTGGACAAGACGGTCAATCCGGATTCGGTGACCAGGAATCCACGCGCCCGATCCACCTCATGGTCCACCCCGATACCGACCCCTGCAGGGACCACCACGTTCTTGTCGATGATGGCGTGCTTCACCGTGGCTCCGGCGCCGATGACGACGTTGTCGAGCAGGACCGAATCGGTGACCTGGGCCCCGTGTTCGACCCGTGCGTCCGTGGAGATCACGGAGCGGGTGACCGTGCCTCCGGTGATCACCACCCCGGCGGCCAGCAGCGAGTCATGGGCTTCGCCGGGGGTTCCGTTCTTGGAGCGCACGAGTTTGGAGGGAGGTGAGCTGTGGTGGCGGGTGTGGATCGGCCACTCCTGGTTGTACAGATTGAACTGCGGGATCGGGGCGACCAGATCCATATGCGCTTCATAATAGGAATCCAATGTTCCTACGTCGCGCCAATAGCGTATGAGGGAGGCGTCCTCGCCCGGGACCGGATTGGCCGAGAAGTCATAGACCCCGCAATCCCCGCGTTCCACGAAGGCGGGGATGATGTCGGCACCCATATCGTGTTTGGTGTCGTCCCTGACGTTATCCGACTCCAGCGCCTCCAGCAGGGCATCCGTCGAGAAGACGTAGTTGCCCATCGACGCCAGGAAGCTGCTCGGATCATCGGGGAGGCCAGGAGTCGAATCGGGTTTCTCGCGGAAGGCGGCGATCCTGCCGGGGGTCTGCGCATCGACCTCGATGACGCCGAACTGGTTCACCTGCTCCAGCGGCTGGCGCACGGCGGCCACGGTGGCGGAAACGCCGGCGGCGACATGGGCGTCGATCATGGCCGAGAAGTCCATCCGATACACGTGGTCGGCGCCGACGACGAGCACGTATTCGGGTTTGGCGTCGTGGATCAGGTTCAGGGACTGGTAGATCGCGTTCGCCGAGCCCAGGAACCAGTCCTTGCCCAGACGCTGCTGGGCCGGCACCGAAGCGACATAGTTGCCCAGTTGGGTGGACATGCGCCAGGTTTCGGAAACATGGCGGTCCAGGCTGTGCGATTTATATTGCGTGAGCACCACGACCCGCAGGTAGCCCGAGTTCACGACATTGGACAACGCGAAGTCGATCAGCCGATAGCTTCCCCCGAACGGCACCGCCGGTTTGGCGCGGTCGGCCGTCAACGGCATCAACCGCTTGCCTTCCCCACCAGCCAGAACCACGACGAGGACTTTTTTTTGGGGCATGCCGACTCCCTAGTGATCGTTCCCTCCCGGCGGAGGTGGCCGCCGGGCTGCACCTTCTGGGATCAGACTATGGCAGAAGTCACTTATGCGGCTACGTTGGTGCTGTGAGAGTAGACATTGTGACCAAGGAATTCCCGCCCGCCATCTATGGCGGGGCGGGTGTGCACGTCGCCGAGCTGGCTCGTGTGCTGGCCCCGCAGACGGAACTGCATGTCCATGCCTTCGGTGCCGAACGCCCGGGGGACTACCACGGGGCGCAGGTGGCCAGCTATGCCGAGCCAGAGGACCTGGCCACCGCGAATCCGGCCGTGGCGACGCTGGGGACCGATCTGCGCATCGTCCCTGCCCTGGCGGGAACGGACATCATCCATTCCCATACCTGGTACGCCAATTTCGCCGGCCACCTGGGATCAATGATGCACGGGGTCCCGCACGTCCTGAGCGCCCACTCCCTGGAGCCCTTGCGACCGTGGAAGGCCGAACAACTCGGTGGCGGCTATGCGGTCAGCTCCTGGGCCGAATCCACTGCCTATCACGGGGCCGATGCCGTCATCGCGGTTTCCGCGGGAATGCGCCGCGATATCTTGAACGCCTACCCCGGAGTCGACCCGGAACGGGTGCACGTGGTGCATAACGGTGTCGACGTCGACGCCTGGCATCCGGCACCGGACCTGGAGGCCCTGCCGGGGCTTGGCATCGACCCCGACAAACGCACCGTGGCCTTCGTCGGACGGATCACCCGGCAGAAGGGGGTGCCCTATTTATTGCGGGCAGCAGCCCTGTTGCCACCGGACGTCCAGCTGGTGCTGTGTGCCGGTGCCGCCGACACCCCGGAATTGGCGGCCGAAGTGGCCGAACTCATTGCCCTGCTCCGGGCTACCCGCGAAGCCGTCGTCGTGATCGAACGCATGCTCCCGCGTGACGAACTGATTCAGGTTCTCAGCCAAGCGACCGTGTTCGCCTGCCCGTCCATCTACGAGCCGTTGGGGATCGTGAACCTCGAAGCCATGGCCTGCGGCACAGCAGTGGTCGCCAGCGCCGTCGGCGGCATCCCCGAGGTGGTCGCCGATGGCGAGACCGGTCTGCTGGTTCCGCTGGAACAACTCGACGACGCTTCGGGCACCCCGGTGGACGTCGAAGGTTTCGTTGCGGATTTCGGCGCGGCGTTGAACCGTGCCCTGGAGGACCCGGTAGGCACCCAGGCCATGGGCGTGGCCGGGCGGCAGCGGGCCGCGGACCACTTCAGCTGGGACGCGATCGCCGTGCGGACCCTCGAGGTCTACCGCAACGCGATCGACGGGTACCGGCGCTAGGAACACCGGACAGAACGGTTCAGAAAACAGCGGACGACGGCGGTGCTCCCGGAACCCGGGAACACCGCCGTCGTCCGCTGCATCGGTAGGGGCTAGGCGCCGACCTTCTTGCCCTTCGTCGCCGCGGACTTCGCGGCCTTGCGCTTGGCCTTCTCAGCGGCCTTGCGCCGCGCGACCAGGACCTTTTCGTCGATGGGGGCATCGGCCATCGCCCGCTCCCGACGCAGGTACTCCGCCGCCTCGTCCTGACGTTCCGCCTCGATACCCGAGGAAATGTCGGCCCGCAGGTGTTCGGGGCCGTAGCCGAAGGCATCGACCAGATCCTGGGCGTGCGGACGCAGCCGGGCGAGCAGACGGTTGATGTACGGGCCCAACGTGCGGGCCCGCTGGTTGGACAGGCGTCCGTGCATCACGTACCAGGACAGGTCCTTCTCGATCAGTTGCAGGCCGTACAGGTCACGGACCCAGGTCATGACCTGGCGGGTGCCCTCGTCGTGGATCTTGCCCAGGGCCGTGGTGAAGGCCTCCCAGAGCAGCAGTTCGGCATGCGCGCGCGCCGCTTCGATGATCTCGTTCTGGTGCTCGTTGAAGACCTTGGCGCCCTCGGCCTGCGGCAGCTTGGCGGCCCCGCGCATGGCATCGGCGACTTCGCCCACGGCAGTGCCGACCCGGTCGGTCAGCAGACCGCGCTGGGTTTCGGCGTCCTTGAGGAAGTTCGCGGAACGCTTTTCCGAACCGGTATCCGAGAAGGTTTGGGCCAGCTGGCGCAGCCCGGACCGGTTGATGGCCACATTCCCGGCCTGCCGGACCACATAGCGCGCCAGGACCCCGGCGTCGAGGTGACGGAACTCCTGGGCGTAGTCGGTGAGCAGGCGCTTGGCGACCAGCTGCAGCAGCACCGTGTTGTCGCCTTCGAAGGTCGCGTAGACGTCCAGGTCGGCATGGAGAGAGGTGAAGCGGTTCTTGGTCATGTAGCCGGCGCCACCGGTGGCCTCGCGGCACTCCTGAACGATGTCGAGCGCGTTCCACGTGGACGTCGGCTTCAGCGCGGCGGCCAGGGTTTCCAGATCCTGCCGGTCCTCATCGGAATCGGCGGTGCCGGAGAACACGCCGTCGAACTTCTCCAACAGCTCCTCATGGGCGAAGGACATGGCGTAGGTGGTCGCGATCCGCGGGATCAGCCGGCGCTGGTGGCGCTGGTAGTCCATGAGGACTTCCTCCTGCACCGTGGAAGTCGCGTTGAACTGCCGGCGCTGGTGGGCGTAGGTCGTGGCGATCTGCAGAGCGACCTTGGAAGCTGCCACTGCCGCGCCGTCGAGGGAAACCCGCCCCTGGACCAGGGTGCCGAGCATCGTGAAGAACCGACGACCCGGGCTGGAGATGGGGGAGGTGTAGGTGCCGTCGACGGCGACATCGCCGTAGCGGTTGAGCAGGTTGGTCCGCGGGATGCGCACCTCGGTGAAGTGCAGGCGACCGTTGTCGATACCGTTGAGCCCGCCCTTCAAGCCATCGTCCTCACCGCCGACGCCGGGGAGGAACCCGTTGTCGTCGCGGATCGGCACGTAGAAGGCGTGGACACCGTGCTTGACCCCGTTGGTGATCAACTGGGCGAAGACGACGGCTGCCCGGCCGTGCTTGGCGGCGTTGCCCAGGTAGTCCTTCCATGCGGCACGGAAGGGGGTGTGGATGACGAATTCTTCGGTGTCGGGGTCATAGGTCGCCGTGGTGGCAATGCTGGCGACATCCGAGCCGTGGCCGATTTCGGTCATCGCGAAGGCCCCGGGGATCTCCAGGTTCATGATCCCGGGAAGCCACTTCTGCTGGTGTTCCGCGCTGCCCAGATGCTGGATCGCCGAGCCGAAGAGGCCCCACTGCACGCCGGCCTTGATCTGCAGGGATGGGTCGGCAACCACGAGTTCCTCGAAGGCGGCGATGTTTCCACCGTGGTTATCCGCGCCGCCCATCGCTTCCGGAAAGGCACGCTGGATGGCGCCTTCATCCACGAGGATGGAGAGCTGGTTGAAGACGCGTTCGCGGTGCTCGTCCATGGACTGGCCCTCGATGCGCTGGAGATCCTCGCGGCCGGCGAGCCGGCGCGAAGTGCGGCGGTCTTCCGCCCACTTGCCCAAAAGCTGCTCTCCGAGTGCGGCGACGTCGATGCGGGGTTCTGTCCGGCCGGAGCCTGCGGTGTTCTGCTGGGTCACGTCGTGTGCCTTTCCAATTCAATAGCTTCATTGCTGGGGTGTTGAGACTGCTCTGGGGCACCGGGTGGATGCCCAGTGATTCCGGAAACCAGCCAGGTGGTGATGGTCTCGGTCAATTCAAGTTCGTCGGGTTTGAGGGGGGAGGCGGCGGTTCGTAGCCAGGCTTCGCCTGCGGCTCTGACCATGCCGATCGAGGCAGTCGGCCACAATTCGAGCGCCGGGCTGGTGATTCCGGCGGTGCCGTGGCGGTCGTTGAGATAGGCGTGCATCCGGTCCTTCATCATGGAAGTGATTTCCGCGAAGAAATCATCCAAGGGTGCGTCGCCGGTCTTCTCCGGAACCGGGCGGAAGGGGTCCCTCGCGGTGTCCGTGACGAAGAAGTAGACGTTCGGGGAGGTTTGAGCCATCTGCAGGTAGGCCTTCACCATGGCCCGGAGGCCTGATTCCTCGGTGGTGGCTCGACGGGCGGCATCAACGACTTTGGCGCGCATCTGGCCGATGGCCATTTCGCCCATGGCCTGACGTAGACCGTCCTTATCGCGGAAGTACCGGTAGAAGACCGATTTCGAGGTTCCTGCTGCTGCGGCGAAGTCGTCCATCGAGGCGGAGGGGCCGATGCGGTGGATGACCGAACGGGCTGCTTTGACCAATTCGGTGCGCCGCGATTGGCGGTGGGCATCCCAACGGGCGGAGCGCCCGTCGCCGGTGGCGCCCGGTCCGCTGGTTGCGGGGGGCTCTGAAGTGTTCACGATACCCAGCGTATCAGGTACGCTAGGTATCGGTAATCAACTTCACATCGTCAGGAGTCATTCCATGGCCGCACCGGCTTCCCCCGCCCAGTCCCCGCAGACCGGCACCACCGGTCTGCGTCCCGCCGTCGTGATCGGCGGCAACCGCATCCCCTTCGCCCGGTCCAACGGCAAATACTCCACGGCCTCGAACCAGGAGATGCTCACCGCCGCCCTGGACGGTCTGGTGGCTCGCTTCGGGCTGCAGGGTCAGCGCATCGGCGCTGTCGCCGGCGGCGCCGTCCTGAAGCACTCCAAGGATTTCAACCTGGTCCGTGAATCGGTTCTGGGCACTGCGCTCTCTCCGACAACGCCTGCCTACGACGTGCAGATGGCTTGTGCCACCGGCATGGAGGCCATCGGATCCTTGGCCAATAAAATCCGACTCGGACAGCTCGAATCAGGAATCGGCGGCGGAGTGGACACCACCTCCGATGCGCCGATCGCCGTCAGCGAGGGACTGCGTGCCGTCTTGCTGGAACTGACCCGGGCCCGCACTTTGCAGCAGCGTCTGACGGCCCTGTCGAAGTTCCGTCCCAAGGATCTTTCCCCCGCAGCGCCGGGTACCGGAGAGCCCCGCACCGGCCTATCGATGGGCGACCATCAGGCGGTCACCACGGCTGCCTGGGGCATCACCCGCCAGGCCCAGGACGAACTCGCCCTGGCCAGCCACAAGAACATGGCGGCAGCCTACGACCGGCACTTCTTCGATGACCTCATCACCCCGTTCCGTGGCGTGAGCCGGGATACGAACCTGCGTGCTGACAGCACCTTGGAGAAGCTGGGTAGCCTCAAGCCTGCCTTCGGCAAGAACCTGGGAGACCGGGCCACGATGACCGCAGCGAACTCCACCCCGCTGACCGATGGAGCTGCCGCCGTGCTGATTGGCTCGGAGGACTACGCCCGCGAACACGATTTGCCGATGCTGGCCAACTTTGTGGACTTCGAAGCGGGCGCCGTGGACTTCGTCAACGGCGAGGAAGGCCTGCTGATGGCCCCCGCCTACGCGGTACCCCGCCTGCTGGCCCGCAACGGCCTGACACTTCAAGACTTCGACTTCTACGAGATCCACGAGGCCTTCGCCGGTACGGTGCTGAGCACCCTCGCCGCCTGGGAGGATCCGGACTTCTGCCGGGAAAAGCTGGGCCTCGACGCCCCCCTGGGGCCGATTGACCGCAGCCGACTGAACGTCAACGGTTCCTCGCTGGCGGCCGGCCACCCGTTCGCCGCCACCGGCGGACGCATCGTGGCCACCCTGGCCAAGATGCTGCATGAGAAGGGTTCGGGCCGTGGCCTGATCTCCGTCTGCGCGGCCGGCGGTCAAGGCGTCGTCGCGATTTTGGAGGCACGCTAATCATGGCTGACAACTACTTGAAGCTCGTCAACACCGGCATCACTCAGGAGCTAGCCAAGACGCTGGGGCTTCCACGGCCCTCGATCTTGCGCCGCTATCAGCCCGGAAAGCCGCTGGTCCCCGGTCCGGTCGTCGTCCTGGGCGCCGGCTCTGCCGCTCACGACCTGACGGAGACGCTGCTGGGCTGGGGACTCGATGTCCGCCGCCATGCGGGAGGGCCCGAAAAACTCGGTGCGCTGATTCTGGCCTTGGACGCCGTGGAAGCCCCCGGCGATCTTTCGGCCGTCGCCCTGGAGGCAGGATCCGCGTTGCGTAGCCTGCTGCCCGGTGGGCGGGTGGTCTCCATATCGCGTCCCCCCGTCACCGCCGACGAACCGGCACGTTCGGCAGCGCGGATGGGCGTGACCGGCTTAGTGCGATCCTTGGGCCGTGAAATGCGTGGCGGTGCCACCGCCAACGGCATCCTGTTGGCAGAAGGCGTCGGCGCCGCAGCCCCCTCGGCGGCAGCTGCCCTGCACTTCCTGCTCTCCGGACGCAGTGCCTACGTCGATGGACAGTTCATCGCCGTCGAATCCGAACGCGGTGTCCTGCCGGGGGACTGGGACCAGCCGTTGGCCGGAAAAGTCGCCGTGGTCACCGGTGCCGCCCGAGGCATTGGTGCAGCCATCGCCCGGACCCTGCACCGTGACGGTGCCACGATCGTCGCCGTTGACGTCCCCCAGGCCGGGGAATCGCTGGCGGCCGTGGCGAACGACGTCGGTGGGACGGCCTTGCAGCTCGATATCACCCGGGACGATGCCGCAGCAGTGATCATGGAGCACGCCGTGGGGCGCCATGGACACCTGGACATTGTCATTCACAATGCAGGAATCACCCGCGATAAGCTTCTGGCCAACATGGATCCCTCCCGGTGGGACTCGGTCATCGCGGTGAACATCGAATCGCAACTGCGGATGAACGAAGCGTTCCTGGCCGCCGACCTGCCCGGCCTGCGGATCGTGTCGCTGGCCTCCACCAGCGGCATTGCCGGGAACCGCGGCCAGACCAACTATGCCGCCTCGAAGGCCGGCGTGATGGGCATGGTCGCCTCCACGGCGTCGGCGATGGCCGAACGCGATGGGGGCATCAACGCCGTCGCACCCGGTTTCATCGAGACCGAGATGACCGCGAAGATTCCCGTGGCGACCCGGGCCGTGGGGCGGATGCTGTTGCCCTCGCTGATGCAGGGTGGCCAACCGCTCGACGTGGCCGAAGCCATCGGTTTCCTGGCCTCCGACGCCGCCGGGGGGATCAACGGGCAAACCCTCCGGGTCTGCGGACAGTCACTGGTGGGCGCATGAGCCGCCGCCTCGTCCCACTGGGTGCCGTCCCGGCGCTGCCCAGGCTCTATGCCGAGGCGGTGGCGCATCAGGTCCGCAACCAGCTGAGCCGGTCCAAGACCGAACTGGTGCTGCCCGAGGTAGAACACAGCGTCCACGGCGTGGTCGCCGACCAGTCGCGGTTGGAGGCCTACCAGCAGTTGGTCGGAGATACCGTCCGGCCACATCTGCCGAGCGTTTTCATCCACGGGACGGTCTTCCCGGTGGCCATGTCCGTGTTGGCGGCGCGTGAGTTTCCTTTGCCCCTGCTGGGGATGGTCCACCTGTCCAACCAGGTCGAGCATCTGCGCCCGGTGGGTGTCGATGAGGTCCTGGATGTGCGGGCGTGGACCGAGAAGCTGCGCGACCACCAGGCCGGCACTCAGCTGGACGTGGTGTGCGAGGTCAGCGTCGGAACAGAAATCGTTTGGGTGGGCACTTCCACCTACCTGGCCAAGGGCATCTGGGCCGGTCAGCGTCCAGAACGCCGGAGCCAGCGGCCCGAGTTCGTCCCGCCACGGCAAACAGGCGCCTGGCGTCTGGGGCCGGGAACCGGACGTGAATACGCTGCCGTGCTGGGGGACTACAACCCCATCCACCTCGGGGCCCTGCCGGCCAAGGCGCTGGGCATGAAACGCCAGATTGCCCACGGCATGTTCCTTGCCGGTAAGGCGCTGGCCCAGACGGCTCCGCTCGAGGGCGGATACCACTGGGACATCGTGTTCGAAGCCCCCGTCCTACTGCCGTCCACGGTGAGCTTCGGGGTGGCCACAACCGGGAAGCTGCTGAGCTTCGAGGGCTGGAATGCGAAGAAGGGGCGCCGGCATTTCCAAGGAGCCGTGCGCGCCCTCTAGGTGTACTGATCAGGGACGTTAGTTAAACGATTGATGGGTGGCTGGTTCCCGATAGCGGTATGGGGCCTGTGGTGATTATATTCATGAATCCAGGCCGGCAACGCGTCTCGACGGGTGGCCTCGTCGCCGTAGAACTTGGCGTAGGCCCACCCGTCGCTCAAGGTCCGGTGGAACCGTTCGATCTTGCCATTGGTCTGGGGCCGGTAGGGCCTGGTCCTCTTGGGCTTGATCCCCAGCCCCCCGCAGGCATCGCGCCAGGCATGTGAGCGATAGGCGGAACCGTTATCGGATAGCACCCGCTCCACGGTGACGTCCCTGTCCGCGAACCAGGCCACGGCCCTCCCCAGCACGGCGATGGCCGTGACGGCCTTCTCATCATCGTGGATCTCGGCGTAAGCGATGCGGGAGTGGTCATCGATCACGGTATGTACGAACGCGGTACCCATTTTCGGGTTGTAGGTCGCATTGCGGGGCTTGTCCGGGGTCGCCGCACGGTTTTTGTCCCCTGCCTTTCGGCCTACGTATCGGTGCCCTCCACCGTCGGGGATGTTCCCAAACTTGGTGACGTCCACGTGGATCATGGATCCGGGATAAGGATGTTCATAGCGGCGGATCGGCTCGCCGGTGACCCGGTCGATATAACGCAACCGGTTGATGTGGCAGCGGACCAGCACCGCGTGCACGGTCGAGGCAGGTAGTCCCAGCCGGTAGGCGATCTGGACCGGGCCCAATCGTTTTCGCCAGCGCAGGGCAACGATCTTCTTCACCATGGCCTGCCGGGTGCGTGCCGGGCACGTCCTGGGCCGACTGGTTTTGTCGGCCATTGCTGCCGGGCCGTGGACCCGATAGCGCTCTGCCCAGCGTTTGGCCGTAGGCCAGGAGACCATGAACATCTTCGCCGCGGTGGACACGCTCCAGCGATCGTCGACGATGAGCCTGGCAAGTCTCAGACGTGCTTTCGGGGTCAAGGCTGCATTAGCGTGGGACATGAAGGCCTCCTGTTTGTGAAGCGGTTTCTTAGACAGCTCCACTCCACATCAGGGGGCCTTCTTCATCCCATTAATTCATATCGTGTCGTGGCACGAGTTCAACCAACCTACTTGGGCAGTACATCTAGGGAACTGCCGACCCGGCCGGGGTAACCCTGCCGGCGCGGAGCCCCGGGCTCGGAATTCGGACTCGGGCGTGACGGTGGTTTGTTGTCGGTGGAATCCGGCACCAAACCACCGGCCGGGGCTAGGGGCGTCGGGTCGATCGACGGATCTGGAAACCCGCCAGAACGAAGACGATGCCAAAGACGATCACGTAGGCGCCGACCACACCGAGGAATCCGATGATGCCTACCCCCGGGGCGACCACCAGGAGCAGCCCGAAGAGGATGGCCAGGATTCCGGAGACCAACCCCGCCCACCAGTAGGGCGTCGTCCTGCGGGCAGCGATGGCGACGACCACTTGGGTGATGCCCAGCAACAAGGCCCACGCGCCGACGATCAGAGCCACGGCCAACGCCGTCAAGCCGGGGGCGATCAGTGCAAGCAATCCGGCCAGGATCGAGATAATGGCACCGGCCAGGATCCATCCCGAGTGGCGCCGTGCCGTCGGGCCTCGTCGCGCGCTGAACCATTGGGAGCCGGCAGCCACGCCATCGACGATCGCGTAGATGCCAAAGAGGACCACGAAGAACACGACGGTCACCTGCGGCCAGACCAGCACCATGATGCCGAAGACGATGGACACCACACCACGCCACAACATGGCATTGCCCACGGACTGGGACGGGGAAACGGTCGCGCTCTTGGCCACTTCTACCTCTTTTCAATGAAACCTCAGGGCTCCGGAACGGGGGGAACCGTGCCGACCCATCAGATTATCCCAGCAGGAAAAAGATGACGAGGGACTTCTCTCGGGTGGGGCCGGTAGGGCTCCAACGCGCCCGCAGGGTCAGGTGGCTACCTCGGCCGAATCACTAGCAGCCTTGGCGTAGCTGGCCCGGGTCGCTGTTGCCGTATGTACCCAACTGAATCCATGGGACCGCTCCACGGCCGTCTTGCCCATGTGTGCGATCTCAGCACGGTGGGTCGCCGCATGGGTGATGGCCTCGGCCCAGCTCTCGGCCGAGAGATCGGGGACGAGGACCCCGGTGGAACCATCGGCGACACTATGACGCAAACCACCGACGTCATGAGCCAACACCGGGGTGCCGCAGGCCTGAGCCTCCATGGCCACCAAGCCAAATGACTCGCTATAGGAAGGCACGGCCACCACATCGGCGGCCCGAAACCAGGCAGCGAGCTCATGGGCCGGAGAAGGTGGAAGCAGATGGGCGATCTGATGAAGCTGCTCCTCGTCGATCAGCCGCGCCAAGTCCAGGTCCTTCGAACCACTGCGGGAACCGATGATCGCCAGTTCGACCTCGATATCCGGACGGGTACGGGCCAGCAGCCCGAGGGCCCGCAAAAGGACTTGGGGACCCTTGAGTTTCTGGATACGTCCAGCAAAGACCAGACGCAATGGATCGATGGCTGGACCCGGAGTATGTCCTGCTTCGGCGATCCACATCTGCGGGCCTGCGGGATGGAAGGTCGACAAATTCACGCCCGGAACCACGAGGTCGATACGGGTACGTTCGGCACCGTAGTCGTTGACCAACTCATCAGCCTCGGCCCGGCTATTGGCCGTCAGGCGCGTCGCCTGACGGGCCAAGAGGGTCTCTGCCTCAACCCGGCTGTCCGTTTCCTCGGCATCTTGCTGGAGCCGGCGTTTGACCTTGGCCAAGGTGTGCATGGTGTGCACCAAAGGCACCTCCCAACGCTCCGCCAGTTCCAGCCCGACGAGGCCTGACATCCAATAGTGGCTGTGGATGATGTCGAAGGGGCCATAGTCCCCGTCGGCGATCGACGCGGTGATCTCCGACAGGTAGGCCGGCAGGCCCTCCTTGGCCACCGGCCCATCGGGGCCCGCCGGAATATGGTGGACGGTCACCCGCTCGTTCAAGAAAACCGGTGGGGTGTTCCGGGGGCCCCGGGTGAAGATCTCCACGACCAGCCCGGCGGCTGCCATGGCTTGCGCGACCTCACGGACGTACACGTTCATCCCACCGGCATCACCCGAACCCGGCTGATCCAACGGAGAAGTATGGAGGCAGAGCATGGCCACGCGCAGTGGATGCGATGTCGCGGCTGCCGGTGAAGGGGCGGCCGTGTCGGTGGCGTGCGTCATGGAGGTCCTGGAAGAGAGCAATGGAGAGTGGCCGGGCGTTCCCTTGAAGAGTAGTCCGAACCGTCGGCCGGGCACTACTTTTGGCTGTCGTCGGCGTCCTGGGCACTCTCGATCTTCAGAACTGCTGCCTTCACCAGGGCCTCAATATCAGCCGGTGTCGTGTCTTCATCGATCTTCTGCGGGAACCAATCACCGCAGTGGTCGACCACATCGTGGACTGAAAGAGGCGGTTTCAACTCCTCGGCCTGGGGATTTTCGGCAGCGCTAAGGTGCGCGTCCAAGGCCCCTTGAAGGAAGCCCAGCTCGACGTCGTTCAACAGGCGGGACTTACGAGGCTTCGGATGGCCTTCATGAGCCTCGGTCGCCTCAAGGTCCTCGTTGGTGTAGGCGAGGCAGAGCTGGCTGAGGGTCGGCGGAACCGTGGTTCCAGGATGCGGGGTAGGCGTCGGCTTGTCCGGGGTGGGAGTCGGAGTGGGCGTTGGTTGAGGCGGCAGGGTGTTCGACGGTGTGGGTTTTGTCGTGGGTTTCTGAGTCGGCGCCGGGGACCGGACCGGGCCTGCGGGCGGGGTGGTCTTCGGGGGAGCCGCGGTGCTCGGCGCCGCAGCACTCGGCGTGGTGGGCGTCTGCGCAGGTTTCTTGTCCTTTTGCTGGGGAGGCTCGGGATCCTTCGTCACCTGCGACGGTGTGGGTGCCGTGGATGGCGTGGGCCTGGCCGTTGCCATAGGCTTCGGCGTCCTCGGGGCTTTCGGCGCGGGTCCGGCAGCGGTAGGGGTTTTCGATACGGCAGCGGTGGAGGGCTGGGCATTCTGACGTACGGCGGGTGGTGTGGTGGAGCCTGAAGCTGTCGTGGTCGTTGACGGACGGGGCGAGGGAGCCGGGGAGAGGCGGCTTTGGGCGATCTGGCGCAGTTCCTGTCCGGAAACCGGACGTTTCTGACGCGGCAGCAAGGGGAGATACTGTGCCGGGTCGACCCATTTGCCGTTGAGGTAGACCTCAAAGTGCACGTGACAACCCGTGGAGTTCCCCGTCGTGCCGGAGAGAGCCAAAAGGTCACCCTGCTGCACACGCTCACCCTTGCTGGCCACCAGCAACGAATTATGGCTATAGGCGGTTTCGACGCCGCTTCCGTGATCGACGCGGACTCGTTGACCCGAATGTCCGGCCCACGATGATTGGACGACCCGACCAGCCGCCGCCGCCCTGACCGGGGTGCCGCACGCGACACCGTAGTCCTGACCAATATGGATATAGGATCCGGGGCCTGTGGGATTCAAACGCCAGCCGAAGCCACTGGTGATCCGGGTGCTTTCCACCGGTGCGGAGAGGGCCAGGCCACCGGGCAGCAACCCTGTGGGGCCGGTGGTGACGTGGTCTACGCCGCGGCGTGAAGGAATGCCCTCCCCATCGGCAGGACTGCCGTCGGGGCTGACGCTAGAAGTGATTTCCGGCTGGTAGCCCGGGGACCACTCCATGCCGGCACTGCCGGAACCTGCGGTTGGATCCCGCAACGGGGACGTTCCGGCGACCATCGCGAAAACGGGCTGCACGGAACTGCTGGGTTGAGCGTCCGAAGAAGGGGAACTGCTCGGAGGCAGCGCAGCGTTCGGTGCTGGAAGGCTGCCAGCAGCGGGTGCAGTGCCGAGGAGAAGGGCCCCAGCTGTGGCCAGACCCAGCCATTTAACCAGGGAACGCTTGACGGTAGAACGTGGCGGGGCGTGGTGATGCTCTGGCTGGTGCTCGTGCACCCGTGCACCCATGTTTCCCCCGAGTGGTTGGCCCCGTTGCCCACATCGCGACACCCATCTCTCGCGCGGAGCGTGGTGGACCTTAGGCTACCCCTGCGCGTGGGTTTGGACCAGAGGTCCGAGAAGCCCGAGCAAAAGCCCGGATCTAGGAAGTGGCGGGACGGCGACGTCGAGCACCCTGTTCTGGGCATGAAAAAAGCCCCGGAATTCCGGGGCTTATTTCGTGCGCGGAGGGGGACTTGAACCCCCACCCACTATACGTGGACTAGCACCTCAAGCTAGCGCGTCTGCCTATTCCGCCACCCGCGCAGGTGATGCGATGCGACCGGTTCGGAAGACTCGTTGGACTTCCTGCCCGGCGAAAGCAGCGAGTAAGACTCTAACATGTCGGTGGGGCAGTTCCCAATTCAAACCTCTTTGCGTGGGTGACTAGGCTGGGACCACCCGAACAACCCGGAAGGTCAGGTCATGACTGAGCTAGGAAACCACGGTGCTGCAGGCATCACGGCAGCCGACGAAGTCGAAGAAATTTGCCGGACGTTGATCCGTTTCGACACCAGCAACTTCGGCGGCAACGAGGCCCGCCCCGAACGGCCCGCAGCCGAGTATGCCGCCGAGTTGATGACCGGGGGAGGACTTGACCCGAAAATCTATGAATCCTCCCCGGGCCGGGCGAGCGTCGTGGCACGGATGGAAGGCCAAGATTCCTCACTGCCGGCGCTCGTGGTCCACGGCCACCTCGATGTGGTCCCCGCGCAGGCCGAGGACTGGAGCGTGGATCCCTTTGCTGCCGAGGTCAAGGACGGGCTGATCTGGGGCCGTGGAGCCGTGGACATGAAGGATATGGACGCCATGATCCTGGCCGTGCAGCGACAGATGCACCGTGAAGGGGTGAAACCCAAACGCGATATCATCTTCGCCTATTTCGCCGACGAGGAAGCCGGCGGGACGTACGGGGCCGGATGGATGGTCGAGAACCACCCTGAGGTCTTCGCCGGCGCGGGTGAGGCCATCAGCGAAGTGGGCGGCTTCTCCTCAACCGTCGGTGGGCGACGAGCCTATTTCCTGCAGACGGCAGAAAAGGGGCTGCACTGGCTCACGATGCATGCCGGTGGCCGAGCGGGGCATGGTTCGCAGATCAACGACGAAAACGCGGTGACCCGGCTGGCCGGAGCCATCAGCCGCATCGGTGGATACGAGTGGCCGATCGAATACACCAAGACGACACGGGCGCTGATGGAAGGGGTCTCCGAACTCACCGGCATCGAATTCGAGGAACAGAACCCGGGCCCGTTGCTGGAAGCCCTGGGCAATGTTTCCCGATTCGTTGGCGCCACCTTGCAAAACACCTCGAACCCGACGGCCCTGAAATCCGGGTATAAGCACAACGTCATCCCCGGTGCCGCCGAGGCGTTTCTCGATTGTCGGACCCTGCCCGGACGCGATGAATTGCTGTACGAAACCCTGCGAGAACTAGCAGGTGCCGGCGTGGATTTCTCCACCGAGCATTCCGATACGTCCTTGGAGGTCCCCTTCTCGGGGACGTTGGTGGACAATATGGTCGCTTCGATCTCGGCCGAAGACCCGGGGTCGGTGGTGTTGCCGTATATGCTCTCCGGCGGCACCGATAACAAGTCGCTGTCCCGGCTAGGAATCACCGGCTACGGCTTTGCGCCGCTGCAGCTCCCCGACGACCTGGACTTCACCAGCATGTTCCATGGCGTGGACGAACGAGTTCCGGTGGAGGCCTTGAAGTTCGGAACTCGGGTCCTCTCCCGGCTGCTGCGCACCTACTGAGGCGCACCACAACCCAACAGGTGGCCGGGCTGGGATGGGGGCAGGGAACCCGTCCCGGCCCCACAGCGAAGGGGTTCAGCTGGGGAAGGTGTCCAAGGTGCTGGCCACCCGCATCACTCGGCGACGCATCCAATAGCGACGCATGCCGCCCATATAGATCCGCGTGGTGCGGAGTTCCCATTTACCGTATTCGGCGTGCTCGACGATTTCGCGACGGGCATCGGCGATCGACTGGCCGGGACGAACCGTGAGAACCAGGTATTCGAAGCCCGCCGAGTGGTCGGTGGTCTTCCGGGCTGCAGCTGAGGAGTTTTTCATCATCTTCTCTCCATTCTGCTCGCTCTACGGGTAACGTCTAGACCATGAGCACAGATCCGCGTGTTGCGCTTCAGGCACTGGTTGCCTCGTTTGAAGAACATCTCTCCGCCGTGGCCTCACGTCGGGGCGATGACGACCCCGCGGTGGAGAGCGCCGCCTACCGGATGATGGACGCCTTTGAGGAGTACGAAGACTCCCTCTATGACACCTATGGCGAAGTGACCCCCTTGGATGTCTACGACGACAGCGACGATGACGACCTCGACGACGATGACGATGACGACGATATGGATGACTCCGGCGACGGGGAAGACCCAGCGGAGACGGACGACCGTCCCTGATCCAGCGTTCTTCCATGCGGCACGCGCCACATAAGTGGTCCCGGTGCGCCCGGGGTGAAGTAGTGTTTCACGCGTGAATTGGTTTGAAGCGGCCTTTTTGGGCCTGATCCAGGGACTGACCGAGTTCCTTCCTATTTCCTCCAGCGCCCACCTGCGCATCGTGGGGGAATTCCTGCCCAATGCGGCCGACCCGGGGGCCGCCTTCACCGCGATTACCCAGCTCGGCACGGAAACCGCCGTCGTCATGTTTTTCTGGCGTGACATCGTGCGGATCATCGGCGCCTGGTTCAAAGCCATCGTCGGAAAAATCCCGCATAGCGACCCCGATGCCCGGATGGGCTGGCTCATCATCGTCGGTTCCCTGCCCATTGGTGTGCTGGGGCTGCTCTTCCAAGACGATATCGAGACGACCTTCAGATCACTGTGGCTCGTGGCGACCATGCTCGTGGTCTTCGGCGTCTTCCTGGCCATTGCCGACCACTACGGCAAGCAGAAACGTGAGCTGAAGGAACTGTCCGT
This sequence comes from Arthrobacter sp. AOP36-C1-22, assembly GCF_052377515.1. NCBI lineage: Bacteria > Bacillati > Actinomycetota > Actinomycetes > Micrococcales > Micrococcaceae > Arthrobacter > Arthrobacter sp. AOP36-C1-22. The sequence goes on along the minus strand of NZ_JBQSWW010000013.1, from coordinate 46,196 downwards.
CAAACACGGCATCTACTTCGGTCTAGCGCAGGCGCTGGCCCTGATCCCCGGCGTCTCCCGCTCGGGCGGAACCATCACCGGCGGTCTCCTCATGGGCTACACCCGTGAAGCAGCGGCCCGCTACTCCTTCCTGCTGGCCATCCCGGCAGTCTTCGCCTCCGGCTTGTTCCAGGCCTTCAAAAGCTTCGGCGAACCCAGCGTCTACTCCGGCGGGGAAACGATCCTGGCCACCGTCATCGCCTTCGCCGTCGGATTTGTGATCATCGGCTGGTTCCTGAAATACGTTTCCACCCACAGCTACAGTGTCTTCGTGTGGTACCGGATCGCCTTGGGTCTGGTGCTGTTCGTCCTCCTGGGTTTCAACGTCATCAACGCCTGATTCCCCCATCCATACCCCGCTTTCGAAAGGCCGATCCTTCGTGCACGCATGGCCCGCGCCCAGTATTCCCACCCTCCAGGGAACCCCTCCACCGTTGCGGATCTTTGACTCCTCGACACGAGAACTCGTGTCCCCTGACACGAAGAAGCAGGCAGGGATGTACGTCTGCGGGATCACACCCTACGACGCCACCCATATGGGGCACGCCGCCACCTATGTGGCCTTCGACCTGCTCAACCGCTTCTGGCGGGACGCCGGGTTGGAGGTCACCTACGTACAAAACGTCACCGACGTCGACGACCCGCTGCTTGAACGCGCCACCGAAACCGGCGTCGACTGGATGGACTTGGCCGCAGGGCAGACCGACCTGTTCCGCGCCGACATGGAGTCGCTGAACGTCATCCCCCCCGAACACTATGTTGGTGCCGTCGAATCGGTCTCCTGGATCGTGCCGGTCGTGGAGAACCTGCTCACGGCAGGGCTGGCGTACCGGGTGCCCGGTGCCGGGGATGAGCCCGACGGCGATATCTACTTCGACTCCGACGCCGCCGCCTCGGACGTCTGGCGGCTGGGCTCAGTGAGCGGGTACGACCAGGAGACCATGGCCACGTTCTTCGCAGAACGTGGCGGTGATCCCGAACGAGCCGGTAAGAAAAACACGCTGGACCCCCTGCTGTGGCGGATGCGCCGCCCCGACGAACCCTTCTGGGACGGGGCCAGCCTCGGTGAAGGCCGCCCCGGCTGGCATATCGAATGTTCGGTGATCGCCCGGCGTTTCCTGCCGGCCCCGTTCACCGTCCAAGGGGGCGGAACCGACCTGATCTTCCCGCACCACGAATTCTCGGCAGGCCATGCCACGGCCGGGGACGGCAAACCGTTGGCCGAACACTATGTCCATACCGGAATGGTGGGCCTGGACGGCGAAAAAATGAGCAAATCCTTGGGCAATCTGGTGTTGGTCTCCAAATTGCGCGCCGCAGGGGAGAACCCCATGGCCGTTCGCGCCGTCCTGGTGGGCCAGCACTACCGCTCCGATTGGGAGTGGACCGAGGAACTGCTGGACGAAGCGAAGAACCGCCTGGTTGCCTGGCGGGCCCGGGCTGCCGGTACGACGCCGGAACGTGCTGAGGCACTCGTGTCACAGCTGCGTAGCCACCTGGCCGACGACCTGGATTCGCCCTCGGCATTAAAGGCCCTCGACGAGTGGGCGTCCGAAGGCCCCGGAAACGATCCGACAGCCCAGGGAAGCGCCACGGTCCTGGCCGCCTTGGACGCGCTGTTGGGCTTGAAGCTGGCCTAGCAGCAGGCCTGGTGCGCGGGGCTTCGGGCCCTGCGCGCAGATGAAACGCTAGCCGTCAGTGCCGCCGTCGCGCCGTTTCAAATAACGTTCAAATTCCCGGGCTATCGACTCACCGCTGGCTTCGGGCAGCTTGGTCGCGTCCTGTGACTCCTCGAGTTGCTGCACATAGGCGGCAACCTCAGGATCCTCCTCGGAGAGCTCATTCACGCCCCGCTGCCAGGCCTCGGCCTCCTCGGTGAGCAGCGTGAGATCGAAGGAGGTGTGGAGCACTTCCTCGAGCTGGGTTAATAACGCCAACGTCGCCTTGGGCGAAGGGGAGTGGCCCACATAGTGGGGGACCGCAGCCCAGATCGACAGGGTGGGTAGGCCCGCGGAGTCGGAGGTTTCCGCCAAGACCCCCAGGATCCCTGTCGGGCCCTCATAGGTGGTCCGTTCGGCACCGAGGAGCGCACGCAGATGCCCGTCCTCACTGGTGATACTGGCCGGCAGTGGCCGGGTATGGGGGACATCGGCCAAGAGTGCGCCCACCAGCACCACTGCCTTCACGTTCTGCAGTTCTGCCTGGGTCAGCAGCTCGGCGGTGAAGGCCTGCCAACGATAGGTCGGTTCCGTCCCGCGCACCAAGAGCAGGTCGACCCCCGTACCGGGGATCTGCGCGCGAAACATGCGGGTGCTGGGCCAACGGATCGTGCGTTTGCCTGCGGCATTGCGCCGGACCGACGGGCGGGAATATTGGTAATCGTAGTAGTCGTCTTCCGAAAGCTCGGCAACCTTCTTTGCCTCGAAGTGCCGGGCCAGGAAGCGTAAGGAATCGCTGGCGGCCTCACCTGCGTCATTCCAGCCGCCGAAGGCGACCACCATGATGGTGGGCCGCCTGCCGCCGGTTCCCGGACGCGCCTCGGCCGCAATCAGCTCGGTGAGCGAGCCCTGCGATTCATTATTCTCAGCCACGCTCTCACCCTAACGCGAACGGTGGCCATGGCAACGTGCCCGCCCACGTAGAATCGAGGCATGAGTGCCTTCCCCACCCGCGCCCCACGTACCACGAACGTTTTCGACGCCCACGACGGGCTACAAGCCGTGCTCTGGGACATGGACGGGACCATCGTCGATACCGAGCCGTATTGGATTGCTGCCGAGAAGGAACTGGTCCACCGCCACGGTGGCACCTGGAGCGATGAAGAGGCCCAGGCACTGATCGGTCAGGCCCTGCCCACCAGTGCGGCGATCCTCCGTCAGGCCGGCGTCGACCTTGAAATCCGCGAGATCATCGACGAAATGACGGCGAGCGTGGTGCGCGGCCTCAGCGAGAACATGGTCTTCCGTCCAGGAGCCCGGGAGCTGTTGGGCGATCTTCGCGCCCACGGGGTGCCGTGCGCGCTGGTCACCATGTCCGAGGGGCCGATGGCGCAACTCGTCGCCGACTCCCTGCCCTCCGGAACCTTCGAATTCTTGATCACCGGGGATATGGTCCCCGCCGGCAAACCCGATCCGGCACCGTATCTCTTGGCCCTGGAGCGGATGGGACAGCACGTTACCTCGCTGCAACGACACCGGGCGGTCGCGATCGAGGACTCCGATCCCGGAGTGCGTTCGGCGGCGGCCAGCGGGACACCGACCGTTGCGGTCCCCCATTTTTCGACCCTGCCCGAGACCGGAAACTGGACGGTCTGGCCGACGCTTGATGGTGTGACCGCCGGAGACTTGGACTCCTTCGTGGCCCCCGCAGGAGCCGCCGGATGAGCGGTCCCGCGCAGCCAACAGGCCAGCACAACGCCCCGGTCCCCGGCGAGGAGAAAACCCGCCGACCGGGAATCCCGTTGGGGCGCATCGGTGGGATCCCCGTCTACCTGGCCTGGTCATGGTTCCTGATCGCCGCTTTTATCCTGCTGGTCTTCACCCCTGATGTGATGCGGATCCTGCCGGGGATCGGTTGGGGCGCCTACGCCGTCTCCTTCGGCTATGCGGTCCTGCTGGCCGTGTCGATCCTGATCCACGAACTAGCCCACGCGCTCTGTGCCACCGCCTTCGGTTGGCCCAATGCCCATATTGTGCTCACCCTGTGGGGAGGACATACCCAGTTCGGGTCCTTCCATGCCACCCCGGGCAAGTCCCTGCTCGTGGCGCTGGCCGGGCCGGCAGCGAACTTCCTGTTGGCCGGACTGGGCTACCTGGCCATCGTGAACCTGGAGCCGGTGGGGGTGACCGGACTGCTGCTGACCATCCTGGTCTGGGCGAACCTGCTGGTCGCCATCTTCAACATCCTGCCCGGGTTGCCGCTGGACGGCGGCCGGCTGGTGGAATCCGCCGTCTGGGCCGGTACCGGTTCACAAGAGAAGGGCACCGTGGCTGCCGGGTGGGCAGGCCGGATCATCGTGATCGGTCTGGGGATCTACTTCGTGGTCCTCCCCTTGTTCAACCGGGAACCGATCAACCTGCAGGTCACCATCATCGCGGTGCTGCTCTGCGGATTCCTCTGGGTGGGGGCCACCGGGGCCATCAACGATGCCAAAATGCGCTTGCGCCTGCCACGGATCGGTGCCGGTGAGCTGATGGAGCCGGCCACTGCGCTGCCCAGCACAGCCGTCGTCGCCGACATCGACCGCAGATTAGCCCACTATCCGGGCCACCTCCTGTTGTGTTCCTCCGCAGGCCGGCCCGAAGCCGTCGTCGACCGGGCCTCGGTGGCCTCGGTCCCCGAAGCACTGCGCGCCACCACCGGGGCAGGGACCGTGGCCCGGGCCCTGGCACCCGGAGCCGTGGTGGCGGTCAGTCGTTCGGGACGGGACCTGGTCACCTATCTGGCCAGCCTGGATGGCAGCGAATATGCGGTAGTCGACGACAGCGGCAGGATCGTGGGCCTGCTCCTGCAGCGGACCGTCGTCTCAGCCATCACCGGCAAGAAGGCCGGCTCATGAACCATCCCGTCAACGGAACGAGCACCAGCATGAACGAAGCCCCCCAGCAGCCCGCAGCACCGCATGGTGCCGCCCACCGTCGTGGCCCTTTCGCCCCGGGGGACCGGGTCCAGCTCACCGATGAGAAACGACGGATGAACACCGTGACGCTGACTCCCGGCGGCCAGTTCCACACCCATCGCGGGGTACTGGACCACGACGCGTTGATTGGCCAGCCCGAGGGCATCGTGCTGGAAAACTCCGAGGGTCGGCGCTACCAGGCCTTGCGTCCGCTGCTCAAAGACTTCGTGCTCTCCATGCCCCGCGGTGCAGCAGTCGTCTACCCCAAGGACGCCGCCCAGATCGTCACGATGGGCGATATCTATCCGGGAGCCCGCGTCCTGGAAGCCGGTGTCGGTTCCGGGGCCCTGTCGATTTCCCTGTTGCGGGCCGTGGGCGACGGCGGTTACCTGCACAGCATTGAACGCCGTGCCGAATTCGCCGAGATCGCCCGCGGAAACGTGGAAACGATCTTCGGCGGCGAACACCCCGCCTGGAACATCACCATCGGAGACTTCCAGGACCAGGCCACCGCCACGGAGGAAGCCGGTTCCATCGACCGCGTTGTCCTGGACATGCTGGCCCCCTGGGAATGCGTGGACTCCGTGGCCACCGTGCTGGCACCCGGAGGTGTCTGGGTGAACTACGTCGCCACCGTCACCCAGCTCTCCCGCACCGCCGAGGCCATCCGCGCCGACGGCCGCTTCACCGAACCCGAATCCTGGGAATCGATGGTCCGCGGTTGGCACCTGGACGGGTTGGCTGTCCGCCCGGACCACCGCATGGTCGCCCATACCGGCTTCCTGCTCACCGCCCGCCGGCTCGCCGACGGGGCCGCCGGCATCCCGGGTCAGAAACGCATGAAGAACACCGAGTTCGCCGCCGAGGACCTGCACGCCTGGACCAAGGAGCACGACGACGCAGCCTGGGATGCGCCGGGGCTGGGCGAACGCGGGGTGTCGGATAAAAAACTGCGTCGGGCCGCCAAGGATGCCAAATCAATGAAACAACGCGGCGCTTTCCGTGATGCCGACGGCAACGGCCTGGACCCGGCCGACTTCCCTGAACCGACCCCTGAGGTGTGAACCGCTGTCCGGGCGGTGACACTTGCGGTTAACATCGATGCCCCGGACGGCCGTGGGTGGCTACGATGAAGAGGACGGACCCCATCGGGGCAAGGCGCGACGAAGGGTGCTCATATGCCGGAAAACACATCGACCCCAGCCTCTGACGGGGCGCCGGGGGAGGACCGGGCCCAACGCCAACTCGAGATCGCCGAACGCCAGCTGAACATCCTGCGTGATAAATCACGGAACCTGGATCGCCAACTGGGCACGACGACGGCCAATAACGCCCGTCTGACAGCCATGCTCGAACGCACCCGGGAACAGATCATCACGCTCAAATCGGCGTTGGACCGGGACGGGGATACCCCGTTCACGTTCGGCACGATCGTGGGGATCAACGCGCGCAGCCACCCTGCGGCCGGCACCGCCATCGCCTCCACGGGGATCCCCGGCGCCGACATCATTCAAGGTGGGCGGAAACTGCGGGTGGCGATCAGCCCGCTGCTGGAGTTGGAGAGCCTGCAGCTGGGGCAGGAAGTGCTGCTGAACGAGTCGTTGACCATCGTCGCCGGCCTCGGTTTCGAAGCCTCCGGGGAACTGGTGTCCGTCAAGGAGGTCATGGATGACGGACGGGTCCTGGCCGTGGGGCGGGCCGACGACCAAAAGGTCATCCGGCTGGCCGGTCCGCTCCTGCGCGAAAAAGTCAGGGTGGGGGACTCCCTGGCCATCGACCCGCGGACCGGTTTGGCCACCGAACGGGTGCAGCTCTCGGAAATGCAGTCCCTGGTCCTCGAGGAAGTCCCCAATATCTCCTATGCCGATATCGGCGGCCTGGGCCCGCAGATCGAACAGATCCGCGACGCCGTCGAACTGCCGTTCCTGCACCAGGACCTCTACCGCGAACACGGGCTGAAGGCGCCCAAGGGCATTCTGCTCTACGGGCCCCCGGGCTGTGGCAAGACGCTCATTGCCAAGGCCGTCGCCCATTCCTTGGCCGAACGGACCGCGGAGTTGCGGGGCGGGGAGAGCGCACGCAGCTATTTCCTGAACATCAAGGGCCCCGAACTCCTGGATAAGTATGTGGGGGAGACCGAACGCCATATCCGGCTGATCTTCTCCCGCGCCCGGGAAAAGGCTGCCGGCGGCAACCCGGTGGTGGTGTTCTTTGACGAAATGGATTCGCTGTTCCGCACCCGCGGGACCGGGGTCTCCTCCGATGTGGAAACCACGATCGTGCCGCAGCTGCTCAGTGAGATCGACGGCGTGGAGAAACTCGATAACGTCATCATCATCGGTGCCTCCAACCGGGAGGACATGATCGACCCGGCCATCCTGCGGCCCGGACGGCTGGACGTGAAGATCAAGGTGCTGCGCCCCGACGCAGAAGGCTCAGCCGAAATCTTCGCCAAATATCTGACCACCGAGCTGCCGTTGCACGCCGACGACCTGGCCGAACACGGGGGAAACGCCGAAGCCACCGTGCAGGGGATGATCCGCCAAACCGTGGAGGCCATGTACTCCACCGGTCAGGAGAACGAATTCCTCGAGGTGACCTACGCCAACGGCGAAACCGAAACGCTGTACTTCAAGGACTTCAACTCCGGTGCCGTGATCCGCAACGTCGTCGACCGGGCCAAGAAGTCAGCCATCAAGGAACTGTTGACCTCCGGCGAGCGTGGACTGCGGATCGACCACCTCCTGCGTGGTGTGGCCGACGAGTTCCATGAACACGAGGACATGCCCAATACGACCAACCCGGACGACTGGGCCAGGATCTCGGGGAAGAAGGGTGAAAGGATCACCTACATCCGGACGATCGTCGCGGATAAGGCAGGTTCAGGCACCGGACGCAGCCTCGAGCGGGAGCCGGGCCAGGGGTACTCCAATACGGGGCAGTACCTGTGAGTGTTCATCGGGTGATCGGGCTGGAAACAGAGTTCGGTGTGCTGGCCCCCAGCCAGCCCGGGGCCAATTCCACGATCCTCTCCGCCCAGGTCATCAACGCCTACGCCGCGACCGTCCGGCAAGGCTACGGGCAGCTGGCAGGGACCCGGTGGGACTACGCCGATGAGGCGCCGTTGGCCGACGCCCGGGGGTGGAACATGCCCCGGGCTGTGGCCGATGCCTCGCAACTGACCGATACCCCGCGTGAGCTGACCGCCGAGGAAATCGCCTTGGCCGGTGGAGACGTGCGGGCGGGGGAGACCCTCTACACGGAGCAGGACAGCGACGGGCATGTGCTGATGAACATGGTGCTCGGCAATGGGGCCCGGCTCTATGTGGACCATGCCCACCCAGAGTATTCGTCGCCCGAGATCACCGGACCCCACGACGCGGTCCTCTATGACCAGGCGGGGGACCAGGTCGCCCTGGCCGCCCAACGCCGGATCGCCGAGTCACCGGGCTTTGCCGAGGTCCTGCTGTATAAGAACAACACCGATAACAAGGGGGTAAGTTACGGGGCCCACGAGAACTACCTGATGCCGCGTTCCATCCCCTTCGACGACATTTCGGCAGGACTGATCCCGTTTTTCGCCACCCGGCAGATCCTCTGTGGCTCGGGACGGGTGGGGCGGGGCATGACCGGGGCGGAACCCGGTTACCAGATCAGCCAGCGCGCCGACTTCTTCGAAGCCGAGGTCGGACTGGAAACCACCATCAGACGCCCCATCGTGAACACCCGTGATGAGCCCCATGCCACCTGGGAGAAGTACCGGCGGCTGCACGTCATTGCCGGGGACGCGAATCTGGGCCAGGTCTCGACCTTGCTCCGGGTGGGAACCACCTCTCTGGTGCTCTCACTGATCGAGGCCGGGGCCGCCCCGAAGCTTCAACTGCGTGATCCGGTGACGGCCCTGCAGCAGATCAGCCACGACCCCACCCTTCAAAACGTCGTCGAACTCTCCGACGGCCGACGGGCCACCGCCCTGGAGATCCAACAGATCTACCTCGATGCTGCGCGCATCCATTGCCACGACACCGGGGCTGACGATGCGTCGACCACCGATGTGTTGATCCGCTGGCAGGACACCATCGATACGTTGAGCCGGGACGTCTTCGCCGCACGAAAGACCGTCGACTGGGTCGCCAAACTGGATTTGATGAACCGCTACCGTGAGCGCGATGGCATGAGCTGGGAAGACCACCGGCTGGCAATGATGGACCTGCAATGGGCGGACCTGCGTCCCGAAAGAGGTCTCTACCACCGGTTGGCTGGACGCGGCATGATGGAGACCCTCTTCAGCCACGAGCAGATCGCCCGGGCCGTCGTCGAACCCCCGGAGGACACCCGCGCCTACTTCCGTGGCCGCTGCCTGAGCCAGTACCCGCAGGATGTGTTGGGGGCCAGCTGGGATGCAGTGATCTTCAGCATCCCCGGCCGTCCCGGCAGCCACCGGGTGGCCACCCCCGAGCCCCTGCGGGGAACCAAGGAAAGGGTGGGCCGGCTCTTCGATGCAGGCCTGGACGTGGGGGAGTTCGTTGACGAACTGAGCCGAGGCCGCCCCTGAAGCGAGGTGGAACCAGCCCCAGAACCGCATCAGCAGCGGTCACGACCCAATGAGACGATAGAGGGACCGGCGATCCGTCGCCCCGACGTGAGGAGTAGTTCATGGCACAGGAACAGCAGCGGCCGCAGCCGTCCAAGCAGGAACAGGAAGTCGACGAAACCCCAGCGCCGGGGCCGACAGCACCGGCAGCCCAGGAGCAGACCCAGGGTGTGGATGACCTGCTGGAGGATATCGACGGCGTGCTGGAACAAAATGCTGAGGAGTTCGTGCGCGGTTTCGTGCAAAAGGGCGGACAGTAGCCATGCACATTCCCGAGGGGTCCTCCTTTGTGGAACACCTGATGCGCCAACACCCCGACCTGCTGCCGGCGGCCGAGGCGGCGCCCGCCCCCGAAGGGTTGAGACATGCCACCACGATCGTCGCGCTCACCTATGACGGCGGTGTGGTCATGGCCGGTGATCGGCGGGCGACCATCGGCAACGTGATCGCCAGCCGGCATATGCAAAAGGTCTTTGCCACCGACCATTTCTCTGCCGTCGGAATTGCCGGTTCGGCAGGTATCGGGCTGGATCTGGTGCGCCTGTTCCAGGTGGAACTCGAACACTACGAGAAGATCGAAGGGGCCCTGCTCAGCCTCGACGGCAAAGCCAATCGCCTGGCGGCCATGATCCGGTCGAATCTGGGCCGGGCCATGCAGGGCATGTCTGTGGTCCCCTTATTTGCCGGCTACGATCCCCGCCAACAGCTGGGCAGGATTTTCTCCTACGACATCACCGGCGGACGTTTCGAGGAAATCGAACACCACAGCATCGGTTCGGGATCCGTCTACGCGCGCGGCGCCCTCAAGAAACTCTGGCGCCCATCGCTGGACGCCTCGAGCGCCATCCGGGTCGCCATGGAGGCCCTCTACGATGCGGCCGACGATGATTCGGCCACCGGAGGTCCAGATCTGGTCCGCCAACTCATGCCGATCCTGTACCGGGTCGACGCCGACGGCTCGGAACGGGTCCCCGACGACGAACTGCTCCGGCTCGCCCACGATATCGTCGCCGAACGTTCGGCCGCAGCCAGGGAGGCCTGATGAGCGCGCAGTTCTACGTTTCACCCGAACAACTCATGAAGGATCGGGCGGACTTCGCCCGCAAGGGCATCGCCCGGGGCCGGTCGGTCATTGTGGCCAGCTGCCGGGACGGGATCGCCCTCATCGCCGAGAACCCTTCCAGGACGCTGCGCAAGATCGGAGAGATCTACGACAGGATCGGTTTCGCCGCCGTCGGTAAATACAACGAGTTCGAATCCCTGCGTCAGGCAGGGGTCAGATACGCCGATACCCGGGGATACTCCTACGACCGGGAGGACGTCACCGGGCGGGGGCTGGCCAGCGTCTACGCCCAAAGCCTCGGTGCCGTCTTCACCGCCGAGTCCAAACCCTTCGAGGTCGAACTGGCGGTCGCCGAAGTGGGGGAGGACCCCGCCAGCGACGAGTTGTACCGGGTGAATTTCGACGGGTCGATCTCCGATGAGCCCGGACTGGTGGTCATGGGCGGGGACGCCCGTACCCTGGCCGAGGCCATGGAAGCCGCCTGGTCGGGAAGACAGCTGGCCACCGCCGGCTTCGACGAGGTCATCCGCACCGCCGCCGCGGCCCTGCCCGAGGTCCCCGACACCGACGCCGTGGATCTCATGGAAGTCGCCGTGCTCGAACGCACCCCGATCGGCCAGACCCCGCCCCCCAGAACCTTCAAACGGTGGGATAAGGACGAGATCCTGCAGGCCTTGGCCGGAAAGGACGGTGCCTGAGATGGACCGCCGCATTTTTGGAATAGAAACCGAATACGGGATCGCCTACTCCGCTCCCGAGGGACGTCCGCTCACCCCCGAGGAAGTCGCCCGGTACCTGTTCAAACCGGTAGTGGCGTGGGGGCGCAGTTCGAACGTGTTCTTGACCAACGGGTCACGGCTCTACCTGGACGTTGGTTCCCACCCCGAATACGCGACCGCCGAATGCGACGACGTCGCCCAGCTGATCGCCCACGACCGGGCCGGGGAATCGATCCTCAACGAACTGGTCACCAGCGCCGAGGACCTGATGAAAGCCGATGGCCTCCACGGGTCCATCTACCTGTTCAAGAACAACACCGACTCGGCCGGCAACTCCTACGGCTGCCATGAGAACTACCTCATCCCCCGGAAACTGGAATTCGCCCGGCTGGCGGAAATTCTCATCCCCTTCCTGGTGACCCGCCAACTCTTCGCCGGCGCAGGAAAGGTCCTGCCGGTGGACGGAGAACACCGTTTTGCCTTCTCCCAGCGGGCAGACCATGTGTGGGAAGGCGTCTCCTCGGCCACCACCCGGTCCCGGCCCATCATCAACACCCGGGACGAACCGCATGCCGACGCCGAATACTACCGGCGTCTCCACGTCATCGTCGGGGACTCCAATATGTCCGAAACAACCCAACGGGTGAAAATCGGTGCCACTGACTTGATCCTGCGGATGATCGAAGCGGGCACCATCATGGAGGACCTGCGGTTGGAGAATCCGATCCGCAGCATCCGCGATATTTCCCATGACCTCACCGGAAGGCACCAGGTACGCCTGGCCAGTGGACGCGAGCTCAGCGCCCTTGAGCTGCAAGAGATCTTCTTCGAGAAGGTCAGCACCTTCATCCAACGCCACGGAGCCCATAACGAGCATGTGCCCCAGGTGATGGACCTGTGGCGTCGCGCCTTGGACGCCGTTGCCAGCGGTGACGCTTCGGGAATCGATACCGAAATCGATTGGGCCATCAAGCATCGGCTGATTCGTGAGTACCAGGAGAAACACTCCCTTGAACTGTCCTCCCCGCGGATCGCCCAACTGGATCTGACCTATCATGACATCGACCCGCGCCGCGGCCTCTTTGCGCTGCTGCGTCGGGGTGGACGCGCGCAAACGGTCGTCTCCGAGGGGGAGATCATCGCCGCGACGAAGACCCCACCGCAGACCACCCGGGCCAAATTGCGGGGGGACTTCGTCCGTGCCGCGCAGGGAGCCGGACGTGACTTCACCGTCGACTGGGTTCACCTGAAACTCAACGACCATGCGGGTCAGACGGTTCTGTGCAAGGACCCCTTCGCCCAGGTCGACCCCCGGGTGGAGGAACTCATGGCCCTGATCGGGCCACAAGAGTAGGTATCCGGCGCGGCCTCAGCACATTCACAGGCGACGACCTTAAGCTGGACGGGGCCCGGATGTATGTGATTTTGTTCGGTGCCGATCATGGACCATTGATGTACGACGACGAAAGTGGATTTTGTGCGCAAGCTGCTGGCACTGGTTCTCGGGGTTGCGCTGCTCGCGCTGACCGCCTGTGGATCCGGAACCCCGACGACCGTAGGGGCGGCCGAGCCGCTCTCCTCCATCAAACTGACGCCCGGGGAGGACGAGAACTCGGCCCCCAAGGTCGAGTTCGATACCCCGCTGGAGGTGACCGATCCGGGTGCCAAGGTCCTCGAAAAGGGCGACGGGGACAAGGTGAAGGAAGGCCAGGACGTCTCCTATAAGTTGGCTGGATACAACTTGAAGGACGGCAGCGAGGTCGGCAACACGTTCAAGGATGCCGCCATGACCCTGAGCGTCAATGACGAGCTGAAGGAACAGGACCCCGAAATCCACGACATCCTCGTCGGGACCAAGATCGGTTCCTGGGTCGCCTATGTTCATCCCCAGAACGCAGCCCCGCCGGAAGACGGTTCTTCGGCAGATCCTGCGGATCCCTCGCAGATCGATCAGCTGCTGATCCTGAAGGTTGTCGGAGCCAAGGACAAGATCAAGGTCGACTTCCAGAAGGAAAAGGGCGACGCGAAGAAGGACGCCGAAGCCACCGCAAAAATCGCTGACGACGGCAGCGGCACCGTGAAGATCCCCGCAGGCAATAAGCCGCCGGCCGACCTGAAGGTCACCACCTTGAAGGAAGGCGATGGGAAGAAGGTCAAGAAGACCGACACGATCACGGTCGACTATGCCGGAGCCCAGTGGGAAGACGGCGAGCAGTTCGATTCCAGCTACGAGAAGGGAACCCCGGCGACCTTCGGCCTGGACCAGGTCATCAAGGGCTGGACCGAGGGCCTCGAAGGGGTCAAGGAAGGTTCCACCGTCCTGCTGACGATCCCGAGCAAGCTCGCCTACGACGGCCAAGACGGCATGCCACAAGGTACCCTCGTCTTCGTCGTTGACGTGAAGTCGATCGACAAGGCAGCGAAGTAGAACCCCTCAACAGCGACAGGAGAAGGACGAATATGTCTTTTGGAAAACGTGAATACGACCGCACCAAGCCGGAAGTCGACTTCCCCACCGAAGGCGCCCCCACCGAACTGCGCTCGGAGGATCTCATCGTCGGTGACGGCACCGAGGCGAGCCCCGGCGCGACGGTTTCGGCGCACTACGTCGGGGTCGCCTGGTCCACGGGCGAAGAATTCGATGCCTCCTGGAACCGCGGCGAACCGCTACAGTTCCGGGCCGGAACCGGTCAGGTCATCCAGGGCTGGGACGAAGGCATCCTGGGCATGAAGGTCGGCGGACGCCGGCGCCTGGAGATCCCGCCGCATCTGGCCTACGGCGACCGGGGCGCAGGAGCCGCCATCGCCGGCGGCGAATCGTTGATCTTCGTGGTCGATCTGGTGGACGTGCGCTAGCCTTCCCACCACCACGACGGCGTCGCCCCCTCACCGGGGGCGGCGCCGTCGTGCTTTCTAGTAACGTAGGCGGGGTGTCTGCCAAACGTAACCCGGGTGCGCCATCGCGTACGGAAAAACTCGTCAGCCTCACCTATGCCCTGATGTCCCGTCGACGGGGCTATACACGGGCGGAGCTGCGGGGGATCGTGGATGATTACCAGGATCTGTCCGATGAGGCCTTTGAACGAAAATTCGAGCGCGATAAGAGCGATCTGCGGGTCCTGGGCGTCCCGCTGGAATCCCTGACCGGGGACAGCTACTACGGCAACGACCGTCAAGAGACGCACTACCGTGTCCGGCCCGAGGAATACCGACTGCCCCCGGTCTCCTTCGCCCCGGAGGAAGCCATGGCGCTCGGCCTGGCGGCCCGGGTCTGGAAGGACCCGACGATAGCCTCCGCCGCTGACCGGGCCTTCAACCGGCTCTCTCCAGCCGCCGTCGGAAGCCCCGACGCCGCCGGAGCCTCCTTCGAAACCTTCGAACCGCGGCTGCATGCAGCCGATGCCGCCTTCCGTGATGTGCTCAGTGCCGTCTGGGATCGTTCCCCCATTCGTTTCAGCTACCGCTCACCTTCGGGAGAGGCCGCCGTGCGCACCCTCGAACCGTGGGGCATCGGAAGCCGCTTCGGTCACTGGTACCTCGTGGGCTGGGACCGTGACCGTGAGGGCCAACGCATCTTCAGGCTCTCCAGGATCTACTCGGAAATTGCCCGCCGGCCGGGCACGGTACAACGCCCCGATGGTTTTCGGGTTGCCGATGTCTTGGATGGTTTGGACCCCGAAACGGCCCGCCAACGGGCCACCGTGAAGCTGGCCCCGGGCCGGGGACTGGCCCTGCGCAGCCGGGCGATTGAGCCCACCGTGGAAGAGAACCCGGAGGACCTGGGGCCGATGGAGGCATCGGAGGAGAGTGCCGATACCGTCAGCTTCGACTACCAGGACGACGAAGCGCTCAGCGCAGAACTCGCCGAACTCGGTCCTGCCGTTGCCGTGCTGCGGCCCGAAGGCCTGCGCGCCGCCGTCGCGCGTCGCCTGAGGGGAGCCTGGGAAGCGCAGAACGCCCCGGTGCCCGCCTACACCTTCGGGCAGGCCCGCCCAGGTGGGCGTCCTTCCTCCTCCGACGTCGTGGCCCGGGCGCTGGACATCATCGCCTACGTCGTCCGTGAGGGGGCCCCACTGCTCGATGACACGGCAGCCCATTTCGGGTTGAGCCGTCGCCGTCTCATCGAGGATCTGACCATGATCCAGCTCTGCGGGGTTCCCAACGGCCTCCCCGATGAACTGATCGACGTCGATCTGGAAGGGGACCGGGTCTCCATCGTCAACGCCGAGGGTCTCGCGGCACCGATCCGGATGAACCTCCTGGAAGCCTTCTCGTTGTTGGTCGGACTGCAAACGATCCTTGACCTGCCCGGCGATACGGACCGCAGTGCCGCCAGCGGGGCGCTCCGGAAACTGCGTCAGGCGGCCGGCGAATTCGGTGATATCGACCAGATCGCCTCGGCGCGGCTGGCGGCCACCGAGTCCTCGCTCGTCCGCGACACGGTGAGCGCTGCCGTGGCCGCCGACCGGATCCTGCGGCTGCGGTATCATCAGCCCAGCCGCGACGAGATCAGCGAACGAAGCATCGAACCAATCCGCCTCCTCGAAGACGGTGGGCGCACCTACGTCCAGGCCTGGTGCCGGAGCTCCCAGGGGTCACGGAACTTCCGGCTGGATCGAATCCTGTCCGCCGAGGCCACCGGTGAGACGTTCACCCGGGAGGCTGGAAAACATGCGGTGGGGGAGGGCAGCCTCTACACCCCGGCACCCGAGGACGTCGCCGTCGAACTGGGTTTCGCCCCGCGACTGCACCGGCTCGTCGAAGAATTCGCGCCCTACCAAAGCGCCAAAGCCAAGGACGGAACCCTGGTGGCCGAGGTCGGCGTCCCGTCCCCGGAACTCCTACCCGGGTTGGTGGCCCGACACGGTGGTGGGATGCGTGTGATCGCACCGGACGCTGCCGCTGACACCACCCGCGCCTGGTTGCAGGCCGCCCTGAGCGCCCACGAAACGCGCCAACCCCACCCCCTGACCAAGGAGAACGCATGATGCCCTGGTGGTTCTGGACCCTGCTCTGGACCGTTCTGGCCCTGGCTGCCTTGGTGTTCCTGGCGCTGTGCGCCCTGCACCTCTATCGCAAGTTCATGGTCATGTTCGATGACGTGAGCGCGGCGGGCGACGCCCTGGCCTTGCCGCCGGGGGAAGCATTGGAAGAGGACCTCGGGGGCCGGGACCGACCAGCTTCGGGGGCCGACGCCCTCTTCCGTTCCCGTGAGGAAGCCAGGCAAGAATATGACGACGGCAAACAGGCCCGCCGTAGTGCCCGCCGTGAGCGGAGAATCGCCGGAAAACGTGCCCGCGGGCAGGCTCAGCGCGTAGGCGACCTGTACCGGCGTGACGTAGACTGAGAGCCAGACGAAAGGAAGTTCCCCCATGGGTGGTCTACAGGGATGGCACATTGTCATCATCGTTGTGCTGGCACTGGTTCTCTTCGGTGCCCCCAAGCTCCCCGGGCTGGCACGCTCTCTCGGGCAGTCGATGCGTATCTTCAAATCCGAAGTCCGCCAGATGAAGGACGATGACCCGAAGGATCCGCAGGAACCCCAGGACCCGACGGCCACCGAGGAGCCCTATGAGGGCAAAGTCGTGGACCCGGAACACCGCGGCCCCAAGCGCTAGTTTTCGGTGACGGAAAAGACAGGGCGCAAATCCAACCCCGAGGGGAGGATGGCGCTCAAGGCACACCTGATCGAGCTGCGTAACCGGCTCTTCATTTCCCTCGGTGCACTTTTCGTTGCTGCCGTCGGAGGTTTTTTCCTCTACCAGCCGGTGCTCGGCCTGCTCTTCCAGCCGCTCAAGGACGCCGGAGGCACCGCGAACTTCAACACAGCGGTCTCTCCGTTCGACATCATGATCAAGGTGTCGTTGTTCCTGGCCCTGATCATGGCCTCCCCGGTATGGCTCTACCAACTGTGGGCGTTCATCGTCCCGGGGTTGAAGAAGAAGGAAAAGCGGACAGCACTGGCCTTCATCGGTGTCGCGGTCCCGCTGTTCCTGCTGGGCATCTATCTGGGTTACTGGGTGCTGCCGCATGCCCTGCTGTTCTTCCTCGGGCTGACCCCCGATATCGCGGTCAACCTCATCACCGTGCAGGATTATCTCAGCTTCGTGCTGCGCCTACTGATCGCCTTCGGGATCTCGATGATCATCCCGGTGCTGTTGGTGGGGTTGAACATGGTCGGCATCCTGCCCGGCAAACTGATCGTGAAAAACTGGCGGATCACCGTTTTCCTGATCTGTCTGGTGGCGGCCATGGCAGCCCCCGGAGGTGACGCCCTGACGATGTTCGTGCTGGCCGGGCCGCTGCTGGTGCTTTTCGCCGCCGCCACCGTGTTCTGCCTGATCAACGACAAGCGCCGGGCCAAGCGCAGGGTCGAACAGGAAGCCGAAAACGAGAGGTTGATCGCCAACGGCGAATCCGTCGACTAGGCGCCGGTTACGCCCGGGTAGGCTGATTCCGTCCCCTGAGACGACAAACCAATGAAGGGGTGGTCAGGCATGGGCTCTCCAGCAGAGCAGTACGCCGCGTGGCGTGAACGCGCGGCCGAGGAAAAAACCCACTTTGGCGCGTTCCGCCGGAGCCTGGAATTCGAACTCGACGACTTCCAGATCCAGTCCTGCCGGGCCGTGGAAGAAGGCCGCGGAGTCTTGGTCGCTGCACCGACCGGGGCCGGCAAGACCGTGGTGGGCGAATTTGCCATCCACTGTGCACTGCAACGGGGCATGAAGGCCTTCTACACCACGCCGATCAAGGCGCTGAGCAACCAGAAATATAACGAACTTGCCGCCACGTATGGCCACGACCGGGTGGGTCTGCTCACCGGGGACACCTCCATCAACAGTGAAGCCGACGTCGTCGTGATGACCACCGAGGTCCTGCGCAACATGCTCTACGCCGACTCCGATACGTTGACCGGTCTGGCCTACGTGGTGATGGACGAGGTCCACTACCTGGCGGATAAGTTCCGCGGCGCCGTCTGGGAAGAAGTCATCATCCACCTGCCGCAAAGCGTGCAGGTCATTTCGCTCAGCGCCACGGTATCCAACGCCGAGGAATTCGGCGGCTGGCTCGATACGGTCCGCGGGGACACGGCGATCGTGGTCACCGAACACCGTCCCGTCCCCCTCTGGCAGCATGTCATGGTCGGGGGGCGACTCCTGGACCTCTTCGCCGGGAATCTCGCCTTCGACCAGGCTGCAGCCTTGGAGGATCAGGACGGTGAAGGCAGCCTTGCCGTGAACCCCGAGCTGACCCGCCTGGCCCAACGCGAGGAACGACATCAATTCCGTGGCGGTGCCGGTCGTGCCCAACGACGGGGACGAGGCCACGCCGGGCCACGCAACACCTCGGGACCTCCCCAGAAGCATCGGGTATCCCGCCCCGAAATGGTGCTCTCCCTGGACCAGTCGGGTTTGCTGCCGGCCATCTTCTTCATCTTCTCCCGTAAGGGCTGCGATGCCGCCGTCGCCCAATGCGTGCGCACCGGTTTCTTCCTCACCACCGAGGCCGAATCGCGGATCATCGAAGAAGAGATTGACGCCGTCGCCCGGGAGATTCCGGCGGGTGATCTGGAAGTCATCGGCTTCTGGTCGTGGCGTGAAGGCCTCCTGCGAGGATTCGCCGCCCACCATGCCGGGCTGCTGCCGATCTTCAAGGAAGTCGTCGAGAAGCTCTTCGCCCGCGGGGTGGTCAAGGCGGTCTTCGCCACCGAGACCCTGGCCCTGGGGGTGAACATGCCGGCACGGTCGGTCGTGTTGGAGAAGCTCGAGAAATTCAACGGGGAATCGCATGTCTCGATCACCGCCGGCGAATACACCCAGCTCACGGGTCGGGCCGGTCGGCGCGGCATCGACGTCGAGGGCCATGCCGTCGTGCTCTGGCAGCCGGGCACCGATCCGGCGGCGGTGGCAGGTCTCGCCTCCAAACGGACATACCCGCTGAACTCGAGCTTCCGCCCCACCTACAACATGTCGCTGAACCTCTCGGCACAGTTCGGGATGGGGCGGGCACGCACCATCCTGGAATCTTCCTTCGCCCAGTTCCAAGCCGACCGTTCGGTGGTCGGGTTGGCCCGGCAGGTCCGCAGCCGCCAGGAATCGATGGCCGGCTACGAGGAATCGATGGCCTGCCATCTGGGGGACTTCCAGGAATATGCTTGGATCCGTCAGGAACTCGGGCAGGCCGAAAAGGATGCGTCGCGCACCGCCCACCGGATGCGTCGGTCGGCGGCCGAGGAATCCCTGGAACAGGTCGTCCCGGGCGACGTCATCGACGTGGCCGGCCCGCGCCGGCTGGGACGCTGCGTGATCATCGCCGTCTCCGATTCGCTGCGTGATCCCCGTCCGACGGTGCTGACCGAGGACCGCCAGGTCCGCCGGGTCGGGGTCCAGGACCTGGACGGCCCGATCGAGGTCATTTCACGGATCCGCATCCCGAAGTCCTTCACCGGCCGCACGCCGAAGGAACGCAAGGACCTGGCCGCCTCGCTGCGCAATGCGCTGCAGGAACAGCGGCCACCTCGTCGGGGGGCCAGCGGCTTCGACTTCCCGGGCACCGACCGGCAGGAAGCCCGCATCACCGAGTTGCGTCGGCAAATGCGTCGGCATCCCTGCCACGGCTGTTCCGAACGGGAGGACCACGCCCGTTGGGCCGAACGCTGGTGGAAGCTCAAGGCGGAAACCGACAGGCTCTCGGGCCAGATCTCCGGGCGGACCAATACCATTGCCAAGACCTTCGACCGCGTGTGCACGATCCTGGAACACTACGGCTACCTGGCCCTTCCCGAGGGAGGTTCCCCGGACGGGGAACTGGTGACGACGGCCTCGGGGAACCGGTTGCGACGCATCTACGGCGAACGCGACCTGTTGACGTCCCTGGTGCTCGAATCGGGTTGCATGGATCAGCTGGGGGCCGCCGAGCTGGCGGGGTTCGTCACCACGCTGGTCTACCAGGCCAAACGCGAGTCCTCCGCCGGGCATCCCAAGATGCCCAGCCGGCAGGTCGAGGAAGCCTGGACGGTTGCGGTACGCAACTGGTCCGAACTGACCGACCTGGAGGAAGCCAACCGGCTCCCGGAGACGGGCGAGCCGGATTCCGGCCTCGTCTGGCCCATGTACCTGTGGGCGCGAGGGAAGGACCTGAAGGACTGCCTGCGCGGCACCGACCTGGCGGCCGGGGACTTCGTGCGCTGGGCCAAACAGGTCATCGACACCCTGGACCAGTTGGCCAAGGTCCCGGACCTGTCCCCGGTGCTGGCCGGGAGGTGCCGGGCAGCGGTGGACGCCGTGCGTCGCGGTGTGGTGGCCTACTCCAGCGTCGCCGACTAGGCACGCTTCCGGCAGGCCAACCACCACCGGGCATCAAGAACCACTTTGGGGGCGAGCCGTCGGGCCGCCCTCCTGCAGGGAAGGAAGTACACATGCCCGCACTGGTCATGTACCGCAACGGAGCCATCTACAGCGCCGCGGATCCATTCGCCACGGCAATGCTCATCGATGGAGGCTCCGTGGCCTGGGTCGGCCAGGAGGCGGCCGCGGACGCGCTGATCGACGAGAGGATGGAGATCGTCGACCTGGACGGGGCACTGGTGGCTCCGGCCTTCGTCGACTCCCACGCCCACCTGACCGAGACCGGCGTCGCTCTGGCCTCGCTGGACCTGTCGGGCTGTACCTCGGTGGACGGATTCCTCGCCGCGGTCTCCGAACGGGCCGCCACCCGGCCCGGCCCGGTCATCGGGGCCGGGTGGGATGAGAGCACCTGGCCCGAGGCCCGGACCCCCACGGTGGAGGAGCTGGACACGGCGGCTCCGGGCCGGGAGGTGTATCTGACCCGTGTCGACGTTCATTCGGGCCTGGTCAGCAGTGCATTGGCTGCTGCTGCCGGAATCCACGGTCTCGACGGCTGGGACGGCGGCCCCGTGGCCGTGCGTGAAGCCCATACCCGGGTGAGGGAGCACATTCTCTCCTTTGACGCCGGATCCCGCGCCGACCACCAGCGCCGGGCCCTGCAGCATCTGGCCTCCCACGGCTACGCGGCCGTCGCCGAAATGGCGGCCCCGCATATCGGGACCCGCGCGGATGTCTCGGCATTGAACGACCTGCTCGACGCCGAGGGCGAGGACCTGCCGGCGGTGCGGATCTATTGGGCCGAAACCGTCGACACGGCACAGCAGGCCCGCAGCCTGTTCGATGACTTCGATAGTCCACGGATGGCCGGGCTCGGCGGGGACCTGAACATCGACGGTTCGCTGGGCTCCCGGACCGCCTCCCTGCGCGAACCCTATGCCGACGCCCCCTCCACCAGCGGCTGTCTCTATCTGGACGCGGAAACGATCGCCACCCATGTCCAGGCCTGCACCGAAGCCGGTATCCAGGCCGCGTTCCACGTCATTGGCGATGCCGGCATGGATGAGGCGGTGGCCGGGTTCCGGCTGGCCGCCGACCGGCTGGGGATCGCGGCCATCCAGCGGGGTCGCCACCGGATCGAACATGCCGAGATGCTGGACGAGACCGCGATCGACACCTGGCTAGAACTCGGGGTCACGGTCTCCATGCAACCGCTTTTCGATGCCCTCTGGGGCGGCCCCCATGGCCAATACGAACAACGCCTGGGGGGTGAACGTTCGGCGCGGATGAATGAAGTCGGCCGTCTGCTGACCAGAGGGGTGCCGGTCTGCCTGGGCTCCGACAGCCCGGTCACGGAGATGAGCCCCTGGGCCACCGTCAAGGCGTGTCTTGAACACCACACCGAATCGTCCCGGATCTCGGCACGGGCCGCCTTCGTCGCCCATACGCGGGCCGGCTACCGGGGCTTCGGGGATCCGGACCCGTTGGCCGGTCAGCTCGTCCCGGGCTCGGAGGCGACCTTCGCAATCTGGGCGGCCTCCGAACTGGCGGTCCAGACCCCCGACGCCCGGGTGTCCTCCTGGAGCACCGACGCCCGGGCCGGGACCCCGATGCTTCCCGTGCTCGAGGACTCCCTGCCGACCTGCCTGGGCACGGTACGTCGGGGACGGAGCATCTTCCGTCGTGCGTGAGCGACGCCCCGGCGATTTCCGATGCGCGGAAAGGGTGTCGCGACGCTCCGGGCCTGACTAGGTGGTACGCCTGAAAATGCTAGTCAGACTTCAGTTGACAGGGCGATCTGAGCCGATAGGGTGGATTCTCAACGGCGATGGTAGGGAGTCCTACAACGTCGAGTCGGCATCACGGCAAATAAACAAAGGTCTGGCCCCGGGAGCAGTAGAAAACAAATTGCTTGTGCTTGAATGCACTCTTTTTGGTCCGAAGTTCCCGGGGTCTTTCCGTGCCCTCAGGTCGGTGAACGGTATACTTGGTCATTGGCTTTTCCCCACCCGGTCCACCGGCGGGGGAGTGGACCGTTGGTCCGCAGTCGTGTCCGAAGGTCCCGAGGGATCGCATCGAGGCCCCTGGGGGGCCGCCGAGACAGTTCAGAAGGGTAAAACCGCGTGCGGGTAATCACCATCATTCCGACCTATAACGAGATCGAGTCCCTCCCCATCACGATCAAGCGTCTGCGCGAATCCGTCCCGGAGTCGGATGTCCTGGTGGTCGATGACAACAGCCCCGATGGCACCGGTGAGTTCGCCCGGAACCTGGGAACCACGGACCCGCAGGTCCATGTGCTGCACCGCAAGGGCAAGGAAGGCCTCGGGGCCGCCTACCTGGCAGGATTCACCTGGGGCCTGGAACAGGGCTATGACGTGCTCGTCGAACTCGATGCGGACGGATCCCACCAGCCCGAACAGCTTCCTCGCCTCCTCGAGGCGCTGAACACCCAGGGGGCCGACCTGGTCATCGGGTCCCGGTGGGTCCGTGGGGGCAGCGTCGTGAACTGGCCGCCCTACCGCAAGCTCATTTCCCTGGCCGGCAGCACCTACTCCCGACTGATGTTGGGGCTGGGCATCCGGGATATCACCGCGGGCTTTCGTGCCTTCCGCCGGGAGACCCTCGAAGCGCTGGATTTCAACGACATCGAATCCGTGGGCTATGGCTTCCAGGTGGACATGACCTTCCGGGTGGCACTGATGGGCAAGAAGATCGTCGAAGTCCCGATCACCTTCGTGGAACGCGAACTCGGGGTATCGAAGATGAGTGGGAACATCGTGGTCGAGGCCATGCTCAATGTCACCCGCTGGGGGCTGGGTGCCCGCTGGAGGAAGCTGACCGGAAAGCTGTGAGATCGTCCCACCGTGCCGTGGAATGAGAAGAGGCCGGTTCCCGCACCCCACAGGTGCGGAAACCGGCCTCTTTATTCTTTGTGCGTCCGGTCGAGCTCGACGAGCGGTTAGGCTTCGATCTTCTCGCCGCGGCCGGCGCGGAGCTTATTCAACCGATCCTTGAGGGTCTGTTCGAGCTCGTCGATGGAACGGCGCTCCAGCAGCATGTCCCAGTGGGTACGGACCGGCTTGTCCTTGGAGGTGTCCGGCAGTTCGCCGTCGACCAGGAGTGCTTCCTTGCCGGTCTTGGAGACCCAGGAGAGGGGAATCTCGGCCTCGGTGGAGAACATCACGAAAACCTGCTCCCCATCGGCGCAACGGTACTCCACGCGCTGACGCGGTGCCGGCTCCACCCCGGCTTCGGTCTCCATGCTCTGTGCGCCCAAACGCATTCCACGCAGACTGCGATCGCTCATGTTTTCTCCCTACTACGTTCTGCTGCTCTTCGGCATCATCCACTGTTTACAACGCCTGGGGTGGGGTAATCATTCCCCTGAGCCCTTGGCGGAAGCCACAAAGACACCAGTATACGCGTTGCCAGCCCACGTTGTCGTTTAACGAGGTGGGGCACGAAGGGTGTTCCCTCCGTGCCCCACCATCTGGTGTTATCAGCCGTGGAAACCTAGGGCTGCTTCGGGGCGCCCGGTGCCGTGGCGGCGCCGGCCGAATCGTCACCGTCCGTGAAGTTGCCCAAGGCCCCACCAATGCCCTTGAGGGCTTCGCCGACCTCGCTGGGGATGATCCACAGTTTGTTCGAGGAGCCCTCGGCCAGCTTCGGAAGGGTCTGCAGGTACTGGTAGGCCAGCAACTTCTGGTCCGGGTTTCCGGCGTGGATGGCGTCGAAGACCTTCTCGATCGCCTGGGCTTCACCATCGGCGCGCAGGATGGCGGCCTTGGCGTCACCTTCGGCCGCGAGGATGGCAGCCTGACGCTGGCCCTCGGCGGTGAGGATCTGGGACTGCTTGGTGCCTTCGGCGGTCAGAATGGCGGCACGGCGGTCACGCTCGGCGCGCATCTGCTTCTCCATCGAGTCCTGGATGGACAGCGGCGGGTCGATGGCCTTGAGCTCCACCCGGGAAACGCGGATGCCCCACTTGCCGGTCGCCTCGTCCAGGACGCCGCGCAACTGGCCGTTGATCTGGTCACGGCTGGTCAGCGCCTCTTCGAGGTTCAGGCCGCCGACGACGTTACGCAGCGTGGTGGTGGTCAGCTGTTCGACCGCCTGGATGTAGTTGGCGATCTCGTAGGTGGCCGCCCGCGGTTCGGTGATCTGGAAGTACACGACGGTGTCGATGGAGACCACGAGGTTGTCCTCGGTGATCACCGGCTGCGGCGGGAAGCTGACGACGTTTTCACGCAGATCCAACAGCGGCAGCAGGCGGTCCACGAATGGGATCAGCAGCGTCAGGCCCGGTCCGAGCGTGCGCTGGTATTTACCCAGCCGCTCCACGATGCCTGCCCGCGCCTGCGGGACGATGCGTACCGATCGCAGGAGCACGATGATCACGAAGACCGCGAGTACTGCCAGGACTATGCCTAGGCCTGTCATTGATGGTTCCTCTTTTCCTTATGGCCCTTCGCAGGGCATTGGACTGACCAGATCCGGATGTTTCCTTCTCCGGCCGTGTCGAAGTACTAGTTCTCGTGTGGTTCCGCGGCGCGCATCGTGATGTACGCCGTGGCTCCATCGATGCTCACGACGGTTCCGTACATCCCGGGAGCCAACGCGGCGTCGTCCTGGCTTCTGACGCTCCAGGTCTCTCCGCCGATCTTGGCGCGGCCACCGAGTTTCGTGGTGGGTTCGAGCACGAGGGCGTCCTGGCCGACCAGGCGATCGACATTGGTCAGCCGGTCGGCGGGGCCCTTATGCAATTGCCGGAGGGCGATCGGTCTGATGAAGAGGATCATGGCCAGGGAAACGAGGCAGAAGGCCAGGGCCTGAAGCCAGAATTCTCCGCCGGCGAGGGCCACGACGACCCCACCGAGTGCGCCGGCACTGAGCATGATGAAGTACAGGTCCAGCGACATCATTTCGATGATCGCCAGGATCAGGAACAGTGCGAGCCAGAAGACCCAACTGTTCTCGAGGACCCATTCGAACATTTCGTCACCCGCATGCGTTGGGAGGGCGCTTGCCACCCTCGGTCCTACCATCTTGCATGATGAGTGCCGGTGGGATCGTCACCCTTGGGAGGTATGTTCGAGTCCTTCCGCTGGTCCGCGCGCTATCGACGGCGAAACACCTGCAGGCGGAAGGCGGCGGTGACCCGGGCCGGCATCGGGTGGGTCTGCAACCGGGAGCGGGTCGACGCGTCATCGTGGTGGTGGCCCGCCGGGCCCATCGTGGCCAACCGGACGGCGTCGTCCGTGGAAAGCTCCAGCGAGGAACGGATTTCCCGGGTGTGGACGGCCTCGAATTCCGGGCCCACCGCCGCGGCCACGGACTCGTCCTTCCCTGCCGCGATGCCGAGCAGCCCCAGGGGCACCGTGGCTTCTGCCAGATGTCCGGGCAGGGGAGTGGCCACCAGGGCCAGCCCGCCCGGGGCGATGACGCGGGCAAATTCCTTGCCGTTGCGAGGGGCAAAGACGTTCAACAGGAGATCGACGCCGGCGTCGGCAACCGGAAGCGGACGCCAGAGATCCCAGACCAGCGCCCGGGTCCGGGGAAGCCTGGCGGCACGCCGCATGGCGTACCGGGAGATGTCCAGCGCAAGGGCGGGCGGCCTCTGGCCGCGGGATCCGGCCAGGGCCGAGGCCACCGCGTCGAGGTAGTACCCCGTTCCGGCGCCGGCATCGAGAAGTCGCGGGACCCGGTCCGGAAATCCCGTCAGGGCCTCCTGGGCGAGGGCGTCGGCCAAAGGTTCGTAGTGTCCGGCAGCCAGGAAGGAGGCCCTGGCCTGGACCATGGCGGCCGTATCTTCCCGAAAGGAGGTGCCCCGGCCGGTCAGGAGATTGAAGTAGCCCTGCTTGGCGGCATCGTAGCGATGCCCTGTGGGGCAGGTGAGCGTGCGCTCCCCGGAGGAAGCCGCTGCCAGGGTCCCGGCGCAGAGCGGGCAGCGCAGGGGGACCAGATCATCGCTCATGGCTATTTCCTTCAATAAGTCTTTCAGATACGCTCACGGGGTGAAACCAGATCAGTTAGAGCTCCTGACCACTGTATCCGCCCCCGCTTTGGACCCGGCCGGTCGCCGGGTGGTGTTCGCGGCGACCAGGCCCAGCTTCGACGCCGATTCCGGGGTGGGGCAGCTCTGGCTGATCGAGCTTGATGAATACGGCAGCGCCGCGGGCCCCGCGCGGAGGATCACCCGCGGGACCTCGGATGCCCAGCCCAGGTTCTCGCCCGACGGGCGGTTGATCGCCTTCCTGCGCCCCAATGGCGAGGGCGTCCCGCAGTTGGCCATCGTCGACGCCCGCGGCGGTGAACCCCGGGTGATCACCAACCGCCATCTGGGGGTGTCGGAGTTCGTCTTCTCCCCTGATGGCCGCCGGGTGGCCTTCGGCAGCCGTACCCCCGAGGAAGGACGCTACGGCACCGTGGAGGGGGTGGGCGCCGGGGCCGAGGCCCCACGCCGGATCACCGGATATAAGTACCGGTTCAACGGGCTCGGATTCGGCAACGACCGCCGGAACGGGATCCACCTCATTGAGGTCCCGGCCCCCGACGCCGAACCCTTCATCAAGCCCGTGGGCCGGGCAGCTAAGACCGTCCAGAAAGCCGCCGCGGCCCGCGAAAACGTAGAGGGGGACAGCCACACCTGCCAGGCACCGGCCGAGGGCTTCCCGGTGACGCGCCTGCTCACCCCCGCCGATGCCGATTGCAACAGTCCGGAGTTCGGGCCCGATGGCAAGCACCTGTATTTCACCGCGGCATTGCATCACGGAGCCGATGCGGATCTGCGCTCGATGATCCACCGGGTCCCGGTGGAGGACGTGGACACCTCGGCAGCGGGAGAACCCGACGTCGAATTGGTGGCCGGCTCACCGTCGGGCGATACTGTTTACGACGCAGCGACCTTCAGCCGCGACGGGGAGAAGCTGTTTCTGCTGGGTAGCAAGGTGGGGGAGTCGGGCACCGACTTCGTGGCTCATAGTGCCGCCGTCCATGTCCTGCCCACCGAAAAGATCGGGGCGGCGGAACCCACCCTCCTGACCGATCCGCAGATACTCGACTACAGCGAAAGCGGAGGCCTCTTCCCCGTGGGCTCCGGTGAGGTCGCCGCCTTGGCCCGGGTGCGGGGCAGTAGCGAACTCCATGTCATCGACGCTTCCGGTGCGACCCGGATCCTGGTTTCGGGCCCGCTGGAGGTGACCGGGGTTTCGGAGGCCGCGGACATCGTCGTCGTGTCCTATACCGACCCGGCCACCCCCGGGGAGATCGCCCTGGTGCAGGACGGCGGAGTGGTTGCCTTGACGGATTTCGCCGCTCCGTTGCGCGAGCAGACCCGCATCAGCGCACCACATGAACTGACCGTGCCTTCGGCCGACGGCTATCCGGTCCATGGCTGGCTCTATCTGCCCGAAGGCGAGGGCCCCCACCCGGTGCTGCTGAACATCCATGGTGGCCCCTACGCCCAATATGGTTGGGGTTATTTCGACGAGGCTCAGGTCTATGCACGGGCCGGATACGCGGTACTGCAGTGCAACCCACGGGGCAGCGCCAGCTACGGCCGTGCCCACGGCCTGGCCATCAAGGAGGCCATGGGCACCGTCGATCTGCAGGACGTATTGGCCTTCCTGGATGGTGCGGTCGCCGCCGAGCCGTCGCTGGATGGGAACCGGGTCGGGGTGTTGGGCGGTTCCTACGGCGGATACCTCACGGCCTGGACCATCGCCCACGACCACCGTTTCGCCGCAGCGATCGTGGAGCGTGGATTCCTGGATCCGATCTCCTTCGTCGGTTCGAGCGACATCGGCTGGTTCTTCGGTGACGAGTACACCGGGCGGGATGTGGCCGCAACGCTGGAACAAAGTCCGATGGCGAAGGTCGGGCAGGTGCGGACCCCCACCCTGGTGATGCATTCGGAAGAGGATTACCGGTGCCCCTTGGAACAGGCCCAGCGCTACTACGTGGAGTTGCTGCGGCAGGGGGTCGAGACCGAATTCCTGCTCTTCCCCGGGGAGAACCACGAACTCTCCCGCGCCGGGACGCCGTGGCACCGTCGCCAACGCTTCGAGGCGATCCTGGACTGGTGGGATCGGTACCTTCCGGTGAACCCGGCCCGCGACTGATCGTTGGTGGGCCCGGGGAGCTAGAAGCCCAGCCCCGCCCGGGCGGCAGCAATATCGGCGCCGGCCCAGCGGCTGGCGTATTCCTCGGCGCCCACCAGGCTGCGGGTCATCGCCCGATCGATGTAGACCGTTCCGTCCAGATGGTCGGTCTCATGGGCGAGGATCCGTGCCTGCCATCCATGGAATTTGCGCTGGATGGTTTCCCCGGTGGGAGTCGTATAGGTGGCTGCCAGATCGGCTGGACGCTCGACGACCGCCTGGAAGCCGCTGAAGGACAGGCACCCCTCGTAGAAGGAAGCCGTCCGCGTGCCCACGGCCTGATAGTGGGGATTAATGATCGCGAAGTACTCAAGCGATTCCCGTTCACGCACCCTGGCGATCTCGGCATCGGTGGCGAAGGTGTCCTCCAACACGGCCAGTCGCAGGGGAAGTCCGATCTGCGGGGCGGCCAAACCAACCCCGGGGGCGGCATGCATGGTGGCCCGCATGATCTCCAGCAAGGCCTCCAACACTTCCGGTTCCAGCTGACCGGTGTACTCCTGTGCTTCCATCCGCAGCACGGGATGGCCGAGTTGGACGATGGACGGCAGTGTTTCGGGCAGCAAGGTGCCGTGGTTTCCCCGGGTGGCGCGTTCGAGCATGGTCCCCACCAGATCCGCCAGCCGGCCGGGGGAGTAGGCGGCAGTTACAGATCGGTCCAGGGTCATCGAAGCGGGCTTTCCTGTTGGGAGGGGGCGGGATCGTGGAGGGAATCTTCATCGGAGGTCCCGGGAACCAGCGGTCGCAACGCCATGAGCCGGCTGCCCAGCCGGGCGGCATCGACGGGATGACCTTCCACCGCATCGGGGTCGGGCGGATCCACGCAAATCAGATCGGTGCGCACATCGCGGTCGTACAGGACGTCGATGAGGTTGGCCAGGCGCTTCCAGGCGCTGGTCGTGGCCCGGTCCGGTGCGGGGATGCCATCGATGATGACATGGTGGAAATTCCGGGCCAGGTGCAGGTAATCGGAGGCTGCCGAGGGGCGGTCGCACAGGTCGCGGAAATCGAACCAGGCCTGCCCATGGGCGGCACGTTGGGCCGTGAAGCTGTGCGTCGTGGGCTTGAGGTCGGTGATTTCGTTGTGGTGGGGGACCGCGAGTCCTGCCTGGGCCAGTTGTTCCGCCGTGCCGGGGACGATGATGTGCCCTGCCGCATAGCCGGAGAGGCGGTCTGCTTCGGTGATCCGGGCCCGGTAGTCGGTTCCGCCGTCGAGCATGACCACTTTCATACGTGACTTGATCAGTTCGATGGTCGGTTCGAAGAGGTGGTGGAAGTAGTCATTGGGCAGCAGATCGTCCGGGGCATAGTTCGAGGTCGCGATCAGCAGGATTCCCCGGGCAAAAACTGCCTTGAGTGCGCGGGCAAAGAACATCGCATCGCCGGGGTCGTGCACGTGGAGTTCGTCGAAGCACAGCACCCGTACGTCCCCTAGCAACTCGTCCAGTGCCACCTCGACGGCGGTATCACCGGCGGACTCAGCCAGTTCGGAACTATGCGCCGAGGCATGGAGATCGCGGAAGAAATCGTGGAAGTGCAGCCGGCGGGTGGCCTCGCTCTGTAGTGCCTCATGCACCAGCCCCATGAGCCATGACTTGCCGCGCCCGGGAGGGCCGTAGATGTAGAAGTTCTCCACCGACGCCGTTTTGGAGCGTCGTGAAAGCGCCCGGGCAGCGGCCGTGGAGAGGTCTCTGACCAGGGACTGCTGCTGGGGATCGAGTTCCACACCTGCTGCGTCAACGGAGGCCTGGACCCGGGCGATGATCTTCCGCACTGAATTACGCGGGCCGAACGGCAGGGGAGAGGGCCTCATCGGGCCGACTCCCGTGCTTGCGAAGTCTTCATGGGTGCATTCTACAAAGGTTGCTGCACCATTGGGTCATACGTCCTGGGCCACGCCGCCTGCGACCCCTTCCGCATTGACACGAGCCTGCTGATCCTTGTCCTGCTGGGCATCGCGGATGCCCCTTCTGACCGCTGAACGGATAGTGGTGTGAAGGAGATAGAAAAACACCCCGAGGCCGAGCGCGCAAAGGACGATGGAGTTGAGTATCGAGGCATCCATATACTGGAGTGTACTTCGTGATGACGTCCTATTGGAAACGGTTGGAAGATTGTCAAAACATACGCTCATCAGGGCCGCGACGCTGACTGACTCACCATCGATAGCCGATAAAAGCCACGACGGTGGCGCGAGCAGCAGTGCCGTGCCTGGCTATGTGGGTGCCATGAAGGACCCGGATCGTCTGGTGTTGGTGGCAGAAGCCGGCGGACAGGTGGTCGGCTGGGCAAAAACCCATGTCTGGGACCATGCCGACGGCCCTGCGTTGGCCGGACATTATCTAGGTGGCGTCACCGTCGACCCCAGGTGGAGGCGGCAGGGGATTGCAGCTCGCCTCACGCAAGAGCGGCTGGCCTGGATCTGGACCCGTAACCACGAGGCATGGTGCGTGGTGAACGCTGAAAATATTGCCTCGATCGAGCTACACCGCGCGTGGGGATTCGTTCAGGTTGCCGCGGCGGCACGGTTTCACACGACCATATTTGCTGGGGGACGAGGGCTGCTCCTTCGAGCCGAACGCCCCATTGAGAGCCCCAATCACTAGAGTTATGCAGGGGAGAGGTGGTGAGGCCAAGCAGGAATGGTCGTGGGTGTCTCGGAGCTGTGGGCCCACGGAAGGGCTTGGATTCTCCTCCGGCGTCAACCAGGAAGAACGCATCAGCCGAACGGGATGGGCATGGCGGGGTGCGGGTGGAGTCAATGGCCGTGTCGATATCTCGGGGCTCCAGATCGACCGGCGGAGTCGGAACGCGAACGATGGCGTGTGAACGCAATCTGTGACGGTGCCGGAGAACACTCCGTGAGTGAGGCCGATGCACTTGATCTCTTATCAGACCGCGGGCCGGACGCTTTATGGCGGGCGGGATGGCGCTGGCATCAAGAGGCGTCGTCCAGCAGCACATAACCCAGTGGGCACGAATGCATTTCGCCGAAGTACCTGATCAGGGCAGTCCGACCTTCACGATTTGATAAAGCGCCGATAATCTACATTATGTCAAGTAATGCTTTGCTCGGGGTTCTTCCTGTCCTTTGCCTACCCGAGTGAAACAGGCAGTCCTGCTGTCCTGTCTCACTACAGTTAGGGCAACTGTCCGCCTGTCTTGCCCAAGGTGGGCCTGCAATAGGTTTCGTCGGCCTAGAGTCGAAGCGTGGGACGTGCACTCACGGCGTCCGATGTTCGCACCGAACGAGAACCGATTCCGGGCACCCTGACGTTCAGGGAACAACACTCCCCTGCGCCCATCAATGGCCACCTCTCTGCATGCTGGTCGACGCCCTGAGAAGACGTCGTTCCCGTTGAACTTGGATGTCGCACCAAGAACCGTGGAAATCTCTTCGTAGCCATTCCGCGTCAGGTACCTTGCAGCACTTCCCTAGCATTCGCGCGTGCCCGAGCATTTGGCCCGACTACCGCGACGGCACGGGTCTCGTGATTTCTGTAGGACTCCGGCGCCATCATGAAATCAGACGACTCGCGGCACAAACCTGCGACGACAGATGTGCACACACAGCTTCGTCATCCGAGGGTCCAACCCTGCCCATCGGGGCATCGAGATCTGTGCTGAGTTCATTCCTTGTCCGACAGTCGGCTGCATAAGTCACAGCAGGGTCCTGTTGCCTGCTTGCGGGACACCAACTATTCACGGGTGAAAAGTGGCAGAAGGCCCCTGAACTTTTACCTGCGCGCGGCCACGAGGAGAGGCAGTGTGATAGCTGTTGCGATCATCCCGATGGCTACAGTCCATCCGAATGCTGAGCGAAAGTCTTCGGCAAACAGCCCGACGACCAGACCGAGCGCCAGACTCGCCAGGAACGAGATCCCTATTAGAGTGAAGGCGCTCGCCACGGGACGGTCTGCGGGGAAGATTCGGGCGAATGAACTAAACACAAGTCGATGGTAATTGCCGTATGACCTACTCGTGCTCCCCCGTCGTTGCCCAAAAGGGCTACCCGTGGACTTCAACGTCGCCCGCACAACGATTTCTTCCCCTTTTGTGTGGCGTTCTACGGGCATCCTGTCATTATTTGGCAGGGATGTGGTCTAGTCGGTCAATTCACGAGGCCACGTCACCCGTAAGCGTTCGAACACTATCCTGTCTTGCTCGGATCCAAACATCGTCGCGGGCGACGCAGTCACGTTCCCTATACCTGCGGTGCCCGCTATTCCAGCTCTCAAGGGATCCAACCCCTGGCAAGTCATCGCCGTGTTCCCTGATCTCGGAAACGAGCTCCGATGTTGCCGGTTTTGCCCCGTGCAGGACCTTGCCTAGGGGTTCGTCGGCGAGGCGAGAGGAATCACCGAAGTGCTCAACGGTGGATTCCGGGCAGGTACTTACGGCCGCCGGATGAGCGAGAGCGGATTCGGCCCAGCGGGTTTACACAGCGGTGACGTTAGGGGCATTGGCGCCGAGCGAGTGTTCCTCCATGCGCTCATTCTCCCGGCACGAGACGCATCTCTCTGGCATTACTCTGTGTTGGTGACTTGTTCGGACCTTCTGATTTCTCGGCTGCAGTCCTTGCCCTAGCCCTGACGTCAACGGGTATGCATATCCGTGAAAGCGCTCGAGGAGACGACGTGGCGAGATCCCCGTAGGCCGCCCTGACCGAGGATGAACGTGGGCCGTCCGTGACCTGATCGCATGTTGGATTTGATGGTTTGGTTCGACTGCCGAGAGATACCTGGAGCAAGCCCGTTTGAAGTCAGTTGAGTCACGCGAATAGTTTCCTGGCTATTCGTGGTCCACCCCAAGTGAGACGGGAAGACTCCACCGCCAGCACCGACTCTGGATGAAGACCGCGTTCCCTACGGGTGTCGGGCGCCGGCGCGGGGAGATCCATTCGACCTTCCAACTGCCGGTCTCCAGGCTGATTCGTGGTTTTGCCGCAACTCGGATATTCCACACCGAAACCATCAGAGTGATTGACGGTTGGAGAAACCCGCTTCGGCGGGCTGCAATGGTATGAAGGTATTCCCACGAACGGTCGTCGCGCCGCGGCCCGGTTGCGCTTCCCCGCGCCTGGAAGTGTTGGCTGTTCGGTCAATTGAGCAGGTGGAGGCTGAAATGAGCAATGCTGAAGAGCGAGGGTTGGTGGTTCGCCCCAGCCGATTTGGCCACGGGGAAACCCTCAGGTTGTTGACCGCTGCGATTGCCCATCACGGGGCCACGTTGTTTGCGGTCATTGATCACGCTGCCAACGCAGCCGAAGTTGATTTGGAGCTCCCCCCGACCGCCGTGGTGATCTTCGGCAATCCCGCGGTCGGCACACCGCTGATGCGCGGAGAGCCGGACCTGGCCCTGGACCTGCCCAGCCGAGTACTCGTCCGGGAGGACGCGACCGGCATGGTGGAGGTTGTCTACCTCGATCCAGCCCGTCTCGCTGAACGGCATGGGTTGGAGAGCAATCAGGTCAAGGGGCTCGTCGGGCTGACTGCGATCGTCGATGAAGCCCTGGGGTCCCGCTAACGCCGTTGCTTAAACCGTCTGGAGGGGCGGAGGGGCCGTGATGACGGAGCGTCCGTGCAGGGTCCTGGTCCGCGGACCCCCGGATTCTGGGGCGTGGTAACCTCCAGATTCGTCTACTATGACGGGCGTTTCTCCGGTCAGCTCATACGAATGGTGGCCCAAAACGCCCCTCGAAGGAGCAGGAAATGCCTACTGGACAAACTTTCGTCGTTGTCGGTGCCGGGCAAGCCGGCGGGACTGCTATTCAGAAGTTGCGTGCAGAAGGCTTTGACGGGCGGATCGTGCTCGTCGGCGCCGAATCCCACCTTCCCTATGAGCGGCCACCGCTGTCGAAGTCCTATCTGAAAAATGAAGGATGGCTCTCGCATAAGTCATTGCTGGGCCAACAGTGGTACGACAAACAAGAGGTCGAGGTCCGTCTCGGGACTCGAGCTGTAGCGCTGCGGAGCGACGATCACCAAGTGGTTCTCGACGACGATACGACGCTGGACTACGACAAGATCCTGATCGCAACCGGATCAAGTGCCCGACGATTGAAAGCGCCCGGTGCCGAACTTGCCGGTGTGCACTACCTGAGAACCCTTGAAGACTCCGAAGCGTTGGGTGCCGCCTTGGACAACGCGCCGAACGTCGTGATCGTCGGTGCGAGCTGGATCGGACTGGAAACTGCCGATGCCGCTCTGCAGAAGGGATGCCGGGTCACCGTGATCGGTCCGGGCGAAGCCCCGCTCGAGGCATCCATGGGAACGCTCCTGGGCGGGTATTTTGCTGACGTGCATCGAAGCCATGGCGTCGAATTCGAACTGGGGCGTCGTGTGGTCGGGCTGGAAGGCGCTGAAAGCGTCGAATCCGTCGTCGTCGACGACGGCACAAAATTTCCTGCCGACGTGGTGATCGTGGGGGTCGGGGCCGTTCCTGAGTCTGGATTTCTCGAGGAGCGGTTGCTTGCCGAAGACGGCGGCATCCGTGTCGACTCACGGATGCAGGCCGAGGCGCCCGATGTCTTCGCCGCTGGCGACATCGCTAGCGTGGCCAACCCCCTCTATGGCCGGCAAATGCGGGTCGAGCACTGGAATAATGCACTAATGGAGGGAAAAATTGCCGCACATTCAATGCTCGGACAGTCCTCCGATTTCGACCCGGCACCCTTCTTCTTCACCGACCAGTACGACCTTGCCTTGGAGTACGCCGGACGAGTGGATGCCAGGAGGGCCGATGATCCGGTGATCCGCGGGGATCTTGCTGCCGATCGGTTCCACGCTTTCTGGCTTGTTGACGACGTGGTTGTCGCTGGTCTGCATGTCAACGCGTGGGATGAGGGCATCGAACCGGTCCAGGAGTTGATTCGTTCCCAAGCCCGGGTGGATCCAGCTGAACTAGCCAATCCAGCAGTGCCTCTGACGCAATTGGTGCAGGCGTCCCGACCCTAGGTATTTTCCGCCCATGACCCGGGGCCGGCGCGCCGCCCGGTTCCGGGGGAACAAGTCAGTGGGGTTCAGCGGCTCAGGCCGGTTCCACGCGGAGCCCGGTCGAAGACGGGGGGATGATTCTTCGGCGGGGGCACTGCTGGCGACGGCGCCATCAGGTTGTCGCAGAGCGTCAGGGGCGGTGTTGCACGATGTTGACGACGGTGCCGTCGGGCGCACGGACCAGGAATCTGCGGACTCCCCAGGACTCGGTGTTCAAGGGATGCACGATGTCGTACCCCAGTTCCAGGGCCTCCGAGTAGGCCGCGTCGACGTCGTCCGTGTGGATCGACATCTTTGAATCGACCGGGGAGGTCTCGTCCCGGGTGACGAGTTGAACATTGGCTCCACTCAGCGGTGAGGTGAACCGGGCCACCCAACCCAGATTGAATTCCTCATCGGCCAGACCCAGGAATCCGGTGTAGAACGCCTTCGCGGCCTCTATGTCCTCCACCGGCACATTGGGGGTGATCTTGAGCGAATGCATGGGAACCTCCACGTGGATCGTTACCGTCGATCCTCCACCGAAGGCCGGCCCCTGTCGAGGGGCGTCGGCCTACCTCTTCTTCCTCAGCCGGTTCTCCGCTGGGTGTACGCTTTCACGGTCCTCGGCCCCACGGCCGGGACCACACCGACCCTCGGGGGGAAATAATGGAAGATGCCATCGCGACCGGAATCATCATGGCGGTGATCGGCATGCTCATCGCCGTGCTGGGTGGGCTCGGGCGCGCCCGCCGGCTACCGGCCAGCGCGATGATCGGGATCCGGTTGCCGGCCACGAGGGCCTCCGACGACGCCTGGGAAGAAACCCATGTTGTCGCCGGCCCATGGCTGATGCTGGCCGGGCTGGTCCCCTTCCTTACCGGAATCCTCATCCTGATCCCGGGCGCAAGCATGCCGGAGTGGACCGTCCTGGGCGCTTATGCGGCGATGGTCGTCTTCGTCATCGTTGGTGCGGTGCTCGGTGTTCGGGCTGCCAATGCGGTGAACAGCCCTAGCTAGTGGCGAGCACGGCGATGCCCGTGCAGGCGCAGGCCCACAGAACACTGGCAAAGGTGCCCAGGATGAACCGTTCGGCGGCGCCGTCCTTGCCGAGTTCGGCATAGCGTCCAAGCCCCTTGACCGCGAGCACGATCGCCAGACCCTCCGGCCATCCGCACCAGAGCGTCACGGAGATCGCCGTCCGCTCGAGCACGCCGATCCACGCGCCTCCCTGCAGCACGACTTCGCCGTGGAAATCTGCCGGACCGGTGGCGGAGGCCTCAGGCGGAGGTGGCAAATACGAGCGGTCCCCCGAAGCCCGGGTTCCTTCAGCGCGCAGATCGGCAGCGACGGAGCGTTCCGACAGGCGCAGGATGCTCATGGTCACCGGTCCCCCGCCGACGGCTGCCGCGACGACGGCGAACGAGGCGGCCGCTCCCCACGCGATGCCACCCGTGCCTGCCGCGGCCAGGAGGGCCGCCGCGGCCAACAGGGCCAGCTGGACCGACGCCGTGAGGTAGAGCCAGCGGTTCGTGCTTCCGCGAAGACGACGGAAATACTGCGGGAGCCCACACGCTCCGGCCAGGATCAACAAGACCAAAACAGGCATCCGCTACTCCCCTTCCCCGAATTGTGTGTTGTACCGGGCCAGGGCCACCCCGGCCTGCTCGGCCAGTTGGCGGCACGGGAGCCATAGTCCGGTGGCGAGACGGCTGGAAACCGCTTGCTGGGTGATCCCCAGGCGCAGGGCGGCTTCATGCTGCGAGAGGCCCTGGTCGATGAGCAGGCCCGCAGCCCAGGAGGCTTCGGTGCGTCGGCCATTGACCTCGGCGACCAGCTGGAGTTCGGCTTCGAGGCGTTCCGCCTCTCCCCCGCGCCCCGAGACCGCAACGGAGGCCGGGGCGTGCTTGGCGCGTTCGACGGCGTCGCGGGCTGCTTCAAAGGCCTCGCCGGAGCCGGCGCGCGTCTGTTGGGGTAGCGGGGATTTCACGCTCCCCACCCCCAGGCCCACGCTCCACCGAGCGCTCCGGGCCACCTCCAGGAGTAGGCGCACGGCTGCTACGCCGTCATCCATGACGCCCTGCAGCTCGTCCCCCGCGGTACGCTCGAAGGCTCGGAGCACCGGGAAGTCGGCATTCAACCGGGCCACCAGAACTTCGACCCGGTCGGGGTTGTGTCGTGAATCCCGTTGGTCGATGGTCAAGACGATCATGCCAACAAGGATAAAGCTTTGTAGTTACATATACAAGACTGATGGCTTGTCTGAAGAAGTCGGCGGCTTTTGATCTCGATAGACTGTCAGCCATGCGCAATGTTCGACAATGGATTCCACTACTCGTCATCGATCTGCTGCTGGTGATCATCTTCGCCGTGCTGGGCCGTCGCTCGCATGCCGAGGGGTTGGACCTCGCCGGAATCCTCGGGACGGCCGGCCCGTTCCTGATTTCCTTGCTGGTCTTTTCAGGCATCACCGCTCTCTGGCGGGAGCCTCATCGGATCTGGCCGCATGGGGTGATCACCTGGGTGGGAACCGTCGCATTGGGGCTGATACTCCGGATACTCTTCGGGGCAACCGCCGCGGTGCCGTTCATCATCGTGGCAACCGTCGTGCTCGGGGCGTTCCTCCTCGGCCGCAGACTGGTTTCGGGTCTTTTGGTCCGTCGCAAGGTGCACTCCGCTGGTGCTGTGAACTAGGGTCGAAGCACGAAACAAGTACCGGACGCCGCCGGTACCGGAAGGTGGAGGGACACGAGATGATCACCGCGTTTGTCATGATCCAGACCGCAGCGGACCGCATCCCGGAATGCGCGCAGGAAATCTCCGAACTGGAGGGGATCAGTGAAGTCTATTCCGTGGCCGGTGACTCGGATTTGATTGCCATTGCCCGGGTCCGCAACCACGAGGATCTGGCTGAGGTCATCGCCAACAGGCTCTCCAAGGTCGACGGCGTCGTCGAAACCACCACGCATATTGCCTTCAGGTCATATTCCCAACACGACCTCGACGCGGCGTTCTCGCTCGGGCTCGAATAGACCACGGGGGTCGATCCCCCAAGCGGGACCCGGTGCGGCGTCGGTCGCACCGGGTTCTTCCGCGACTACCCCCCGACGGCCGTGGAGGCGATCCAGCGGCTGAGAACCTGATGAGCGGCACCGGAGTCGATGGCCTCCTCCGCGCGCCTGGCAGCGGCCTCCAGACGCTCTGTCAGACTGCCTGTGGCCAAAAGGTCGAAGGCGACCAGGCCGGCCGCCGCATTCAGGACCACCGCGTCGCGGACCGGCCCCCTGGCACCGTCGAGGACTTCGTGGACGACGGCGGCGTTGTGTCGGGCATCCCCGCCGCGCAGATCGTGCAGCGTGGCCCGTTCCAGGCCGAGATCCCTGGCATCCAGGACCGAGGCAGCCACCGAGCCGTCACGGACCTCCCAGACGTGGTTCGCCGTGGTCGTGGTCATCTCATCCAGACCGTCATCGCCCCTGAAGACCAGGGCCCGGGAGCCCCGGGAAGCCAGGACGCCCGCCATCAGCGGGGCCATGCGTTCATCGGCGCAGCCGATCGCAGACGCGGTAGGACGTGAAGGATTCG
Organism: Arthrobacter sp. AOP36-C1-22; assembly: GCF_052377515.1. Lineage (NCBI taxonomy): Bacteria > Bacillati > Actinomycetota > Actinomycetes > Micrococcales > Micrococcaceae > Arthrobacter > Arthrobacter sp. AOP36-C1-22. The sequence continues at coordinate 7,098 of NZ_JBQSWW010000013.1, read as the reverse complement.
TCAACGGGCCCATGAAGTTGAACGCCGTCGCGACCCCCAACCCCGAGCGGGCCGCTGCGGCAAAGCGCATCGAGGGATGGAACATCTGGGCGAAGCAGAAGGTGATGCCGGCTTCATCGAGGATCGTGCCCAACCGTTCGGCCGGGGCGTTCAACCGAACCCCGAGGGCCTCGAGGACATCGGCGGAACCGGAGGAAGAGGAAGCGGCTCGGTTTCCGTGCTTGACCAACCGCGCCCCGGCCCCCGCGCACACCAACGCGGCCATCGTGGAGATGTTCACGGTGTTGTGACGATCGCCACCGGTGCCGACGATATCGAGCTTCTCGCCCGGAATTTCCAGCGGCCGGGCATTGGCGATCATGCCTTCGACGAGTCCTGCCAGCTCCTCCACCGATTCACCCTTGGCTCGAAGAGCAACCAGAAAACCAGCGATATGGATGTCGGAGGCATTTCCGCCCATGATCTCACCCATCGCCCACGTCGCATCCGCGGTCGAAAGATCGTCTCCGCGGATGAGGGAGGTGAGCATAGTTGGCCAATTCGGGAACTCTGATGGCGTAGAAATCGTTGACACGCACCTAGGTTATCTACGTTTTGTAGAAAGTGCGGAATTGTTTCTCCCTTGATATTCCGCGGAACTTAGGCCTGACCCGGCCAAAAAGAAGCGACTCGGCCTCGAATGCATTGGTGTCAGGAGCACTTTTGTAGCCATAATGGCTCTGTGACAACTGCGACTCATAACCTCAATGCCCAGGCGCACCCTGCGCCTAACCGTCCCAACATGGTGTCGGTCGGAACCGTCGTCTGGCTTTCCAGCGAGCTGATGTTCTTCGCCGCGCTATTCGCCATGTACTTCACACTCCGTGCTGCCTCGCCGGAGTTGTGGGCGAACGAGACCTCCAAGCTGAACGTCCCGTTCGCACTTATCAACACGCTCATCCTGGTTTCCAGTTCCTTCTCTTGCCAGCTCGGTGTCTTCCGCGCCGAGGATCTCCAGCCGCGTCGCCTCGGCGGCCTGCTGAACTTCCGCAAGTGGGGAATGGTCGAGTGGTTCATCCTCACCTTCATCCTCGGGGCGATCTTCGTCTCGGTGCAGGCGTTTGAATACACCGAGCTGGTCCACCATGGCGTGTCACTGAGCTCCAACGCCTATGGCTCCGCCTTCTACATCACGACAGGCTTCCACGGCCTGCACGTGGCCGGCGGACTGATCGCCTTCGTCCTGATCATCGGGCGAGCGTACGTGGCCAAGAAGTTTGGTCACTTCGAGGCAACTTCCGCCATCGTCGTGTCGTACTACTGGCACTTCGTCGACGTTGTGTGGATTGCTCTGTTCGCGATCATCTACTTCCTGAAGTAGCACCGGCCTCCCAGGCACCCAAGCATCACCAACCAAATCAAGTGAGGAACCAGCAAGTGAAGGCTCTTTCGCAAAGGCGCCGCCATCCGCTCGCCGCCGTAGCGCTGCTTTTGATGGGCCTGCTCATCACCGGCGGCCTGTACGCCGCGGCGGGCAGCGTCAATGAGGCCAAGGCCGCTACGACCTATAGCGCCAGTGACGTCGATGAAGGCAATAAGCTCTTCGTCGCCAACTGCGCCACCTGCCACGGCATGAATGCCGAAGGCACGACCGATGGCCCCTCGCTTGTAGGTGTCGGCGCCGCAGCCGTCGACTTCCAGGTTGGCACCGGACGCATGCCAATGCAGATGCAGGGGCCCCAGGCCCAGGCCAAGCCGAAGCAGTTCGGCGACGAGGAAACACAGAAGCTCGCAGCGTACGTCGCATCCCTCGGCGCCGGTCCCGCAGTGCCGGACGACGAGGCAGTCGACACGACCGAGGGCAACTCGGCCGCTGGTGGCACGGTCTTCCGCGTCAACTGTGCCATGTGCCACAACGCCGGTGCCGCCGGCGGCGCACTGACCCGTGGCAAGTTCGCTCCCGGGATCTCCGATGTCAGCAGCAAGCACATCTACGAGGCCATGGCGACCGGCCCGCAGAACATGCCTGTCTTCAACGACTCGAACATCACCCCCGAGGAAAAGCGTGACGTCATCACGTTCCTCCAGGAAATCGATGCACAGGGCTCCGCCGGCGGTGCCAGCCTCGGCTCCCTCGGCCCGGTCTCCGAAGGCCTCCTCATCTGGACCGGCGGCCTGGCCATCGTCATCGCCTTCACGATCTGGCTGACCTCCCGGCCGTCCTGATCCGGCGCTGCGGGCCACGGCCCGCACACCACACTTCGTACCAAGGAATTTTGAGAAAAGGATGAGAGAGAACATGGGCGACCATAGTCACGGCAGTCCGAACGATCCGGGCACCGTTGCTAAGGCCGGTCAGGGCTCCGTGGAAAGTTTCCAGGACCCGGGCCTGCCCCCGCATCGGCCGCGTCTCGCCGACGTTGACCCGCGCGCCGCTAAACGGGCTGAACGCCAGGTAACCCTGCTGTTCGTGGTGTCCATCCTGGGCACCGCACTGTTTTTCGTCGCCTACTTCGTCGTGGGACGCACGAGTACATTCAGCGGCATCCGGCTGCAGAACACCCTGCTGGGTCTGGGCACCGCATTCGCGATGATGGGCATCGGCGTGGGGATCGTGCACTGGGCCAAGACCCTGATGCCGGACCACGAAATCACCGAAATGCGCCATGAGATCCGCCCCGAGGCTGAACGCCAGGAAGCGGAAGCCATGATCGGCGACATCCTCGACGAGACGGGCATCAAGCGCCGTCCGCTGATCCGCAACTCGCTGATCGCCGCCGTGGCATTGGCTCCGATTCCGGCCATCTTCATGTTCCGCGACCTGGACCGCACCGGCGCCACCGCCAATGAGATCGTCGACCGGTTGCGTTACACGATGTGGGACAAGGACACCAAGCTCGTCCGGGACCCCTCGGGCACCCCGATCAAGGCCTCGGATGTCCAGATCGGTTCGGCATTCCACGTGATCCCCGAAGGTCTAGACGACACCGAGGATCCGCTGAACGAGAAGGCCAAGGCAGTTGTCCTGCTCATGCGTCTTGATCCGCGGGAGATGGAAATCTCCCCGGAGCGCGAGACCTGGCACCACGACGGCATCGTGGCCTACTCCAAGATCTGCACCCACGTGGGTTGCCCCGTTGCCCTGTATGAGCAGCAGACGCACCACCTGCTGTGCCCGTGCCACCAGTCCACCTTCGACCTCACGCAGGAATGCAAGGTCATTTTCGGTCCGGCCGGTCACGCACTTCCGCAACTTCCGATTACTGTCGATTCGGAGGGCTACCTGGTCGCCCAGAGCGACTTCCATGAGCCCGTCGGTCCGAGCTACTGGGAGCGTGGCTAATCATGTCCTCAACTACTGAGTACCGTCCCAAGACCTCGACCGGCAAGATTGCGAACTTCGTTGACACCCGTGTCGGCGGTTCGGCCATGGTCAAGGAATTCGGTCGCAAGATCTTCCCCGACCACTGGTCGTTCATGTTCGGCGAGGTGGCGTTGTACACCTTCGTCATCCTGCTGATCTCCGGAACGTTCCTGACGTTCTTCTTCGATCCCTCGATGGCCCACACCGTCTACGAAGGCAGCTACAACCCGCTCAAGGGCGTCCACATGTCGGTGGCCATGGCCTCGACGATGGATATCTCCTTCGACGTTCGTGGCGGGCTCTTCATGCGCCAGGTCCACCACTGGTCCGCGCTGCTGTTCGTGGCAGCCGTATCGGTGCACATGCTCCGGGTGTTCTTCACCGGGGCCTTCCGCAAGCCGCGCGAGCTGAACTGGGTCGTCGGAGGCACCTTGCTGATCCTCGCGATGGCAGCCGGTTTCACCGGCTACTCGCTGCCGGACGACCTGCTCTCGGGCAACGGCCTGCGCATCATCGACGGTGTCATCAAGGCACTGCCGGTCGTTGGTACCTTCATCTCGGCCTTCCTGTTCGGCGGGGAATTCCCCGGAACAGCGATCATCGGGCGCCTGTACATGATGCACATCATGTTGGTTCCCGCGTTGATCCTGTTGATGATCGGCATCCACCTGTTCATGGTCGTCGTGCACAAGCACACGCAGTACCGCGGCCCCGGCCGGACCAACGACAACGTCGTCGGCTTCCCGGTTGGCCCGGTCTACGCCGCGAAGGCCGGTGGGTTCTTCTTCATCGTCTTCGGCATCGTTGCGCTGATCTCGGGCTTCTTCCAGATCAACCCGATCTGGAACTACGGACCCTACGACCCCTCCCCCGTCTCGGCCGGTACCCAGCCCGACTGGTACATCGGTTGGGTTGATGGCGCCCTGCGTTTGATGCCTGGTTATCTGGGCAACTTCAGCTTGGAATGGATCATCCCGTTCCCGTGGGGCGGAAACAACCTCATCCTGAACGTGCTGATCCCGATGATTCCTGCAGCAATCCTCATCGGCGCCATGTTCGCGTGGCCGTGGATCGAACGATGGGTCACCAAGGACGACCGCGAACACCACCTGCTGGACCGTCCGCGCAACGCCCCGTTCCGCACCGGTGTCGGCGTGGCCGGCGTCATCTGGTACTGCGTGATGTGGTGCGCGGCCTCCTCGGACCTCATCGCCACGCACTTCCACGTGTCACTGAACGACGTGACGTACTGGTTGCGGGTGCTGTTCTTCCTGGGACCGATCCTCGGGTTCATCGTGGCCCGCCGCATCGCCCTGGCGTTGCAGCGCAAGGACCGCGAGATCGTGCTGCACGGCCGTGAGGCCGGCGTCATCCAGATGTCGCCCGAGGGCGGCTTCTCGGAGCAGCACGCCGAGCTGGACGTCTACAAGCGCTATAAACTGGTTGCCTTCGAATCCCACGAGGTCATGCCGGCGGAAGCCGACAGCACGGGTCATGTCAGCCGCGGTGAGAAGGCGCGTGGTGCGGTCTCGAAGTTCTTCTTCGAAGATCGTGTCGCACCGGTGACCCCGTCCGAGCTGGAGGCCGCCCATGGCCACCACGCCCCGGCCATCGAGGAGTCGTCGGAAGACGCATCGATCGATCGCTAGACACTAGCGGCTTCGGCACCACGAGGGACCCCGACCTTTGAGGTCGGGGTCCCTTGTGTTGCATCCACCTCCCGTGCCGAACGCCTCGTCCCCGTGGATCCCTGGCACTGAATCGAAGAACGGGGTTCCGCTCTGTACCGGGTGCATAGCCGGTCGGGGTCGAGGTCAGCCCCGATGGCGGTGGGGATGTTGGGGTGCCGCGCGATCGCTTCCGGACGCCTCGGGGAGGGATGAAGGCGGCACTCCCCCGCTAGCAGTCCTCAGATTAAGCCGGCCGGGCGGGAGCCCGTGCGGTCGTGACGTTGGCCCGGTGCATCGGATGCCGCCGGTTCCGAAGGGGCGCCGTCACCGTACCGTATCCCCGCACGGTCCCAGGGGGCTCCTGTGGGCCCGGGGCCGGTCAGTGCGTCAGAGGGAGCGGGGCTGGCGTGTCCCGGGCCTCTGGAGCGGCACGAAGAGCTTATAGCGGTCCGCGCGGTAGAGCGAGACGGAATAGTCCACGAGCTCGCGTTTGACGTAGGCATGGCGTTGGATCTTCAACAGCGGGGTACCCGCATCGACCCCCAGATGCTTTGCGTCGTGATGGGTCGCCGCCGTCGCCTCGACCTGGTCCTCGCCCCACTGCATGACCAGCCCGTACCTCTCGTTCAATGAGGCGTATAGCTGTCTGGGTGCCGGATCATCAAGGAACCCCGGAACCCGGTGGGAGGGCAGGTAGTTCTCGTCCAAGTTCATGGGCAGGCCGTCGGCCAACAGCAGGCGACGCAGACGGACCACGGGGGTACCGTCATCCAATTCCATTTCGCGGGCCAGTTGACCGGTGGCGGGGACCTCGTCGAAACGGAGGACCCTCCCCGTGGGGACCATCCCGCGGCGGACCATCTCCTCGCTGTAGGAGGTCAGCTTGACTTGGAGATCGACCTTCGGGAAGGCGGCGAACGTCCCGACACCGACGATGCGTTCGAGCACGCCGTCGTCGACCAGTGCATCGATGGCATTCCTGATGGTCATCCTGGCGACCCCGAACTGTTCGGTCAGCTCGCGCTCGGAAGGAATGGCCCGGCCCGGGTCGCAGACCGCCGTGGCATGGTGGCGCAGGATTTGTTTCACCTGCTCATGCTTCTTCAGCGGCGATGAGGCATCCAGGGTTCCGGCAACCGGAACGGGCGGTCTATGCGACATGCGGTACCCACCATTCATCAATGTGCTTCTTGGTGACCATCCTACCGTTGCCGCCGCAGGACCCTGCGGGGCCGTGGGCGCACAAAAAGGGCGGTTCCCTCCTGGAGGAAGGAACCGCCCCTGATGACGTTGGACCGTTGCCTAGTGGGCGTGGTCTCCGCGGCTGAATTCGTAGACCCAGCCGACCAGCGCGATCACACACAGGCCTGCGCCGATGTAGGTGACCCAGAACCCAACGGCGATGCCGAGGAATCCGGTGGCGGCGGCGGTGCCCAGGACGAGCGGCCACCAGCTCCACGGAGCAAAGGTTCCGATGACACCGGCGTTCTCGTGGATTTCGCCGTCGACGCGATCCTCGGGCCGGTCTCCGACGCGCTTGGCGGTCGAGTACAGGTAGAAGCCGACCATCAGGCCGAGTCCTGCGCACAGTCCCAGGGCCAGGATGCCGACCCATTCATTCCAATCGGTCATGATGCCGTAGAAGACCATCACCGGGACGAAGAACAGGAACAGGACGAGGAAGAGTCCGGTTTCAACTTTCATGGCTACACGTCCTTCTGGTCTGCGGGGCCGAACACCGAGGCTGCCATGGCCGTGGGCGTCACCCGGGCCGAAAGCTCCGGATGGTGCAGGTCCAGGGCAGGACGTTCGGAGCGGATCCGCGGGATCGAGTGGAAGTTGTGCCGCGGCGGCGGGCAGGAGGTCGCCCATTCCAGCGAAGCACCGAAGCCCCATGGATCATCGACCTCGACGCGCTTGGCCGATCGGGCGGTGATCCAGACGTTCCAGAAGAACGGGATCATCGACAGGCCCAGGATGAAGGCGAACACCGTGGAGAACTGGTTCATGGTGGTGAAGCCGTCCTCGGGCAGGTAGTCCGCATACCGGCGCGGCATGCCGATCACACCGAGCCAGTGCTGGATC